>DASYQV010000220.1:0-21711 GCA_036005125.1 Vicinamibacterales bacterium
ATGATCGTCACGCCCATATAACCGTTCGGGTCGTACATGAGGACCCCGACGGGGTTGGGGCTGCCGAACGCGGGCGCCGCCGGCGCGGGCAGAATGTCGCCTTTGGGGCCGAGCCGTTCGACCCTGACGAGTTTCCACGTCCCGGCCAACCGATTCGCTTGAGTTGACGCGTGCGGCGCGAGGATCCCGATGACACCAACGGAACCGACAAGCACGAGGAGAAGCCTGCGCATGGTGCGCCATATTAGCCCCATTGGCGACGGCCCGGAAATCGCAAATGAATGTCCGGCCGAGCGTCCAGATCGATTTTTAGTGTACGAAAGACGTACGTAGGCCGGGTCTTTAGACCCGGCGCATCTAACGGGGCCGCATCTAAAGATGCGTATGTGTTTAGCGCGTTAGTACTTGTACTTTTTACACACTTCTGCTTAACTGGTCGCGTTGAGCGATCAGCCGCTGCGTGAAGCACTTGAAGCGCTGCGCGATCAACCGGATCGGTTGATCGAGATCATCCTGCAGCAGGCCGCGGCGATCGACGTGCTGCAGCAGCGAGTCGCGGAGCTCGAAGCGCGTCTGCGCGACGTGGATGACGAGAACAAACGCCTGCGCGCGCGCGTGGAGACGCTGGAAAAGACCACCGCGCGGTCGGCCGCCCCGTTTCGGATCAAAGACACGAAACGGCTGCAGACCCCACGGCGTCCAGGGCGCCATCCGGGCCATCGCGGCGTCGCGCGGCGACAACCGACGCGGGTGGATGCGGAGGTCGAGGTGCCGTTGACGAGATGTCCGCACTGCGCCGCGCCGATGACCGACGTGCACCCGCGGGTGCAATACATCGAAGAGATCCCGCCCATGCGGCCGCACGTGACTCGGCTGACGACCTACGCAGGGTATTGTGCCCGGTGTCGCCGACGCGGGCACTCGACGCATCCCCTGCAAGTGTCGACCGCGATCGGGGCGGCCGGCGTGCATCTGGGGCCGCGGGCGCTCGCGCTCGCCGCACTGTTGAACAAACATCACGGCCTGACCATGCGGAAAACGTGTGCGGTGCTGGCGGCGCTCTGCGGCCTGGACCTCACACCCGGTGGGCTCGCGCAGGCGCTCGCCCGCGTGGCGACCCGCCTCGCGGCGACCTACGAGGCCTTGGTCCAGCAGATTCGCGCCGGGCCGGCAGTGCATGGCGATGAAACCAGTTGGTGGGTGGGCGGCCCGGGCTGGTGGCTGTGGGTCTTCGCGACGCCCGGAACCACCGTCTACCGCGTGGCGCCCGGCCGCGGCCGCAACGTCGTGCTCGACACCCTGGGGGCGCAGTACCCGGGCGTGGTCATCAGCGATTGCTTGGCGGTGTACGACGGCCTGTCGAGCCCGCAACACAAGTGTTATGCGCACCATCTGCGGGCCGTCGCCGCGGTCCGTGCCGAGCACTCGAGTCCCTACGCGGAGCAGTGGCACCAGTTGCTGCATGCCGCGATGACGCTCAAGCAGACCGGCACCGCGGCGGACAGGCACGGACTCCCCCGTCGCGCACTGGAGACCGCGGCCGACGAATATCTCGCCGTCCCCCGGCGCGCTCCGCTTGAGGAGGCGCTGCGGCAACGCTTGGCCAAACAACGGGATCATCTCTTCACGTTCCTGGACCATGCGAATGTCCCGGCCACCAATAATCTCGCGGAGCGCCAATTGCGGCCCGCCGTCATCGCGCGCAAGCTCTCGTGTGGCAACAAAACACCCGACGGAGCGCGTGTCTGGGAGATACTGACGAGCGTGGCCGCCACTTGCGCCCAACGCGGCGAGTCGTTCCTCGACCTCGTCATTCCTCGCGTCCAACTGGCGGGGGCGCGCTAAACACATACAAAGATGCGGCCTACAAAAGCCTTTGACCTTTGACCTTTGACCTTTGCCCTTTGACCTTTGACCTTTGACCTTTGATCGGTGATACGCTCAATCGTCATTCAACTGGAGAACTGCATGAGATACCGGTTGCTTTCTGACACGGGCGTATTCGTTTCGGAGCTCTGCCTCGGCGCCATGACATTTGGCGGCCAGGGGAGCATGTACGCGGTCATCGGCGGTCTCGACCAGCCGACGGTCGACACCATCGTCCTCCGCTCGCTCGACGCCGGGGTGAACTTCATCGACACGGCCGACGTGTACTCCGCCGGCGAGTCGGAAACGATGCTTGGCAAGGCGCTCGCCGGTCGTCGCCATCACGTCGTGCTCGCGACAAAGGTGCGCGGGCGGACGGCGAAGGGACACAACGACGTCGGGCTCTCGCGCCTGCATATCGTCGAAGCCGTCGAGGCGAGCCTGAAGCGGCTGGGGACCGACTACATCGACCTCTATCAGATCCATCGGTTCGATCCGCTGACGGCGATGGAGGACACGCTCCGGGCGCTCGACGACCTCGTGCGAGCCGGCAAGGTCCGCTACATCGGGTGTTCGAATCTCATGGCCTGGCAGCTCATGAAGGCGCTGTCGATCTCGCGGGCCGAACGACTGGAGCGCTTCAAGTGCACGCAGTCCTACTATTCGCTGGTGGGCCGCGAGCTGGAACGGGAGATGGTTCCGCTCCTCGCCGACCAGCGGGTTGGACTGCTGGTGTGGAGCCCGCTGGCTGGCGGATTTCTCACGGGCAAGTTCACGCGCGACGCCAAGGATGCGTCCGCCAGACGCGCGAGCTTCAATTTCCCGCCTATCGATCTGGAAAAAGCGTTCGACATCGTTGACGTCGCACGAACCATTGCCGCCAATCACGGTGCAAGCATCGCCCAGGTGGCCATCGCGTGGCTCCTCAGCCGTGACGCCGTGACAAGCGTCATCATCGGCGCACGAACGCCGGCACAGCTCGACGACAACCTGAAATCGGCTGACGTGCGGCTCTCACCCGAAGAGATTCGGCTGCTGGACGAGGTCAGCCGTCTCGAACCGGAATACCCGACATGGCTGGACCTGATGCCGTCGGACCGGCTGCCGGGCGAGGAGCGCCGGTTCGATACGGTCAGGGCGTGAGGAATCAGCCACGAAGGGCACGAAAACGTTTAGCCACGAAGCACACGAAGAACACGAAGATTTCCGGGTTTTTCCTTCGTGACCTTCGTGGCCTTCGTGGCTAAGCCCTTCGTGGCCTTCGTGGCTTAAGCCTTGGTGGCCTTCGTCGCTAATCTCTCGTGCATGTCGTGGCCTTCGTAGCGAACGTCGCGCGTTTGCACGCCGGGAATCATGAGACGTACGAGCGCCAGCACGACCAACACCAGCCCGAACGTGCAGACGATGGTGGCGCCTGTCGGCAGATCGAGCACGAGAGAAAGATAAACACCCAGCGCTGACACAATCGTCCCCATGCTCCAGCCGATGGCGAGCCGCGGACCGATGCGGTCGGCGAAGAGCATCGCCGCAACCGACGGCACGATGAGATAACAGAACACGAGGAGCACGCCCGCGATCGCCACCGACGAGGTCACGACGAAGCCGAACGACGCGTAAAAGAGAAAGTCCCAGAACCGCAACGAAATGCCCGCCGCTTCCGCCCGTTGGGGGTTGATGGAGATCGCCAGGAACTTCGAGCGGAACACATAGTGAAACGCGCCGATGATGCCGTAGAGCACGGCCGTTCTCAGCACTTCGTCCCACGACACCGCGATGATGTTGCCGACGAGCATGTCCTTGAGGTGCTCGGCCTGCGACGTGGACTTGCTCATCGCGAGGATGGCCGCCGCGGATGCCACCGCGTACGAGATTCCGATGATCGCTTCCTGCGGGATCCGCGCACGGCGCGTCCGGATCATCGAGAAGACCGCCGCGCCGATGAACGTGAAGCCCAGGCTGATCCAGTAGACCACCGGCGCATGCGGATCGCCCAGGGAGATCGGCATCAGCAGCGCCATGGTCGCGCCGAGGGCAGCGATCTGGGCGAGCGACAGGTCCACGAAGATGACGCCCCGCTCGACCACGTGCACGCCAAGATACGCGTGTATCCCCGTCAGAATCAGGCTCGCGACGAACGGCGCCGCGAGGAACTGCAACATCGTCAGTTCCATGGCCGACCTACCTGGGACTGGAGTTCACGTGAATCGAGAATCCACAGGGAGTTCAAGGAGATCGGGGAGACAGACCTTCTCCTTGATCTCGCAGAACTCCCGGTGAATTCCGATGGTGGACCCAACCGAGCCGTGGGATTACTTCCGGTCTGCCGGAAGGCCGAAACCAGCAGCTTGACGTCGTAGTCGAAAAGCTGCACGTAATCCTTGATCTCCGGCACGCCGCCCACCGATGGCGGCATCACGAGCACCTTCGCGCCCGTCTCTCGTGCGATGGAGTTGGGCGTCTTCAGGTCGAAGTACGGCTCGACGAGGATGATCTTGATGTTCTGACGCTTCATTTCGTTGATCAGATCGAGCGTGTGGGACGGCGTCGGAGGGATCCCGGGCTTGGGTTCGACGTAACCGACGACGTCGAGACCGAACTCGTCCGCGAAGTTGGGCCACGAGCGGTGATAGCTGACGATTTTCGTCCCCTTGTAGGGCGCCATCGTCGACTTCCACTGCTTCTCGCCCTCGGTGAGCCTGCGGTCGAAGTCGGCGAATCGCTGGGCGAAGTACGCCGCGTTGGCCGGATCCAGTTGCGACAGCTTCTGTTGTATCGCCTGCGCGATGCGACGCCCGTTCGAGGGCGACAGCCAGTAGTGGGGATTGCCGAGCGGATGCACGTCGCCCATGGCGCGCGTGATCTGTCCTGTCGGGATCTCGAGAATCTTCGCCGTCAGCGATGCATCGAGGTAGGCATCGGATCCCGGCTGGATCTTCGCGTTGCGCGACTGCGTGATGAGCGGCGGGAGCCACCCGATCTCCAGCTCCCGGCCGACGACGATGAGCAGGTTGGCCGCGTGAAGCTTCAGGATGAAGCTCGGCTTCGGCTCGACGAAGTGGGGATCCTGGTAGCCCTGCGCGAGCGCGTCGACCTGAATCTTGTCACCGCCGATATCGCGTGCAATCGAGCCGAGGTCCTGCGTGGTGGCGACGACCTTCAGGGCGGCGCGCGCCTCGGAGACGCCGAGCAACGCGACCGCGGCAATCGCGACGGTGAAGCGTGTCAGAGTCTTCATGAGCATCCGGCCTTTCGTTGGGAAGTGTATTGACATATCTGATCTGATTAGAACGTGTGCGCGCCGTGCGCGCCGATGGAAAACAGGAACTGAAACAGGAACTCGTTTGCCGTGGTGCCTTCCGCGTACCGCGTGCGGCGGTATTGGCCGCGCACCTGACTGAACTCGCTGGGCCAGAACGTCAGCAGCGCGGACCCTCCTTTGTCGTTGAGCGTCGGAGCGAACGCACGTTCCGAGGAGTCGTATCGCGCCCCGGCGAACCACCGCCGCGCGAACTGGTAGTCGGCTCCGGCGTACATGCCGAAGGATGTGGGCGCAGCATCGGGCAGCTCGCCGCGACTCCATACCAGCTCGGTCCGCGCCAGGAGCCTGCGATAAATCGCGCGGCGCAGGGGCCGGTACCGGAAGGTCGCGTCCAGGCCGATCAATCGTGTCGTGAGCCCGGACCCCTTGTCGTTCTTTCCGGAGACGAAAGAGGTGCCGAGATCGATGTTCGACGATTCGGAAACGTCACGGTAGCCACGGAGCCGCGCGAGGTAGGTCAGATCGGAACGCTCGTGTGACGTGAAGATTGTCGAGTTGCCTCGATAGACCTCACCGGTAGCCTCCAGGAACATCCATGGATTAAGGATCAGCTTCGACACCGAGATACCGGCATCGGAGATGCCTTCCTCGCCGCCGACAAGGTTTTCGGTCACGAGCGGACGATCGGCCCATGGAAGGACATGCGAGTGCATCGTGTTCACCCGGCCGAACTGCCCGCGCATCTTGCCGACCTTCGTCAGCAGCCCCCCCGGCAGGGAGGTGAACGTGATGAAGCCTTCCTCGATGTCGATTCCTCCGGGTCCGACCGACAGGAAGAAGTCGGCGCGCGCATACGGATCGACGATCGCCTGCAACGACGCCTCGGCCTCGTTCAGCTCCAACGCCGGCATAGGATTCACCTTGTTTCTGCCAGCCGCACCCAGGAAGTTGCCGATGACGGCAACGTCCGGGTTGAAGATCTTCGAGAGCGCGCTCACGTTTCCGTACACCGGCAGCGCACCCTCGGGCCCACCGACGCCCGTGGCCCCGGCCGGGACCTCCACGCGAGTGGGCTGACCTGCAGCAGGTGACGGCACACCGGGCGCCGCCGGCGGCTGCTGAGCCGCCGGCGCCGCCTCGGGCGCGGGCCGCCCCTCGATCGCCGCCAGTCGCGCCTCGAGCGCGTTCATGCGCGCGTCGTACTGCTGGCGCAACGCGGTGAATTCGTTGCGGAGCCGATCGATCTCGTCGCGTACCTCCTGCGCGGGCGCCGCGGCAGGTTGGGCCGACGCAGCGATCGGGCCCGCAAGTACAGAGAGAACCACTACGACCATGACGTGGCGTGCGAGCCACAAGGCCCGTCGAACGTATGACACAGCTCTTTCCTCAAATCCCGGGACTGCTAAAGAACACGGCGGCACAGAGCACCTGTGCGCCATACCCGTGGTCGACAGAGATGGCTAAACGGAAGGCGGGGAACGGCCCGTGGACTTGACGAGGTCGACGCTGTCGGGACGCGGGTTGCAGGGTCGATCAATGCGTCCCGTCATCGAGAGCACGGTCGCGTGCAGCGGCGCGGCGGCCGTCGTCGCCGAGGTGGACGCGTTGAGCACGCAGGACGTGCAATGGGTGCGGGAGCTCAGCTGACAGCCGAAGTCGTGGTGAAGGAACGAGCCGGCGCACAGCGTCAACGCGTAGAGCGCCGCGGCAACGGTCAGCACCCGCGCCGGACTCTGAGGCATGTAGGACGAGTTTTCTTTGTCCCTTTTATCCGGCACGAGGCCGCCACGCTCGGGAAGGCCGTGTGCCCGGCCTGGAGGTCGAGCTCACGAGCACATTTGTTTAAGGCTAATTATAAGAGCCGTTTGTACGGAGCAGCAATCCCGGAACCAGGGCCTGCCACCTGGCTGACCCTCCAGCTCGAGTGGGAGGTCTCCCGTTTGTCGAGAGTACCGGATTTGCATAACAGGTCCGGCCGTGGACCCACCCGACATCGACCGCATCACGACTTGACGAGGCGACTGGACGACATCTGCCGCGAGGCGCAGAGCATTCGCGCCGAAATCAAGGCGATGGCCCTCGAAGTGCCTTCCTGGCCGGACGTAGAAAAGATATCGCGCGTGTCGCGGAACGCCTCTTCCTTGTCTGATTTCATTCCCCCCGAAGAATCCTCCTCGGACGATACCAAGTAGCCAAGGCTCCTCCTCGACAATCGGGTGAGGGGATGCACTCATGGACCGGCGAAACGGCTATCATTTGATATGGTCCAGATGTGGCTTCCGTTCGTCCTTGCGGCGTTGGGCGTGGCGCTGGCGGCTTTGCTGCTTGGCCGTCTGTTCTGGCGCAAACCGCGATCTCGATCGTGGATTGATGTGGGCACCGTGAGCGAGAGCTGGCTGGCCGAGCAGCGGGCGGCGAGCAAGGATCGATTCTCGGCGTAGACTGCCCGTTTGCGGATAAAATGCTCGATTCTCGGGCTCCTTTGTCATCGCAGGTCGAGTTTTCCGGTCGCACGGTGAGCAAGGAGGCGCTCATGACTGGCCGCGGGTTGCATCGGTGGTTTCTGGCGCTCGGCGCCGTGCTGACCGTTTCGTCAGAGGCGATGGCGGCCGATGCACAGGTGACGTTTTCCAGGGACGTCGCACCAATCCTTCAGAAGAAATGCCAGGATTGCCATCAGCCCAATTCCATCGCGCCGATGTCTCTGACCACCTTCCAGGAAGCCCGTCCGTGGGCACGCTCGATCAAGGAGCGTGTGGCGTCGCGCCAGATGCCGCCGTGGCATATCGACAAGAGCGTCGGCGTGCGGAAGTTCAAGAACGACATCTCATTGACCGACGAGGAAATCGACACGATCGTGCGATGGGTCGACGGCGGGGCGGTCCAGGGTAACCCGAAGGATCTGCCGCCCGCCAGACCGCTCGTCACGAGCAACGAATGGCAAGGCGTCCGTGACGGGTTCGGGCCGCCCGACCTCGTGATCAAGTCGTCCGAGTACACGATGCCGGCCAGACACCAGGACGTCTGGTACCGGCCGATGACCGACATCCCGATCACCGAGCCGCGCTGGATCAGAATGGTCGAGATTCGCCCGACCAACCTGAAGGCTCGACGGATCGTGCATCACTCGGTCGCCTATCACGTCCTCACAGCCGCGAACACCGACGCGATCAGCACTGGCACCGCCGGGGGCCCCTTCGATCGGCTGAGTCCGGAAGAGCTTGTGACGCGACGTCCGTTCCTCATGGAGTGGGCCATTGGCAAGGGGTACGACCGGTTCCGCGACGGAACGGGCAAGCTCATCATGCCAGGCGAGCAGATCTCCTGGGACATGCATCTTCACGCCGTCGGCGAAGAAATCACCGGCGGGTCTGAGCTCGCGCTGTGGTTGTATCCGACAGGCCAGGAGCCGAAGAAGCGCAGCCACCTGATCCTCTTCGCCGGGGTCGACTGGTCAAAGGGGCTCGACATCCCGCCGAATTCAATTGCGTACACCGAAGGCTTCACGGTGCTGAAAGAACATACGCTGTTCACGAACTTCCAGCCGCATTTCCACCTGCGGGGCAAGGCGATGGAGGTGAAGGCCATTCTGCCCGACGGCACCAGGCAGGTGATCAGCTATATCGGAAACTTCAACTTCAACTGGATGACCAATTACATCTACGATGACGATGCCGCGCCGGTGTTCCCGAAGGGCACGGTCATCCAGGTGAGCGCGTACTACGACAACACGAAGGCGAACAAGAACAATCCGGACCCGGAGCAGTGGGTCGGCTTTGGCGACCGGACGGTGGACGAGATGGCCCATGCGTGGATGAACGTCGTGTACCTGAACGACGAGGAGTACAAGGCTCTCGTCGACGAGCGCAAGGCCAAGGCCGCGAGCGCAACGCAGCAGCAGTAACACCTGTCTTCCATGGAAGGAGGGGGCGGAGGCTTCGCCCCCACCTGATTCCCGAACGACTCCATAGATATGACTTCAGTCGCGAGACTGTCGGCCGTTCTGACCCTGGCCTGCGGGGCGCTGCTGTCCGCGCGACAGATACAATTGCCCGGCGAGCCGCCGCGTCAGTTCGGCGCAAGCATCACGGCGTCGTTCGAGGGTTGGTTCGACAACGCGAACGGCAGCCACAGCTTTCTCGTCGGGTACCTGAATCGAAATCGGGGGCACGCCGTTGACGTGCCGATCGGCCCGAACAACCGGATCGAGCCGGGCGGACCCGACCTGGGCCAACCGACGCATTTTCTTCCCGGACGGCACACAGGCATGTTCATCATCACGGTGCCGAGCTCGTTCACGCCACAGCAGCGGCTGACGTGGACGATCATCGTCAACGGGCAGACGACGAGCATCCCTTTCCGACTCAACCCGGATTACAACATCAGCCCGTTCAAGATCGAGCACCACGCCACGCAAGGAAACACGCCGCCGACGATCCGATTCGACGAGAAAGGACCGACGGTTCAAGGGCCTGTCGCGACGATCACCAGCCCTTTCCTCACACGCACGACGTCCGCTTCGTCGGCGCTGTCGCTGACAATCTGGACCGAAGACGACGCCAAGTACTCGAGCGGGACGAACGCGCCCATGCTGAAGCCCCCGCTGCCGGTGTCGCTCACATGGTCGAAGTACCGGGGCCCGGGGACCGTCACCTTCGACAAGGCCAGACCCGGGATGGAAAAGCTGCGCGGGGGCGGGGTGAACGAGCAGTTCAGCGGGAAAGCGGCGACGGCAGCGCGATTCAGCGAGCCGGGCGAGTACATCCTTCACGTGATGGCAAACGACTATTCCGGCGAAGGCGGCGCAGGCGAAATGTGCTGCTGGACGACAGCGCTCGTGAAGGTGACGGTCACTCCGTAACGTACGCAGGCCGGGTCTTTCCAATTCTTGATTCTTGATTCTTGATTCTTGATTTGGGATCCCGATTGGAAATCAAGAATCATGAATCATGAATCATGAATACTCGAACATCTGCTCCGTGCTCCGCTTCATCGGAACCTGCGCGGTGAACGGCTTCGTCCACGTGGTGGGATCGGTCACCGTGAACTCGTAGATGAGCGTGTCCGGGCCCACGCGCGAGAACTTCTCGATGAGATCTCTTATCGTGCCGATTCGCGCGCCTTCGGAGAGACGACCCCAAGCATCACATCGCCCTGCACCTCGGCAAAGGTTGCCGCGGCCTCACGATGCCGCGTCCGCGCCTGATTCAGGAGTCCGTCGAACTCGCGGCTCTCGCGCAGCGGATCCAGCCATGGATCGCACTCCATCGCGGGAAAACAGAAGAAGCCGCCGGCGACAACGCGTTGAAACAGGTCGAGCGCCCGGTCGGTCTCGTTCATGTGCGCCAGATGCCGCATGAGGTAGAAGAGGCCTTCTGGGTCTCGGAAATCCGACCGCACGATAACTTGCGAGCTCGTCCTGAACGTAGAAGATGTCGCCGAGCGGCACCTGAGACGTTTGCGACCACCGCAGCGTTCCGCCGGGAACCTCTGTGAGCTGCGTGCTGACCCGAAGCTGATCGCCGCCCCGCAGCAGCGAGCCCGTGAGCACGATATCCACGTCGGCTTCGGCCGCAATCTTCTTCGGGTCGAGCGGCTCTCCTCCAAATCGCGAGGCGACCACGCTCGAGCGCACCACGAGTGAATGCAGGCCGGATAGTGAGCTCGTGACCGCATCGGGCAGGCTGAACGCCAGAAAATCGATCTCCGGATCGGGTCGCAGCATCCGGAACGGGAGCACGATGAGCCGCGTGACCGGCGGCGCGAGGCCGGCCCCGCTGGATTCAACCGGGAGCAGAAATCGATAACCACGCCGCGGGAGCGTCTGGATGTACTGCGGCGTCTCGGCATCGTCTCCCAGGGCTTCACGAATCTGTCGAATGCAGAAATTCAGGCTTTGACCGAAGTCGACGAACGTGTCGTCGCTCCAGACCTGCTGCCGGATCTCCTCCCGGGTTACGACCTCGCCGCTGTGACGGAGGAGCAACGCCAGCACTTTCAGGGGCTGGGGTTGCAGCTTGATGACTTCCCCGTCCTTGCGCAGTTCTCCACTTTTCGGATCGAGGTCGAAGGGTCCGAATCGAAGGATGGTCTGTGGTGATACGTCCACGGCGGGCTGTCCTGTGCGTTCCCTGGAGCGCAGGTCATTATACCGATCGGCGGCGGCGCGCAACTTCTTCAGCCATCGAAGGTTGCCTATCACCGCGGAGCCTGCGCACACAGAGACGTACGTAGGCCGGGTCTTCAGACCCGGCGCCCGCCGCATCTAAAGATGCGGCCTACGTGTGTGCTTGTAGTGACTGCGTGTGTGCTTTGACATCCGCCGAGCCGCATCGCATTCATGATTCATGATTCTCGATATTCTCGATTCATGATTGGGCCGGTGAATTAAGAATCATGAATCAAGAATCAAGAATAGAAATAGATATGCGCGCGCTTTTGACATCCGCGCGGTACACAGCGTAGAGTCGGACCTCCGCCCGGGCGGAGAGGAGGCGCATGAGAGGCCGGCTCGCGCTGTTGTCGCGAGGAACCATCATCGCATTGGCCGCCTGCGCGGCCTTTGCCTTCTCGGCGAACGAGGGCAAACAGGGCGAGTGGCGCCACTACTCCGGTGACAACGGCGCGAAGAAGTACGCGCCGTTCGATCAGATCGACCGGACCAACGTGGGTCGGCTCCGTGCCGTATGGCGACGCCCGTCCGTATCGCCTGAGTTTGCCGCCGCGAACCCGAAGCTTCGGCTGACGAACAACTATCGATCGACGCCGATCATGGTGGACGGGCTCCTCTACGCCACCAATGCCGTGGGGCTGGCCGAGGCGTTCAATCCCGCCACCGGCAAGACCGTCTGGTCGCAGCGCATCGCCGAACAGCAGACCGACACCCCCGCGCTCGGCGGCGCGCTTCGCGCGGTTGCCTACTGGGGCGAGGGCGCCGACGCGCGCGTGTTCACGTACCACCGGCAGTTCCTGTATGCGCTGCATCCGAAGACCGGCGAGCCCATCACCACGTTCGGCAACGGCGGACGGATAGATCTGAGCGCGTTCAGCGTGCAAGGGAGGTTCCTCTGGAACGCCCCGCCGCTCGTCGTCCGGGACCTCGTGCTCGTCGGGCAATCGATGCCGGACCAGGATTCGGCTGCGAGGGCGGAGGGTGAGCCCGGCGAAGTGCGCGCCTTCGACGCGCGCACGGGCCGGCTCCGCTGGCGGTTCCGCGCGATCCCGAGCACGGACGATCCCGGAGCCAGCACATGGGACGACAAAGAGGTCCTGCGGTACATCGGGGCGGGCAACGTCTGGGCGCCAATGACCGCCGATGAAGAGCTCGGGTACGTGTATCTGCCGACGTCGAGCCCGACCAACGACATGTACGGCGGGCACCGGGCCGGCCACAACCTCTACACGAGCAGCGTCGTGTGCCTCGACGCGATGACCGGGCGGCGGATCTGGCATTTCCAGACCGTTCATCACGATCTGTTCGATTACGACAACCCGGCCGCGCCGATTCTCGGGGACATCACGGTGAATGGACGCCGGATCAAGGCCCTCGTGCAGGTGACGAAGCAGGCGTTCGCGTACGTCCTGGACCGCGTCACCGGCGAACCGGTGTGGCCCATCGAGGAGCGGCCGGTCCCGGCATCAACGGTGCCGGGTGAAAAGGCAGCAGCGACGCAGCCGTTTCCCACCAGGCCGGCGGCATTCGATCGGCAGGGCGTGACGCTCGACGATCTGATCGACTTCACGCCGGAGCTGCGTGCGGAGGCCGTCGCGATCGCCAAGCAGTACATCATCGGTCCGGTATTTACTCCGCCATCCGTGATCAGCACGGACCCGAACGGGACGAAGGGCACCATTCAGCTGCCCGGATCGGTTGGCGGCGCTGACTGGACGGGCGCCGCATTCGACCCTGAGACCGCCATGCTGTACGTGCCGTCGATGACAAACCCCTTCGTCGCGAACCTCGTGCCTGGCGATCCGAGACAGACGAACCTGAAGTTCCGCGCGTCCACGCGCGCTCTGCTGCTGGGGCCGCGGGGACTGCCGTTGATGAAGCCGCCGTACGGTCGCATTACCGCAATCGATCTCAATCGCGGCGAACATAGCTGGATGGTCCCGAACGGCGACGGCCCGCGGGATCATCCCCTGCTGAAGGCGCTGAACCTGCCGCCGCTCGGGCACGCGTCCCGTGGCGCGCTGCTCGTGACCAGGACGTTGCTGTTTGCGCCCGACGGCGACCAGATTAACGTCCGGACGCCGCAGGGTGGTGGCGGCAGGAAAATCCGCGCGCTCGACAAGTCAACAGGCGCCACGATCTGGGAGACGGAGATGGAGGCGGGTGTGACCGGCGCGCCGATGACGTATATGTACGGCGGCAGGCAGTACATCGTGATGGCAATCGGCGGAACAAACCATCCCGCCGAGTTCGTCGCGTTCAGCCTGCAGTAGTGGTTGGGGTCAGAACGGGGTCAGACCAGGGTCAGACCCTGGTTACGGGCCGACTCAAGGTACGCAATTTCCGCGTACGTTGAGTCGGCTCGTACTCAGGGTCTGACCCCGTTCTGACCCCGTTCTGACCCCGTTCTGACCCCGTTCTGACCCTGGTCTGACCCCGTTCTGACCCTCGTTACGCGAAGGAGCCTCACATGCCACGACCTATTCCGTCGACGGCCTGGATCGCCGGTCTCCTGCTGACAGCATTCGTCTCGCCGATGCTCCGGGGACAGGCGCCCACCGCCGGCGCGCCCTTCACCCAGGCGCAGGCATCGGCCGGCAGCCGCGTCTACACGCAGAAGTGCGCCAGTTGTCACGGCGCCCGGCTGGATGACGGCGTGGCGCCCCCGCTCACGGGCGCAAAGTTCCTCGAGACGTGGACCGCGCCCGGCCGTACGCTGGACGACCTCTTTTACATCATTCGCTCGACGATGCCGAAGAACGAGGCCGGCACGCTGACGTCATCGGATTACGTTTCCGTCCTCGCGTACATGCTCGAGCGGAACAACTATCCCGCCGGCACTCGCGACCTCACCGCGGAGCAGAACGTTCTGTCGGCTCTCCGCCTGACGCGTCCCTCCGCGGCCGAATCCGAGAAGAAAGCTCCGCCTCCGGAGTACATCGCCGGCGCCGGCGAGCCCACGCCTCGCGCGTCCGGACCGAAAGGCGACGAGCTCGTCTTCGCCGCAGGCCGCAGCCGGGACTGGCCGATGCACACGCACGATTATTCCGGGACGCGGTTTTCGCCCCTTTCCCAGATCACGCCGTCGAACGCGTCGCAGATGCGCGTCGTCTGCCAGTATCAGGTCGGCGAAACGGGCAACTTCCAGACCGGACCGATTGTGGACCGCGGAACGATGTACGTGACGAGCATCTACGCCACGATTGCGCTGGATGCCACGACCTGCCGGCCGAAGTGGCGGTTCGTGTGGACTCCGCGGGCGGCCGAAGTCTTCAGCAACAACCGCGGCGTGGCGGTGAAGGACGGGCGCGTCGTCCGGGCGACGTCGGATGGCTACCTGATGACGCTCGACGCCGAGGACGGACGGTTGTTGTGGGCCCGTCACATCGGCGACCCGAACAAGGGTGAAACGTTTACCATGGCGCCGCTCGTGTACGACAACCTGATCGTGATCGGTCCGGCCGTCAGCGAGTGGGCGATCAAAGGTTGGGTTGCGGCGTTCCGGCTCGATACGGGCGAGCGCGTCTGGCGCTTCAACATCGTCCCCAACCCCGGGGAGCCCGGGTACGAAACGTGGTCGCAGCCGGCCGGATTCCCGGTTGGCGGAGGCGGCGTGTGGACCACACCGACGCTCGATCCAGAGCGCGAGCTGATCTACGTGGCCACCGGCAACCCGGCGCCCGACTTCCCCGCCGCGCTCAGGGGCGGCGCCAATCTCTACACGAACTCGGTCGTCGCGTTGAACGTGCGAACGGGAAAACTGGCCTGGCACCAGCAGCTCGTGCCCGCGGACAACCACGATTGGGACCTTACCCACGCGAGCCCCCTCTTTCGCGCCACCGTCGACGGCCGCGAGCGGAAGCTCCTGGGCACCGTCGGGAAAGACGGCGTCCTGCGGGTGCTGGATCGCGACTCCCAGGCGCGCACGTTCGAAACGCCGGTGACGACGATCGAGAACATCACCGCGCCGATCACCTCGAAAGGTACGCGCGCGTGTCCGGGCCTCGTTGGCGGTGTGGAGTGGAACGGGCCGGCCTACCATCCCGGCCTCAATCTCCTCGTCGTGCCCGCCGTCGACTGGTGCTACACGTTTTACGTGGACGAGGACATCCGCTACGTGCCGGGCCAGTCGTTCATGGGCGGACGCAGTGTCGGTGACAAGCAGTCACAGGGGTGGATCACGGCCGTCGACGCTGTCACAGGGAAAGTACGGTGGCGCTATCGATCGTCTCGTCCTGTCGTCGCGGCTGTCACGGCGACCGCCGGGGGACTGATTTTCGCGGGCGAGTTGACTGGAGACTTGATCGCGCTCGACGCCGCGAGCGGGGCGGTCCGGTATCGCTTCAATACCGGCGGGCCAATCGGGGGCGGAATTATCTCCTACGAGGTCGGACGGCGGCAGTACGTCGCCGTCGCATCCGGGCGCCCGTCGAGGTTCTGGGTGACGGAGCACAGCGGGAACCCTGTCATTATGGTGTTCGCGCTCGACAGTGCGCGCTCGTCACATTGAACGGCTCAGGGCTTAAGGCTCAGGGCTTAGGGCCTGCTTTTCGTTTCCTTCGGCCGAGCGCTTCGCGGGCATGGAGTGGAAGCGGGCCGTGAGCCGTAAGCCCTGAGCCCTAAGCCGTGACACCCTACAATTCGCGATCCTGCCCAGCCCGCAACGGTGTATGCTTTTCCGCATCGACCGGACGGAGGTCATCCAGATGAGAGTTCGATTGTCAGTTTCGGTTGCCGCGTTCGTTGGCGCGCTCATCCTCGTCGTTGGCGCCACAGCCGTCCATGCCCAGAACGCCTCGGGTTCCAAGTGGACGCCGAAGCGTCTCGCGGATGGACAGCCCGACATCCAGGGAATGTGGAACAACGAGGAGGCGAACTTCACGCCGCTCGAGCTCCCGGACGAGCTTTCGGGCCGAACCAGCTTCACGAAGGAGGAGCTCCAGCAGCTCGCCGCAGCCCGACGCAAGGCCAGCATCGACCAGGGCGACAAAAGGGGAGACAAAGACCCCGGCTTTTATTCCCTGTACTGGTTCGACTGGTACTGGAAGAACGCGGCGGCCGGTGACTGGCCGGCGCTCCTCGTCGAGCCCAAGAGCGGAAAGCTGCCGGCGCTCACGCCGGAGGCCAGGAAGGTCAACGCCTACGTGAACGAACACCTGCACGATACGTACACGAACATCGAGTCGGGCGATCGATGCATCTCGCGCGGCGTGCTCGGCATGATGCTGCCAACGGCGTACAACAACGCCAAGCTGATTCTGCAGCCGCCGGGCTACGTCGTGATCCACAGCGAAATGATCCACAACGCGCGAATCATCCCGGTCGACGGACGGCCCCATCTCGGCCAGAACATCCGCAACTGGGAAGGCGATCCGCGCGGCCGGTGGGAGGGCAACACGCTGGTCGTCGAATCAACGAACTTCAAGGCGGTTGACAACATGCGGGCGGCCGGCGGCAGAGCCAGGCAGACCGAGAGACGGCGCATCGTCGAGAAGTTCACCGTTGTGGACGGGAACACGCTGAAATATTCGGTCAGCCTGGACGATCCGACAACGTACTCGGCGCCCTGGACGATTTCCTACCCGTACACGCGCGACAACAAGTACCAGCAGTTCGAGTACGCGTGCCACGAGGGGAACTGGGCGGTGTCGGGCGCGCTGGCCGGCGCGCGCGCCGAGGAGCGGGCGCGATCGAAGCCGTCCACGAAGCAGTGAGCTGGCTATTTCCTGACGAACTTGCGCACGTTCATCAGGAAGTCGGCGCCGTAGACATTTCCATCTGCATCGACCGTCACGCCTTCGGCCAGTGACGAGGTGCCGGCATACGGATAAGGGCACGGATCCGGGATGAAAGCTTTCACGGATCCGTCCCTCGCGCTTCCAATCCTGATGCCCCGCTGAGTGCCGGCATTGTACCCATACGCTGACGACGCCAGCGCGTTCAGCCCGGTATTCGTTCGACCATCCCGCGATTCCGAGTCCGCCACGTACAGCGTGTCGGTCTTCTTGTCGATGTAGAGCCCGCTCGGCCGGCCGAACTGGAACCACTGCGCGATGAACTTGCCATCCTGATCGAAGATCTGGATGCGGTTGTTCTGACGGTCTCCCACGAAGAGACGCCCGCGCGAATCGAAGGCGAGCGTGTGGACGACGTCGAACTCGCCGGGACCCATACCCTTGCGGCCCCACGTCTTCAGGAACTTCCCGGTCTTGTCGAACTTCACGATCCGTGCGTTGCCGATCCCCAGACCGCCGCCGGTGTGCCCGTCGCTGATGAAGATGTCGCCATTCGGCGCGACGGCTACCTCGGTGGGCGCATCGAACTCGTCGACGCCCGGTCCCGCGATCCCCTTCTTGCCGAGCGTGAGCAACACCTTGCCGTTCTGATCGAGCTTGAACACCTGATGGCTGCCGTTATCGGCCATCCACAGAAAGCCGTCCTTGTCGATCGTCAGTTTGTGGGGGCTGACGAACAGGCCGGCGCCGAATTGCTTCAGCAGCCTGCCGGAGGTATCGAACTGGAAGATCGGGTTGACGCTCGTGTTGGCGCCCCCGCACGTGGTGCCGCCGGCCCCGAACGCGCCGCATCGGTCGGCCACCCAGATCGTTCCGTCGGGAGCGGTGGTCACGCTGGCCGTCGATCCCCATTTACGACCCGGCGGCAATTGTCCCCAGTCGACCCCGGGCCCGTACGGATTGGGAAGATCGTTGCGCGTCCCGAGCAGCGACGCGGCCGGGAGTTTGACCGGGTACTGGCCCTGCGGGAATACCGCCTGCTGCGTGGTGCCGCCCGCGGGCGACTGCGTCGGCACCCCGCACGAAGAGGCCAACGGGCCGGCCGACGAGTCGGGCGGCGGAGCGAGCGCTCGGACGCCGGTCGCCCCAAGCGCCGTGAGAACCGCGAGCGACGCGAACATCAGTCCGTGCCGACGTTGCATGGCAGCCTCCTCGTCGAAAGTGCGCGTACGATAGCACAGCCATAAAACGTCATCATCCACGGCACGGTGTGACGTATTATTGGCGCCGCGCATCCATAGTCGAAGGGCACGAAAGGCAGGTCTTCATGAATCGGCAGATGAGATCGGCGGGCTTGCTCGCGGTTGCGATCGCGGCAGTTGCAGTCGTGGCATTCACAGGCGTCGGCGTTTCCGGCCAGGCTCCCGCGCGCCCGGCGGGCGGATCCGACACCGCGGCCGCTCCCCGCACACCGTGGGGCGATCCCGATCTGCAAGGCATCTGGGGCGTCGGCTACATCCTGACCCCGCTGGAGCGCCCGGACAAGTTCGGCGGCAGGGAGTTCCTGACCGAGGAGGAAGCGGCGGCGCTCGAACGTGAGCAGGCTGTCAGTCCCGGTCGAAACAAGCGAGCGGGCACCGGCACGGTGGCCGACGTCGAGGGCGCCTACAACGACGTCTTCACCGGGCGCGGCACCCGGGTCGTTCGGACGAAGCGGACATCGTTGATCGTCGATCCGCCCGACGGAAAGATTCCCCCGCGGACACCCGACGGCGAGAAGCGGTTGGCCGCCGCACGGCGAGTCCGCGATGATGAGTTCGGGCCCGGCGGTCGGGCGGACGACCCGGAGGAGCGCACACAGGATCGCTGCACCGGGATCACGCTTCCGGTCAATTTCGGCAGCGCCGGCGTCTCGGGCGGCTACGTCCGGATCGTCCAGACAAAAGGACTCGTGACGATGTACTACGAGGAGGGTCACCACGGCGGCGCTTATCGGACGATTCCGCTCGACGGGAGCCCGCACCTGCCGCCGCAGATCCAGCAGTATCTGGGCGATGCGCGCGGTCATTGGGAAGGCAACGCGCTGGTCGTCGATACGACCAATTTCACGGCCAAGACCAACTATCAGGGATCGCGTGACAACCTGCATCTCGTCGAACGCTTCACGCGAACCGCGCCCGACACGATTACCTATCGCGTGACGATCGAGGACGCCACGACCTTCGCCAAACCCTGGACGATCGAGGTGCCGTACACGAAGGGCGACGAGAAGCAGAACAAGATTTTCGAAGCCGCGTGCCACGAAGGCAACTACGCGATGGTCGGCATCCTCGCCGGTGCCCGCGCGCTCGAGAAGGAAAAGGCCACCGCAAAGACGCGGTCCGGATCGCGGTAGGCCGGGTCTTTAACCCGGCGCGGTCGGGGCGACACACACCGGAGGACACAGAATGAACCGGAGCTTTCGTTCAACGAACATCAACCGCCGGGACGCGCTCGCTCTTCTGGGTTGCGGATCGGCTTTAGGCATTGTCACCGTTCTGCGCGAAGACCGCGCCCTGGCGTTCGGCCAGCCGGGCGGCTGGTTCGCCTCCTCGAGCCCGAGCAAACCGACCTTCGTGAAGGGCTCCGTCATCCGGACGATTGCGAAGGACATTCCTCCCGAGTCCCTGTCGAACGGGTCGGTCCAGATTCACGAGCACATCGGAGGCCAGTTCCGGCCGACGCCGCCCCCACCTGCAGGCTCGGAGATGGTACCGGGAGTGGTGGCGCCGAAGAACGAGGCTGAGTACCTGGACCTGATGGTCGAGGAGCTCAAGATGGCCCGCGCCATCGATGGGGTGAGCTGCCTCGTCGACTGTGCGTCCAGCGGACGCCGCGATGACCGCACGGTCGAGAATCTGAAGACGATCTCGACGCGATCGGGCGTGCACATTGTCGTCGGCGGCGGCTACTATCAGGACCTCGCCATTCCGGCCAAGTACCCCGCCGAGATCACCCAGATGCCGGAAGACAAGCTCGAGGAACATTTCACCACTGATGCGCGCAACCAACGGTGGGGCGCGTACGCCGAGATCGCCTCGTCTCAGACGATGCAGCCGGAAGAGCGCAAGCTGCTTCGCGCGATCGGCAAGTCGCACCTCCGCACGAATCTGCCGATCATCACCCACACACCGCACCAGAGTTGCCCGTCGTGCGCGATCGAGCAGCTCGACGTCTTCGAATCGGTCGGCGTCGATCCCCGGCACTGCTGCATCGGACACCTGACGGCGATCCGGCCCGACGCCGAGCCGCTCGCGCAGACGGCAAAGACGCTCGCCAAGCGGGGCGCCTTCCTCGGGTTCGACACCGTTGGTCATCTCATGGGCCGCTCCGCGATCCCCGAACAGCACAAGGTGAAGTACGTCCTCGCGGTTCTCGACGCCGGCTACGAGGATCACCTGGTGTTTTCGGCCGATTCGACGCCGGCGCCGCAGTTGAAGGCCAACTGGGGACAAGGCTACGGATCGGTGGTCTCGCAGTTCGTTCCGAAGCTGAGATACGCAGGCGTCAAGGATTCCGTCCTGCACAAGATCCTCGTCGACAATCCACGGCGCCTTCTGTCGTTCGTGCCGAAAAGCCGAACGTGAGGTGGCGCCCGGACCGAGGGCATGCCGGACGCGGCGCTCCGCGTCGGCGTCTGGCTGCCCGTGCAGAACCTCACCCAGCTTCCTATGAAAAACCACCTCCTGCTCCCGTTGGCGATCGCTTTCGCATTGGTGCCCGGCAACGTCAGACCGGAAGCGGCAGACTGTGAAGCGATTGGAAAAGTGCAGTTCCTCTGCGGGATCGTCAGTCCCGAAGATTTCGCGCTCGTGCCGGGATCGGATTGGATGCTCACGTCGGGGAATCGCGCCGGTCAGGGTGCGATTCGAGCGCTCAATGTGCGTAACAAGACGATCACGACGCTGTTTCCGTCTGCGGCGGTCACCGCGCGCGCCGACACGAAGACATATCCGACATGCCCGGGTGCGATTGATTCCGCCGATCCGGTCGAGAAGGCCCGGTTCGCGGCGCATGGCATCTACCTGAAGCCTGGATCCAGGTCCGTCCACACGCTGTACGTCGTCCACCACGGCGCCAGGGAATCGATCGAGGCGTTCGAGGTTAACGGTGCCGCGAAGCCGCCGGCGTTGACCTGGATCGGATGCGTCGTCGCGCCGGAAGGCGCAGTGTTCAATGCGGTCGTTGCCCTGCCGGAGGGCGGCATCGCGGCCACCAACACCCGCGGTCTAAAAGACGTCGGCGCCGTCCTGGAATGGCATGCCGCCACGGGATGGAACGCGGTGCCGGGGAGCGATACGCTGAGGATCAACGGGCTCGAGATCTCGAAAGACGGCAAGACCTTTTACATCGCCGGCTGGGGCGACCAGACCATGATCCGCCTGCAACGCGGTCAGACGCCGCCCAAGCGGGATGTGCTCCAGATGCCGTTCCGCATCGACAACCTGCGCCTGATGCCGGACGGCGCGCTGTTCGGTGCAGGCCACGGCGGCACCGCGCTCTGTTCGTGCCCCACCGAGACGTGGCACGTTGGAAAGATCGACCCGAAGGCGATGAGAGTACAGGAGCTTCTGAAACTCCCTTATAAAGAAGGCTTCGTCGCTGCTACCGTGGCGGTTCAGATCGGGAAGGAAATCTGG
>DASYQV010000221.1:0-5689 GCA_036005125.1 Vicinamibacterales bacterium
TGTGACCCGCTATCTCGCCCGCCGGCTGCTCACCGCGATCCCGGTGCTGCTCGGCGTCACCTTGGTCACCTTCCTGCTGATGCACGCCGCCGCCGGAGAGATCGTTCCAGGCCTCAACTACAGCCCCGACCTGCGCCCTGACGACATCGAGCGTTTGCGCCGGAGTCTCGGCCTCGATCGGCCGATCCTGCTCCAGTACCTGACGTGGCTCGGGGGCGTGGTCCGCGGCGATTTCGGCGTCTCGATGCTGAACAGCGTCCCCGTCACCGACGCGATCGCGGCGCGTCTGCCGAACACACTCCTTCTGACCACAACGGCCCTCGTGCTGGGGGTCACGATCTCGATTCCCTTCGGGATCATTTCGGCCGTCCGCCGCGGGAAGACCGCCGACAACGCGCTGACGGTCCTGTCGGTGCTGGGGTTCTCGATCCCCGCGTTTTGGCTCGGCCTCGTCCTGATCCTTGTCTTCGCGATCCAGTTTCGGACGTGGGGCCTTCCGGCACTGCCGACGGGAGGCGCCGAGACGCCGATCCTCGGCGGTGATCTCCTCGATCGTGTCACCCATCTCTTGCTGCCCGCGACGGTGCTCGCGTTCTTCTACATATCGGTGTGGTCGAGATTCGTCCGCTCGAGCATGCTCGAGGTGCTCGGGCGCGAGTACGTGCTCGTGGCGCGGGCGAAGGGTCTGAGACGCACGAGCGTTCTCGTCGGGCACGCCTTGCGCAACGCGCTCATCCCGCTCGTCACCCTGCTCGGAGCGGAGCTTCCCGGCCTGGTGAGTGGAGGACTCGTCGTCGAGGTCGTCTTCAGCTGGCCCGGCGTGGGCCTTTTCGCGTACCAGCGCGCCCTCGCCTACGACTACACGACGGTGATGGGCACGACGACGTTCGCCGCGCTCATGGTCGTCGCTGGCAGCCTCATCGCGGACGTTCTGTACGTCGTCGTCGATCCGCGAATCCGGTATTCGTGAGCTTCCGCACCTGGCGCGACCCAGGCCTTTTCGTCCGCATGCGCACGAGGCCGCTCGGCCTTGCGGCGATGGGATATCTGATCCTGGTCGCGCTCATCGCGGTTGCGGCGCCGCTCATCTCTGCGCTGGTCACGCGCCAGGATCCGCTCACGACGAATCTCGACGCGGCGTTCGGCGGCCCGAGCGCGGAACACTGGCTCGGCACCGACCAGCTCGGTCGCGACACGCTCACGCGCCTCGTCTACGGCGCGCGGATCTCGCTTGGGGTCGGATTCCTCACCGCGGCGGTCCAGATCGCGGTCGGCGGTACCCTTGGCCTGCTCGCCGGGTACCGCGGCGGATGGCTCGACGAAGGGATCATGCGGGTCGTCGACACGATCCTGGCGTTCCCGGCAATCTTCCTGTTCCTCGCGATGGCCATCGTCTTCCGCCCGGACGCGGTGGTCCTCTCGCTGATCATCGCGTCCGTGGGCTGGGGCCTCGTCGCGCGGCTCGTGCGCGGCGAGATCCTCTCTTTGAAGCAACACGAGTTCGTGCTCGCCGCCCGAGCAGTGGGCGCGACGCCCACGCGGATCGTCAGACGGCACCTCTTACCGAACGTCGCTCACGTGATCATCGTGTCGGCCAGTCTCAGCGTGGGGCAGATCATCCTTACCGAAGCGGCGCTCGATTTCCTCGGCCTGGGTGTGCCGCCGTCGACGCCGAGCTGGGGCAACATGCTGACCGCGGCCCAAGTGCTCCTCTATCGCTCACCGCTCCTGGTCGTGCTTCCTGGAACGACCATCGCCTTGACCGTTCTCGCAGCGACGCTCCTAGGGAACGCCATTCGCGACATCCTCGATCCGCGCCTGAAGAACGCGTAGCCGCGATGTATCGTGCGCAGCGTCTGCTGCACGCGGCGGAAAGTGAAGAAATCCGAACTGCAACGACTGGGGAGGCAAGAGTGGCTACCGAAGTTCGCGTGAGCACCGATCTGGAGGCACGCATCCGGCGGCTTGAGGACATCGAAGCGATCAAGCAGCTCAAGTACCACCAGATGGCCGTGCTCGACAAGCTCGACCCGAAGGCGATCTCCGAGTGCTACACCGAGGACGCGCTCTGGGAGGGCGGGACCGAGCGCCGCGATGGTCGGAAGGTCATCGAGGAACGGATGACCAACAATTTCAAGAAGGCGACCTGGTTCTTCCACGCGCTGGTGAACCCGGAGATCGAGGTCGACCCGGATGGGGTTCATGCCAAAGGAGCGTGGAAGCTGCTCGAATGGATGATCAGCAACGGGAAGCGGCAGTGGATGCTCGGCCGATTTGAGGACAAGTACCGGAAGGTTGATGGCCAGTGGCTCGTCGAGTACAGCCACTGGTCACGCGAGTTCCAAGCCGAAGTGCTGAACGAGGTCATGGGCCCGGCCTAGCGACTGGCAGGCACGGATCGAATATGGACGAGCACCGGATCGGCTGCAGCACGTCGACCTTCCGATCCGCGCCGCTCGACGACGCGCTCGGTCGGATCGCCGCGAGCGGCGTGAAGCTCGTCGATCTATGGATGGCACCGCATTGGTGCCCGCACTTCGATCCGGTGAGTGCCACGCCGCTCGCGAAGCGCGAGCTGCGGGAGCGGTTCGAGTCGCGCGGCTTGGAGCTCGCGTCGTGCCGTGTGACGTCGGGTACGTTCCTCATCAACGACGAGCAGGGGCCCGAGATCGAAGGTCGCTATCAACGCCGGTCTCTTGAGCTCGCCGCCGAACTCGGCGTCCCGTTCCTGCTGGTCAGCACCGGACGGGACACCTGGGACAGCACGTTCGAGCGGAACGCGCGTCTGGTCGCGGACCATCTGAACTCGCTGGGCAAGGATGCCAAGGGAATGGGCG
The DNA here is from genome assembly GCA_036005125.1 of Vicinamibacterales bacterium. GTDB lineage: Bacteria > Acidobacteriota > Vicinamibacteria > Vicinamibacterales > UBA2999 > DASYQV01. Next base: position 2,838 of record DASYQV010000221.1, read on the forward strand.
TGCGGATCGGGATCGTGTGCCCGCACGTCTCGCAGCTCGGTCAGTTCTTCGACCGTGCGAAACGGCTCATCGCGATGACCGATCCCGAATACGTCGGCGTCGCACTCGACACCGCACATGTGCGGCTCTCTGGAGGCACGCCGGTGGCGGCGCTGGAGGCATACGGCGAACGCGTGGTCCACGTGCATCTGCGCGACTACAACGAAGGCCGCTACCTCATGACGCCGGGGGACGGCGACATCGATTGGGCCGGTTTCTTCCAGAAGCTCGATGCGATCGGATACGGTGGCGCGTGCACGCTGGCGCTCGAGTATCCCGGACAAAGCGTCGATCACCACGAGACCGAATACCGGCGCGCGCTCGCGCATGTGCAGGCGGCGGCGCGTTCGACGCAGACCGCTAGAAATCGGGCAAGAACTGGGGCGGGATAGCGGGCGGTGGCGCCCTGGTTCCGCGCTCGCTATATCCGAGAGCTGAAGAAGTCGACGATCCTCTTCGTCGCGTCGGCGAGGTTATGGGCGTGCGCGAACCCGTGCCCTTCATCCTCGTATCTGACGTACGTCACGTCGTGACCACGCCGGCGTAACGGCTCCACGACCCGCTCGGCCTGTAAGACCGAGACCAGCGAGTCGTTTGCACCGTGGATGACGAGGATCGGCGCTTCGATGGAATCGACGAAATTCGCCGGTGAAATCGATGCGAGGAACTCCCGGTCGCGCGCGAGTGAACCGAACTCAACCTCTCGGAGTGGCCGGCGCCACGGCGGGACGCGCTCGAACTGCGCCACATAGTCAGAGACCGCGCGTATCGCCACGCTTGCCGCGAATCGTCTGGGAAAGAACGCCGCAGCGGCCAACGCAAGGTAGCCCCCGTACGACGCACCCATGACACCGATGTGACCGGTCGGTGCGATCCCTTCGCGCGCAAGCCAATCCGAGGCCGCATCCACGTCTTGAACCGAGTGCATCCGAAGATGAACATCGTCCAGTGATCGGTAGCGCACACCGTACCCCGTGGAGCCCCGCACGTTCGGGAAGAGCACGTTGAATCCGAGGCCGACGAGCGCCACGGTCCATGGGAACCAGCGAGGCCGCGATTGCGCCTCGGGGCCACCATGCAGATCGATGACGGTAGGTCTACATCCGCCCGATCGCGGCCGGAGAAGAAAAGCCGGGATTTCGAGTCCGTCGAAGCTCCCAAACCGTACCGATTCGACGATTGGGAGATCCGCAAGATCGATCCCCTCCATTGATGGGGGGACGACGAGCCGAGCATCGCCGCCCGCGTCGCAGACGTAAATCGCCGACGGCGACTCGTAGCGTTCGAGGGCGAACGCCAGGCGGCCATCTGGATCGAGCGCGAGAGACTGCCCAGTCCACTCGGACGGCAGCGCTCCCAAGGGATGGCCTGTGACCATGTGATCTGTGCCGTGACTCACGACATGGATCTCGGCCAGCCCCTCCCGATCGAGTTCGTACGCCCAGCCATCGCCATTCGTGGCGAGAGCAGTGACCTCGCTATCCGCGAGCACCAACGGCTCGCAGGTTCCGTCGGTCGCCAACCGAAAGACACCCGCCAGGTCTCGGCCACGGTTCGAGAGCACGAGGACATCGGACCCGTAGGACCAGGGATTGTCGTAAAGGGCCGGCGGCTCGTTTGGGGTCATCTGGCGGATCGCGCCGGAGCGGTCAACGTGGATGAGGTGGTGGTGCTGAAGCCGGTCTCGGTGCGCGGACACGACGACGCTTCCGTCGTCAAGGATCGCGGCCTTCATCCCGGATCCGTCGTGCTTCAACAGCATTCGGGGAGCGCCGCCACCCACAGGGAACGCGAGCAGGTCGAAGAAGCGCTCCTCCCGAAGATTCGCAAACGCGAGTACCTCGCGTTGATCGGGGACCCAGCCCACCAGGTGATGGACGCGGCCCGGCACGCTGCTGAGGGTGCGCGGACCCTCGCCATTCGTTCGCATCACGCTCAGCGACCAGTGCTGCGCGCCGCCGAGGTCCTCGGCGAACGCTACGAGTGAACCATCCGGTGAGAGCGCATACGCGCCCACTCGGTCCGAGTGCGTGAGGAGCGTCTCGGTCGCGTTGGCCGAGGAGCGAAACCAGAGCTGCATAGCCCCGGTCCGATCGGCGGTGAAGAAGAGGTCGCCGTCGGCCCCAAAACCGGGACGCACCGCCCCGGTCGCTGCCACGATGCGTTCGATAACTAGGCCGCCCAAACCTCGCCGAAAAGCCGGAGCCAATTACCGCCTAGCACTTTCGCGATCTCTTCGTCGCTGTAGCCGCGCGAGACGAGTCCCCGCGTGACATTCGGGAACTCGCTGACCGCGCTGAATCCCTGCGCCCGCATGGTCTCGAAGACGAACCCGGTCGGGTACCAACGCTTTGTCATCGATTCCCACGACAGTTTCGTGAACGACTCATAGACGTCCGACCCGATGGCGACATGATCGATGCCGATGAGGTCGATGGCGTAGTCGAACATGTCCATCATGTCGTCGACGGTAGGCTGCACACCTGGCGTCTTGTGACACAGCATCGAGTGGGCCGAGATGCCCATCACTCCGCCGGTCGCTGCCATGTCCTTCATCTGTTGGTCGGTGATGTTCCGCTTGCCCGGACCGACCGCCTTCGGATTGGCGTGTGAGTAAATGACCGGTTTTGTCGAGTACCGGGTGGCGTCGAGGGAGGTCTTCTCGCCAACGTGAGAGAGATCCACGCAGATGCCGAGGCGGTTCATCTCCTGTACTGATTGCCGCCCGTAGGAAGTGAGTCCGCGGTCATCCGGCTCCATGCAGCCGTCGCCTAGCGCATTTCGTTCGTTGTAGGTCAGCTGCGCGATACGTA
>DASYQV010000222.1:0-16512 GCA_036005125.1 Vicinamibacterales bacterium
CGATGCCCCGATCTGGCCATCGCATGTTCACGCGCCAGAGCGCACCGAGCACCGCACGGGCCGCCTCTGCCTCGGCCAGCCGCTCCTCGACCGTTCCGTTGCTGCCCATCTCGCCCGCCGTCAGGTCGCACAGGCCCACGCGGAAGCCGAGCGCGACGTGCTTGGCAATCGTCGCGCCGAGGCCGATCTCGATGTCATCGGGGTGAGGTCCGAAGACGAGCAGGTCGACAGTGTCCATGACGTGTCCGGCCGATCGCGCCGGCGGAGTCACTCATTGTAGCTGCGCACCACGAGAGCTCTCCAAACAGAGACGAGGCGAGTCCATGAGCTCGAAGCGCGAGATCAAGCTGACGCCGGCGCGAAAGCGCCAGCTGACGTGAGCGCCCCTTCAACATGACGTTGCGCCTGGCGGCCGGCCGTGCCATAGTGAGCCGCCTCAGGCGAACGCGAGGCGCGCGCGGAGCGCGCAAAGAGATCGCAAAGAGGTCGCAAAGAGATACTGCGTCAACCACGCGCGGGACCCTGCCGGGAATCGACGGGGAGTTCCTGGCTGGTTGGACCGAACCACGTGTTCACGTCGAAAGGAGCTGTCATGAAAGCCCTGGCCGGCGTCCTGAGTATCTTCCTGCTGGGGGCAGTTCTCTCCGCGCAAGAAGGTGATGTCAGCGCGGCGTGCGACAAGCTGATGAGGCTCGCCGTGCCGAATGCCACGATTACGCAGGCTCAAACGGTTCGCGCGGGCGCTTTCACGCCACCAGACGCCAAGGGCGATGGCGCGGCGTTCCGGGATCTTCCCGCGTTCTGTCGTATCGCCGCCACGTTGAAGCCATCGAGCGATTCCGACATCAAGATCGAGGTCTGGATGCCGTCGGCCGGCTGGAACGGCAAATTCCTGGCGGTTGGCAACGGCGCCTTCAACGGCAACATTGCCTATCCGGCCCTGGCGGCATCGCTAGCGCGCGGCTACGCGACCAGTTCCACCGATACCGGGCATGCCGGCGGCGGCGCACGCTGGGCGGTCGGACATCCGGAGAAGGTCGTCGATTACGGATGGCGTGCGGTGCATGAGATGACGGTGGCCGCCAAGCAGATCATCGCGAGCTATTACGACCGGGGCGCCTCGTTCTCGTACTGGAATGGCTGCTCCGCCGGCGGACGCCAGGCGATGAAAGCCGCCCAGCGCTTCCCGGCCGACTTCGATGGCATCATCGCGGGCTCGCCGGGGCTCGACTGGACGTCGCGTGCGGCGCAGGCGGTGCGTGTGGCGAAAGAGCTGGAGTCGCACGAGGACGCCCGCCTGTTGCAGCCCCATCGTCAGCTCCTGCATGCGGCGGTGGTCAACGCGTGCGACGCGCTCGACGGTGTGAAGGATGGGCTCGTCGAGAACCCGGAGCGGTGCATGTTCGACCCCGGGACCCTCGAGTGCAGAGGGTCGACGGGAACCGGATGTCTCACGAAGGCGCAGGTGGAAACAGCCCGGTTGATCTACTCGAGCCCCTCCAATCCGAAGACCAGACGTGCGATTGCCGGTCTCGCGCCCGGCAGCGAGCTGGGATGGACCGACCTGGGCTGGACCAACTCGGCTCGCGACACGGGCCTCGATCAGTTCCGGTTCATCGTGTACGGCGACCCGGGCTGGACCATCCAGAGCTTCAAGTTCGATTCCGATGTCGTTCGCGCAGAGGAAACCGATCGCGACGTCATCAACGCGCTCGATCCGAACCTGAAGCCGTTCATCGATCGCGGCGGCAAGCTGATTCAGTATCACGGGTGGAGCGATCCGCAGATTTCTCCGTTGAACACCACCCAGTATTACTCCCGCGTGGTCGAGAAGCTCGGCGCGTCCAAGGTCAACGGCTCGTACCGGTTGTTCATGGCGCCCGGCATGGGACATTGCGGCGGCGGGGAAGGACCGAACCAGTTCGACATGGTCGGCGCGCTCGAACAGTGGGTCGAGCAGGGCCGGGCGCCGGATCAGATCATTGCGTCACAGTCGGCCAAGACCGGCGCTGCGAGAACGCGGCCGCTCTGTCCGTATCCGCAGGTTGCCGTGTACAAGGGAACAGGCAGTACCGACGAGGCAGCGAACTTTGCCTGCAAGGCACGGTAAGACCGTCGCCGCAGATCGCGTGCCGTCGCGACGCCGCTTTGTGAGGACGATCATCGCAGCAGGCGCAGTACTGCATCGTTCGCGCGCTTCAGGGGAGACGGCCGGAATGATTCGCGGGTTCGATCACGTCGCGGTTCCGATGCGGAACACCGACGCGATGCTGTTGTTCTATCGCGGCCTCGGCCTGCAGATGAACGAGACCCCGGCTGCTGTGTCGGTGTACGTCGGCGATCAACAGATGATCAACTTCCATCGCCCGACACGCTGGCAGGATGCATCGTTCACGCTGCGGGCACCCGCGGCGCAACCGCCATGCGGCGATTTCTGCTTTGTCTGGGATGGGACGCCCGCAGCGCTGAAGGCGACGCTCGATCGAGTCGGCGCGAAGGTCGTCGAAGGTCCGGTCGAACGGCGAGGCGGCCGGCAGAAGACTGCTTCCAGCATGTACGTGCGCGATCCGGACGGAAATCTGCTCGAGTTCATGATCTATCCCTGAGCCTTGATCGACGGCGAATTCCGCAGCTTTGCGCAATCGGGCGCGCATCGCTCGATTGTAGGCGAGCCGCGGGATTTCACGTGCGGGCTGCGGCGCGACGGCGCCCTGGAGCCATGTCAGCAGCAGGTCCTTCCCCGACGCCCACCACTGAAGCCGGCGCGCGAGTCACGCTCCGAACGGTCTCAATCCGACGCGCCGAGCCAGCTGCGTGCCTCGTGGAGCGCGGTGCGATCGAAGTAGCGAATCTTTGCCGTGGTGAACGGCCGGCAGAACGCCGCCATGGCTTTCTCCCACCGCTTGTCGCCGACCATCGCGAGCCGTTCGATGTCCGAAAAGTGTTTCACGTCGAACTTGACGTCGTCCCACAGCGCGGCCGTGTCCCAGCCGTGGAAATCGGCCATCTCGAAGAGCACGCGAAGCTTGCCGTGTTGTTTCGCGAGCCGCTCGAACTCGGGCACGAAGTGACGGTAATCTTCATGGACCAGCTTTCCCGAGACGCGGACTTCGATCGTTCTTCCTGCATCCGTTTCGTTGACCTGGATCGCCATGATCAGTCCTTTCGCGCGCCCGATTCATGCAACAGTGCGCCGCCGCTCCGTCACGCGACTCAGCCGGTTGAAGTGCCTGTAGCATTTCTCATCGTTTGCGCTCAAAGTATATCAGCGCGGCGGCCCCGCTTCGACACGGCGGTCGTCGCGCCCGCCCACTCGGCGCGCCGCACACGCGCTGAGCCTGAGCGCTGAGCCGTCTACCGTGTAAACGCGAAGATTTCGTCCGTCTTATCCGGTTCTCCCTGCACCGCGCGCACCAGGATCCGCGCCGCAAGGAATGCCCCGGCAATGGAGTCGACGCGACCACCAAACGCGAAGAGATGATGCGGAAAGTTGCGGTGCGGCCCGATGTACGGGAGGCCGTCGCCGGTATCCCCGTAGGGCAGCTCCCACCCGTACGCCGGCATCAGCCCCGAAATCACGGGATAGATGGTCGACAGCTCGTACATCAGCTGGCCCGTCCGCTGCACGAGGACCGCCTCGCGTGATCGTTCCGGCGTCGCCGCCTGATCCGCCCCGCCGATCAGGATCCGGTCGTCCTCCATCCAGCGGATGCGATGGCGGGGCACGCGCGTGTCGGCAATCGTGGCCTTGCGCGGCCCGAGCGTCTTCCGCATGGCGGCCGGCATCGGCTCGGTGAGCGCCAGATACGTTTCGCGACGCTTGAAATGCCGCCGGAGCTGCCGGAACTCCATGCCCGGCGTGCCGGTGGCCACGATGACGGTGGCCGCGCGGATGCTGGCGTGCTCGGTGAGAACCTCGGCGTGCTTGCGGCCGAACCGCACTTTCGTGACGTGGCTGCGTTCGAAGAACGCCACCCCGCGCGTCGCGGCCGCTCGCGCAATCCCGATGACCGCGCGGTAGGGATCGAGTCCGAATGCCTCGTGCATCTTGATAGCGGACCCGGCCTCGAGCGCGGACTCCTTCTGCAGCGGTTTGCGGCCCAGCCACGCGACATCGAGCCGCGACTCGGCCCGCGCCTGGAACTCTCGACGCAGCGACTTTTCGTCCTCCCGCGATGCGACCAGCAACGAGTCCTCCGCGTCCAGACCGCACCGGACGCCGAGGCGGCGAATCAGCGCCGCGGCATCGAGCACGGCGCGACGCCACGACTGAAACGCGCGGCGGGCGAAGCGCAGCCCGTGTGCGGCGGACAGCTCGCGAAACGAGGGACCGGGTTCAGGCAGAAGGAGGCCGGCGCTGCGCCCGGAGCAGCCCTGGCCGATACGGCCGGTTTCGAGCACGACGGCGCGCAGCCCCGCCACGGCGCACGCGTATGCGGTGGCGCAGCCGGTGAGGCCGGCGCCGACGATCACCACGTTGGAGGTGGACTCGCCCCGTGCCCGGGGGAATTCCGGCCGTCGTGAATCGGGGAGCTGGTGAACCCAGGGGGAAATTCCATAACGCGTGCGGGGCATCGATGGAATGCATCGTATACCGGGTTCCGCAGCCCGATGCCAACTGAGTTACGACCGCTTCCGCGATCGCGTCAATCTCACGCCTGTAATCTCCTCGGTTTGACGTTCGGCGACGTGCCGCGCGGCGAGCTCGAGCATCGGCGCGAGGCGCCGCGCATGTGCCGGACTCCGAGGGCGGTACATGACCCAGCTGCCCATCGCGTGACCTCGCTGGCTGTATGGCGCCGCGTGCCGGGAGCGGATCTCGCGTCGCGCGACGTCGTCGGGCAGACGCACGATGATGCCATCCTCGATGAGACACGTGAACAACTTCCGGCCCACGTACCCGGCCGGAAGTCCGAACATCTTGCCGAGGCGGGTGCCGCGATGCTGTTCGATGAACTCGACGAGAAAGCTCTGGAGATCTGAACGGAACGGGATCGGCACGCGTCCACATTCGGGAGGCCTGAAAGCCTCCCGCTACCTTTCCGCCTTCGCAAGGCCTGAAGGCTTCCCGCTATCTGAATTTTCCGTTTGTAGCAGTGCCCGCTTCCGGCGCGTTCCCCACCGGTATCCGCCCAGCCCGCCGTCCTTCTGCACGACACGGTGGCACGGCACGACCAGGCACACGGGGTTGGTCGCGCACGCGCGGGCCACCGCGCGTACGGCCGACGGCTCGCCAATCGCGCGCGCGACCTCGCTGTACGCACGCGTCTCGCCCCACGGGATTGACTGGAGGTACAGCCACACCTTCCACTGGAAGGCAGTCGCCTGCACGTCAATGGGCAGATCGAGATGCGCGACGCGACCGTCGAGATGCGCGAGGAGCGTGCGGACCCACGTCGTCAGCGCCTGCTGATCGCGTGAGACGGTCGCCTCGGGGTACTCACGCCGGAGATCCTCTTCGAGCCGCTCGTCGCGATCGCCCAGCTTGACGGAGCAGATTCCCCGCTCGGTTCCAGCAACCATCAGCCGCCCGACCGGCGAGTCGACGATCGTGTATCGCAGCGCCATGCCTTTGCCGCCGCGGCGGTAGGTCGCCGGGGTCATGCCGCGTCCGGTCGGCATGCGCTCGTAGACGCGGCTGATCGAGCCGTACCCGGCATCGTAGACAGCGCCCGAGACCGGTGTGCCCTGCCGCAGCCCGTCGCGGAACCGCGCGGCGCGCACGGCGTCCTGATACGCGCGCGGTGAGATGCCAACGAGCTTCACGAACGTGCGCTGCAGGTGGAAGGGGCTCGCGCCCACGTGCGCTGCCAGCCGCGCGAGCGTGAGTGTCTCGTCGGCGTGCGCCTGAATGTACGTACATGCCCGGCGCACATCAGCGAGTCCGGCGGGCACGGGCCGGCCGCCACGCGGCCGACAGCGGCGGCATTCGCGGAACCCGGCAATCTCGGCGGCGTCGGGACCCGCGAAGAACGTCACCGACGCGCGCTTCGGCCGCCGGCTCGGACAGCTCGGCCGGCAGTAGACGCCGGTCGTCCTGACCGCGTAAACGAATTCGCCGTCGGCCGCCGCGTCATGGGCCAGCACCGCCTGCCAGCAGCGATCGTCGGCAACAAGGGTTGTGCTCATCGCGTGTGTCATGCCCGCCAGGATACGCAACTCGACCTTCGGCCATCTATCCGCCGTTTGCGGCCGTTATCCACGATAAAGAATAGCCGACGTCCTGCGAGGTACAGCGGAGCTTGTCATCGCGGTGACGCTCGAGGACCGCGGAAAACAGCCCCTTCATGACGGTCGGCTGACCTTCCGCCCGCCCTCGCGCTACGATCGGGAAGTGCAGACCGGCCAGACCATTGATTCTGCCGCGCGTTCGCGTCGCCCTCCGCTCAAACGGCTCGGCCGCGCGGGTCTCCTCGCATTCATCCTCGTGGCTGTTGCGGTGGCCGGTGGCGCATTCTGGGCGCGTGCCGAACTGCGAGCCAGCCTGCCTCAGCTCGACGGTCAGCGTCGGATCCCCGGGCTGTCGGCGCCAGTAGAAATCGCGCGCGACGGTCTCGGGGTAGCCACCATACGCGCGGCGAATCGTGTCGACCTGGCGCGTGCAACCGGCTTTCTGCACGGCCAGGACCGCTTCTTCCAGATGGATCTGTCGAGACGGCGCTCGGCGGGTGAGCTGGCGGCGCTGGTCGGTGGACGCGCGATCGCGCTCGATCGCGAGATCCGCATGCATCGCTTCCGCGCCGGGGCACAACGGGCCGTTGGGATGTTGAAGCCCGAGGATCGGGCGCTCATCGAGGCCTACACCGCCGGCGTCAATGCCGGTCTCGGCTCGCTGGGTGCCAGGCCGTTCGAGTATTTCCTGTTGCGGCAGGTCCCCCAGCCCTGGCGTCCTGAGGACTCGCTCCTCGTCGTCCTCTCGATGTTCATCACGCTCCAGGACACCGACGGCTCCTACGAAGCGACGCTGGCGACGATGAACGACGTGCTGCCGAAGGAGATGTTCGAGTTTCTCGCGCCCAGAGGGACGGAGTGGGATGCCCCGGTCATCGGCGCCGCGTTCAGCGTGCCGCCCATTCCCGGCCCGGAGATCGACAACCCGCGGACCCGGCGCGACGGCCGACGGCCGCTGAAGCTGCCACGCCGGCCCGAGGTGGCCGGGCGGCGCCACGATTTCGAGCTGAATACGTCCGAGCGCGAAGCGGTCGCGCTCGGCAGCAACAACTGGGCGGTTGCCGGTCGACTGACGTCGAATGGCGGGGCGCTCCTTGCCAACGACATGCACCTCTCGATTCGTGTGCCGAATACCTGGTATCGCGCCGCGTTCGAGTGGCCGGATCCTGCGAATCCGGCGGAGCCGCACCGGTTGTATGGCGTCACGTTGCCCGGCGTCCCGGCCATGGTCGTCGGCAGCAACACACACGTGGCGTGGGGATTCACCAACACGTACGGCGACTGGAGCGATATCGTCCTGCTCGAGACCGACCCCAAGCAGCCCGGCATGTATCGGACTCCAGACGGCTGGCGACGCTTCGAGCACCACGATGAGGTCATTGAGGTCGCGGGACAGCTGGCACAGCATCACGACGTCCAGTGGACGATCTGGGGACCCGTGCTGGGTCCCGATCATCGTGGACGGCTTCGGGCCTACCGCTGGGTGGCGCACTCGGCCGATCGGCTTGCCGCCAGCGTCGTCCCGCTCGAGACGTCGCGCACCATCGAGGAAGCCTTCGACGCGGGCAACGGTCTCGGCACCCCGGCGCAGAATCTCGTCGTCGCCGACCGGCAGGGACACATCGGCTGGAGCATCTACGGAGCGATTCCGCTCCGCGTCGGCTTCGACGGACAACTCCCCACCTCATGGGCCGACGGCTCGCGCGGCTGGCAAGGATGGCTCGACACGAGCGAATACCCGCGCGTGATCGATCCGCCCGCCGGACGCATCTGGACGGCAAACGCCCGCGTGGTCGATGGCGAGATGCTCGCGAAGATCGGCGACGGAAGCTTCGAGGTCGGCTCGCGCGCGCACATCATCCGCGATCGCCTGCTGTCCAAGGAACGCTTCACGCCAACCGATCTGCTCGACATCCAGCTCGACGCCCGCGCTGAGTTCCTCCAGCGCTGGCGCGAGCTGATCCTGCGCACGTTGACGCGCGACGCCATGGGCGGGCATCCGCAGCGCGAGCTCTTTCGCCGTGTTGTGGAACGCGGGTGGTCGGGGTACGCGTCGCCGGATTCAGCCGCCTATCGGCTCACGCGGGTCTTCCGCGAGCTGGTTTCCGAGTGGGTCTTTACATTCGTGCTCGCCGACTGCTACGAAGCCGACGAGTCGTTCGATTACACGACGGTTCGCAAGCGCGAAGGTCCGCTGTGGCGCATGGTGACCGAGCGACCGCCTCATCTGCTCGACCCGCGATTCAGGACCTGGGACGCGATGCTCCTTGCCGCGATCGATCGGGTGATCGACGAGGCGATGCGCAACCGGTCGGGTGATTTGTCGGATCGCCGCTGGTCCGAGTTCAACGTTGTGATGTACCGGCATCCACTGAGCGCCGCCATTCCGTTCGTCGGCCGCTGGCTGGACATGCCGCGTGAGGAACTGCCCGGCGATCTCTATACGCCGCGCATGGCGTGGGGGTCGATAGGAGCATCGGAGCGGATGGTGGTCTCGCCCGGCAGAGAAGCCGAGGGGATCATGCAGATGCCCACCGGCCAGAGCGGACATCCGCTGTCACCGTTCTATGCGAATTCGCACGAGGCTTGGGTGAAAGGAACGCCGACGCCGTTCCTGCCGGGCGCGACGGAGCATACGCTGCGGCTCGTGCGTTGACGGTGATCCTCTAGGCATCAGGGATCAGGCATCAGGCATCAGGGCTGTATCAGGCATCAGTCGGGCTGAGGCCTTGGACAGCCCTGAGGCCTGATGCCTGATGCCTGAGGCCTACCGTGATCGCGAAGCGATTGCGTTGACCGGCGGCATGTCGATGCCGTTGATCATCTCGTATTCGTAGGTCATCGACAGAGTCGCCATACCGGCGAGCCGCATCTGCGCGACCGAGTCGACACGCACCGGAACCCGGATGCCCTGCAGGCGCGAGTAGTGCTTCACCACATCCACACGCTTGGTCCAGAACGACGGGTTCTTCGACAGGCGTCCTTCCAGACGTACGAGGTCGGCGTCCAAGTCCTTCACATAGAGAGCGCCTTCGATCAGCGACACCTCGCGACGCTTCGGCGTCATCTCGAGCTTGGCGAGCCCGGGCTCGCCTGATTCGGCACATCGAAGCTCGTAATTCTCGGCGGTCAGTGCGGATCGCGCGGCCTCGCCGCTGGCGAACATGAGCGCCTCGTTCTCGAGGAGGGGCTTCAGTACTTTCGAGCGGATGTAATCGGAGCCGCCTTCGCGGACGATCTCGTATTTGAACCGGCCGTCCGGGGCCAGCTCGGTCCACGCCTCGAGCCAGCCCTCCACGTCGAACCGGCTGTTGCGGGCCTCGAGCCGACGGAGCGCCCGATAACGCGTCAACGGCTCATCGGGCCTCGCCAGAAACCGCTGCACAACCGCCGCACCGGACGTCGACTGATCAGCAGACTGCGCGCCCACGGCTGAGCCGTCAGCCAGGCACAAAAAGCAACCAAGAAGGACTGAATAGTGGAACTGGCTTCCTTGCATACGCGTTCTCGCCAGCTTTTGTGCAAACGGGGTTCCCACACGTGACCGGGGGCCCTGGCAGCCATCCGGCGCGTCGTGTTTCGTCATCGGGCTGATACCCGGAAAACGTCACGCCGTGCGGTTTCGAACGCGGGCCGGCGCCTGCTCGACGGCGGCGTCGGGGAGCTGGGGGTGAAGCGGATTTGTGAGAGATTATTCAGCCGGCACCGTGTCTACTGGTGCATGGCTGGGAGCCAATTCCCGTCCATCCGACCACGGTTGCAGCCGTATCGCCACAGAGCAGGTCAGGCCGCCGGGATGGTTTCAGGCTTGCGGGGTCCCAGATTCGTTCACGGTCGCGAACGTCCGGCGAAGCGTATCAGAATCGGTACGCGAGCCCGCAGCCTGACGCTAAATCAGCAATGCATCTCGTGCGGCTATGACACGCTCCTGCGCCTCGGCCAACGTACGACCGAGGGCGGTGAGGTGTCCCATCTTTCGACCGGGACGAGGGTCGGTCTTCCCGTACAGATGAAGCTTGATGTCCGGAAAGCCGCACGCGGCGGCCCAGTTGGGTTCTCCGTCCGCCCACAGATCGCCGAGCAGGTTCACCATGGCCGCCGGACGCAGCAGCTCCGTGGATCCGAGCGGGAGGCCGGTGATCGCACGCACCTGCTGCTCGAACTGGCTGGTGACGCTCGCGTCGAATGTCAGGTGGCCGGAATTGTGCGGACGAGGCGCGATCTCGTTCACCAGCAGCTCGTGGTCAACGGTGACGAAGAACTCGACGCACAGTATGCCCACGTACTGAAGCTGCTCGAGAATGGCGCGGGCAATCTCGACGGCGCGTCTGGCTGTCGGCTCGGGCACCGCGGCGGGCGCCGTCGTCAAGTCGAGGATGTGGTTGCGATGGCGGTTCTCGAACGGAACGTACTCGGCCATCTCGCCGTCCAGTCCCCGGGCGGCTATGACCGACAGCTCGGAATGGAGGTTGACGAAGCGCTCGATAACGGCTTCCTGATGCCCGATCGCGTTCCACACCGGCTCGATGTCGGCAGGCGAGTTGATCGTGTGCTGCCCCTTGCCGTCGTACCCGAAGGCCGCCGTCTTCACCACGGCGGGCGTGCCGACGCGCTGCACGCCGGCCCACAGCTCGTCGAGCGTGAGCGCACGAGCAAAGGGGGCGGTGGGGAAGCCATGGTCGGCGAGAAAAGTCTTTTCGCGCGCCCGCTGCTGCGCGGTGTGCAACGCCACCCCGGTGGGGCGAACCGGCGTGCACGCTTCGACCGCGTCGACCGCCGCGATGGGAACGTTCTCGAACTCGAAGGTGACGACCTGCACGTTGCGCGCGAACGCGCGCAGCGCGTCGACGTCGTCGTACGAGGCGGTCACCTCGACGTCGGCTACCTGTCCGGCCGGCGTGTCGTCGTCTGGTGAAAACGTGTGGACGTAATAGCCCATGCGGCGCGCGGCGATTGCGAACATGCGCCCGAGCTGTCCGCCGCCGAGCACGCCGAGCGCGGAGCCCGGCGCGATGATGCGCGTCACGGCAGCCGTTCCTGGCGGACCCTGTTCGCCTGATCGTCGCGGAACCGGCGCAGCATCGCGCGAAGCTCCGGACGGGAGTTGGCGATGATCGAGACGGCGAGGAGCCCGGCGTTGGTCGCGCCGGCCTTCCCGATGGCGAGCGTGCCGACGGGCACACCACCCGGCATCTGTACGATCGACAGCAGCGAGTCGAGGCCGTTCAGCGCGGCGCTCTGGACCGGAACCCCCAGCACCGGCACCGTCGTGTGCGCGGCTACCATCCCGGGCAAATGCGCCGAGCCGCCGGCGCCTGCAATGATGACTTCGAGGCCGCGCGACTCGGCCCCGGACGCAAACTCCGCCATCCACAGCGGCGTTCGATGCGCCGAGACGATGAAGCGCTCGTGCGGGACGTTGAACTGCTCCAGCACCTCGACGGCATGCTTCATCGTCTCCCAGTCGGAGCTGCTGCCCATCACCACGGCCACTAACGGATTCTGCATGGCAGAAGGCACAGTGCAGCGTGCGGACTCAAGGGCAATTGCTCAAAAGACAAAATTATATCCAGAAACGCGCCGTGCTCGATACCGTTCGGGCTTCTCGGCTCGAGCGTTCTCGGGCACAATCTCGAGCGATATGACCCGAATCCTCGTCGCGCTCGCCGTCGCCGTGCAACTGATCCAGGCCGGCCCGGCCCAGTTTCGCGCGCGTGACGGAGCGACCCTTCGCTACATGACCACCGGTGCCGGGGAGCCGATCGTCGTGCTGTCGGGCGGGCCCGGATTCTCGTCCGACTACGTACGGCCGATCGCCGAGCGTCTCGCCAACCGGTACCGCGGCATCCTGCTCGACCAGCGCGGAACGGGACTGTCGACGCTCACCGTCTACGATCGATCGACGGTTACCCTCGCGAAGTATCTCGAGGATCTCGACGGGCTTCGGCAGACGCTCCGGCTCGAACGGCTCACGCTGGTGGGTCACTCGTGGGGTGGCATGCTCGCGATGGCGTACGCGGCCAGACATCCCGAACGGGTCCGGGCCCTCGTCTTGATTGGGCCCGGCGGTCCGACCCTCGAATTCATGAGGAACTTCAGCCTCGGGATCGAAGCCCGGTTGACCGACGAGGATCGACGAGAGCGTGCCTACTGGGAAGATCCGGAGCGCGTGAAAGCGAATCGACGGCGTGCGGAGGTCAAACAGGTGATGGCGGTCATGCCGGCGTACTTTCACGAGCGCGAGAAGGCGCGCGGCTTCGTCGCGGACGTCAAGGACGAGCACTACGAGAACCGCGTGTTCGAGCTGATGATGGACAACCTGGAGGCGACCGGCTACGACCTGCGTCCCGCTCTTCGTGGCGTACGCATCCCCACGCTCGTCATCCAGGGCACGCAGGATCCGATTGCGACGGCCGAGATCGTACGCGACGCCATTCCCGGCTCGCGCCTCGAGCTGATCGAGGCGTGCGGGCACTTCCCGTGGCTCGAGCAGCCGGAGAAGTTCTATCCGATGGTGGAGGATTTCCTGGCGGGCGCTTTTCGCTGATTCCTGCTGATTCACGTGTTTGTACGGAGGCCGCATCGTTAGATGCGGCGCACGCCGGGTCCCAAGCCGGATTATTCATGATTCATGATTCTTGATTTCCAATCGGGATCCCAAATCAAGAATCAAGAATCAAGAATTGAGAGTCTAAGGACCCGGCCTACGTACGATCACCAATACGAGTACACTCAGCATCTGGAGTGCTCATGAAGCTCAATTGGTTGCCGCTTCTCCTCGTGCTGGCCGCTCCCGCCGCGGCACAGACGCCCCGCACGCCGGAGCCGTGTGACTGCACGCCGACGCTGGAGGTGCCCTACCGTCAGATCACCCTGAAGAACGGCTTGACCGTCATCCTGCATCAGGACCGAACGGTTCCCATCGTCGCCGTGAACGTGTGGTATCACGTCGGCTCGGCCAACGAGAAGCCCGGGCGTACCGGGTTCGCACATCTCTTCGAGCACCTGATGTTCGAAGGCTCGGCGCACGTGAAGGAGGGCGAGTTCGACACTCTGCTCGAGGCCGCCGGAGGCACCAACAACGGGTCCACCAACAACGACCGCACGAATTACATCATCGACATTCCGAGTAACGCGTTGGACCTCGCGCTCTTCCTCGAGTCGGACCGCATGGCGCACCTGCTCGAGACGATGACGCCGGCCCGCGTGGACGGCCAGCGCGACGTGGTGAAGAACGAGCGCCGTCAGAGCTATGAAAACCAGCCGTACGGCACGGCGTCTCTGGAGCTGAGCCGGATGCTCTACCCTCCGAACCATCCGTACAGCTGGCCCACGATCGGGTACATGGAGGACCTCACGGCGGCGAGCCACGAAGACGTGGTGGCGTTCTTCAAGAAGTACTACGCGCCGAACAACGCAAGCCTCGTGATCGCGGGCGATATCGATCTCGACCGCACGGCGGCGCTCGTCGAAAAGTGGTTCGGACACATTCCACGTGGCGAGCCGGTCGAGCCGCTTGCGCCGCCGGCGGCGTTCCTCACGAGCGTGAAGCGGAAGACGCTCACCGATCAGGTGCAGCTCCCACGTTTATATCTTGCGTGGCTGACGCCGGCGGCGTTCGAGCCGGCCGACGCGGCGCTGGACATGGTGGCGTCAATTCTTGCGGGCGGCAAGAACTCGCGGCTCTACAAACGACTTGTCTACGATACGCAGATGGCGCAGGACGTCTCCGCGTTTCAGCAGTCGGGCGCGCTGGGGAGCTCCTTTTTGATCATCGCCACCGCGCGGCCGGGCAAGACCATACCGGAAATTCACGCGGTTATCGACGAAGAGCTCGATCGGCTGCGCCGCGAGCCGCCCGACGCGCGCGAGGTGCGGCGGGCGGTCAACGCGATCGAAGCGTCCTTCTACCGTCAGACTGAACGGGTCGGCAGCTTCGGCGGGAAGGCCGATCAATTGAACGGGTACTACGTGAAGACCGGCGACCCCGATTTCTTCGCCGAGGATCTCGCCCGGTACAAGCCGTTCTCGCCGGCCGACGTGCAGGCCGCCGTCAGGCGGTGGCTTCCCTCCGATCGCCGCGTCGAATTAATCGTGGAACCGGAGGCGAAGAAATGAGCCGGGCGGTGTCGCGCGCGATTGTCGCGACGATATACCGCGGGTCTTCAGACCCACGGACTGTTCGCGCTTCGTCGCCTTCGTGTTCGTCGTGGCCTTCGTGGCCTTCGTGGCTGATCGTCTTCGTGGCCCTCGTGGCAGCCGTCGGCGCGCAGGAGCCCGATCGTTCGAAGCCGCCCGCCCTCGGCCCGTCGCCAAGGCTCGATCTTCCGGGGATTCAGAAGAAGGTGCTCGCCAACGGGCTGCCGGTCTGGATCGTCGAGCGTCACAAGGTGCCGCTCGTCCAGATCAATCTGGTGATCCAGGCGGGTGCGAACGACGACCCGGAGGGCAAGTTCGGCCTGGCCAGCTTCACGGCGGCCATGCTCGATGAAGGCGCGGCCAGGCGTTCGGCGCTCGAAATCGCCGACGCGGTCGATTTCCTCGGCGCCGTTCTGACGACGAGCAGCTCGTTCGATGCTTCCGCGGTGCGGTTGAACGTGCCGGTCGCGCGACTGCAGGAAGCGCTCCCGATTCTTGCCGACGTCGTCCTGCGACCGACGTTCCCACAGCCTGATCTCGAGCGGCTCCGGCAGGAGAGGCTCACGTCATTACTCCAGGCGCGCGACGATCCGCAGTCGATCGCCGGTATGGCGTTCAATCGGATCGTGTTCGGCCCCAGGCACCGCTTCGGCACCGGGGCCATCGGCACCGAGTCGACCATCAAGAGCTTCACCGTCGACGATCTGCGCAGGTTTCACAGCACCTACTACGCGCCGGCCGCGTCGGCCCTGATCGTCAGCGGCGACGTCGGCGCCAGCGTGCTGCCGCTCATCGAGCAGTTGTTTGGCACGTGGAACACTCCGGCCCCGAAACGGACGGCGCTTCCTCACGCGCCGCCGCTCACAAGCCGGCAAATCTACCTCGTCGACAAGCCCGGCGCGCCGCAATCGCAGATCCGCATCGGCGGTGTCGGGCCCGCGCGCGCGACGCCCGATTACTTTCCGCTGCTCGTGATGAACACCATCCTGGGCGGCGCCTTCACCTCGCGTTTGAACCAGAATCTCCGCGAAACGCACGGCTACACGTACGGCGCCTCTTCGATGTTCGACATGCGGCTCGCGCCCGGGCCCTTCTACGCGGCCGCCGGGGTACAGACGGACAAGACGGCCGACGCGCTCCGTGAGTTCTTCAAGGAGCTGGAAGACATCCACAAGCCGATTGGCAGCGAGGAGCTCACGAAAGCGAAGAACTACATCGCCCTGTCCTTTCCCGGAGAGTTCGAAACGATCGGCGATCTGTCCCGCCACACCGAGGAGCTGATTGTGTACAAGCTCCCGGACGACTACTTCGAGCGCTACATCCCGAACGTGCAGGCCGTGACGGCGCAGGCCGCGCAGCAGGGTGCAATGAAGTACATTCAACCCTCGAAGGTCGCGGTCGTGGTTGTGGGCGATCGCAAGACCATCGAGGCACCGGTTCGAGCGCTCAACCTCGGTCCGGTGCGCGTCATGAGCGTGATGGAGGCGCTTCCGCAATGACGGAGACCTATTACCACCCGAAGGATCTGGCGAAGTTCGGCGACATGGGCGAGGAAGCGCCGGAGCTCTGGAAGAAATTCATCGACTGGTATAGCGCCGTGTTCAAGGAAGGCGCGCTCACCGAGCGTGAAAAGTCACTGATCGCCCTTGCGGTCGCGCACACCGTACAGTGTCCGTACTGCATCGATGCCTACACGACGGCGTGCCTCGAGAAAGGCTCCACGCCCGAACAGATGACGGAGGCGGTTCACGTGGCAGCCGCGATCCGCGGGGGAGCGTCGCTCGTCCACGGCGTGCAGATGAGAAATCAGCTCGCGAAACTATCGATGTAGCTCGCAGGTCAAAGGTCAAAAGGCAAAGGTCAAAGGTCAGGTGAAAGGTTCAGGTATAAGTCAAAGGTGCAGATCAAAGGTATAGGCCAAGGTCGAACCTGACTTTGGACCTACACCTGCGGCCTAGATCCTTGACCTGAACCCTTCGACCTACACATTTGACCTAACTTTTGACCTTTGACCTTTGACCTTTGACCTTTGACCTATGGCGCTCCTGACCCTCGTGAACACGCGCAGCCCATTGGCTGACTCCGCCACCCAACGTGCGACGCTGTCGGCGACGCCTGTCGCACGTACGTTCGAGGACGCTGTCGCATCGACCGGGCAGGAGGCGCTCGGCGCCACGGCGCCGTCCGTGCTGCAGATGAACG
>DASYQV010000223.1:0-2927 GCA_036005125.1 Vicinamibacterales bacterium
TGTAAAGCGGAATGACAGTCGTAGGCCGCATCTTTAGTCGTAGGCCGCATCTTTAGATGCGGCCCAGCACAGCCGGGTCTGAAGACCCGGCCTGCGTACGTCAGTCCGTAGCCCGCAGCCCGGACCAGGGGCCGGGATATCGGGGGCTGAGCCCTTGAACGGTCAGGCCAGGACGTCGATCAAAGTGCCGATGGTCTTGTCGGCCGTGCGGACAACTGCCGCGTTCGCTTTGACGTCCTGACGCGCCTGCATCAACCTGACGATATTCCCCTGCAGGTCGCCCCCGGCGCCGTCGCGCGCAATATTCGCGGCGGCCCTGTTCATGCCGTCAAATGCGGCGGTGATGCCCGTCAGAGCCTGGTTGATCGCTTCGAGCATGGGTTCCCCCGTGTATTAATCGACCGCGCCGGCAGGAACTTGAATGGCCCTGATGGCCGTCCGGTTGAAGGCCCTTTGGCGTTAAGATGATCGAGGCGCCGATTCCCGGAACGGCGACCTGCTCTACCCCGTGCACCGACGCTTTTTGTGAGGACCTGATCGATGCGACAGGTACCTTTGGTTCCGATAGGTTTCGTCCGCCGCGGCCTCCCCGCCGGCGATTTCCTCCCACACCTCGACATTCCGGGCCCTTCTCTCCCGCGCCTGGTCGCTCTGCGTGACCTTCAACGAAGAGCGGCCTGGGCCGAATTCCGCGTATGCGAGGGCCTATGAACGCCGTTCATGATTTCGCCCGCTTCAAAGCGGAAGGTCGCAAGATTTCCGTTGTCACCGCGTACGACGCCTGGTCGGCTCGCCTCATCGCGCGTTCGAACGTGGACGCCATTCTCGTCGGAGATTCGGCGGCGATGGTCATGCACGGGCATCCGACGACGCTTGCGGCAACCGTCGGCCTCATGGCGCTGCACACCCGCGCGGTGGCGCATTCGGCTGGCGGAAAGTTCGTGATTGCCGATCTCCCTTTCCTGTCGTTCCGGAAAGGCATTCCGGCGGCGATGAGAGCAGTTGGCGCGCTGGTGACGACCGGAGCGCAGGCGGTCAAGCTCGAGGGCGCGGACGGCCACGAGGACGTGATCAGACACATCGTCGGATCCGGCGTGCCTGTCATGGGTCACATCGGCCTGACCCCGCAGTCGGTCAACCAGTTCGGCGGCTTCCGCGTGCAGGGAAGGAACGCGGTCGACGCGGCAAGACTTCTGCGTCAGGCGCACGCGTTGGAAGAACTGGGATGCTTCTCGATCGTGCTCGAGTGTGTGCCGGCGGAGCTGGCCGCCCGCATCACCGCGGAATTGACGATGCCCACCATCGGCATCGGCGCGGGTGTCGGAACCGATGGGCAGGTCCTCGTGCTGCACGACCTGTGGGGGCTCGACACGAGCAAGGTGCCACGGTTCGTGCGCCGCTACTTCGATGGGGAGAACGTCCTGACCAATGCGCTCAACGAGTACGACACCGACGTGAAAGAGACGCGGTTTCCCGGACCCGAGGAGAGCTACTCGTGACGGCGGTGTTCGAGAGCCTTTCTGCGTGGCGTGACGAGCGCCGGACGCAGATTCGCGCCGGATTGACGCTCGGCTTCGTGCCGACCATGGGCGCGCTGCACGAGGGTCATCTCTCGCTCGTGCGACGCAGCCGCGCGGAGAACGACCGAACCCTCGTCAGCATCTTCGTCAACCCGACGCAGTTCGACGATCCGACGGATCTCACTCAGTATCCGCGAACGCTCGAAAACGACCTGGCGATGCTGCGGGACGAAGGAACCGAGTTTGTTCTCGTGCCCGACGAAACGCAACTGTACCGCGATGGCTTCCGCTATCGCGTGACCGAGGTCGAGCTCTCGAAGGTGATGGAGGGTGCCCGCAGGCCCGGGCACTTCGACGGCGTCCTGACGGTGGTCCTCAAGCTCCTGCAGATCGCCTCGGCCGAGCGAGCCTACTTCGGCGAGAAGGACTGGCAGCAGCTCAGCCTGGTTGGCGGGATGGCGGAGGCGTTCTTCCTGCCGACCGCGATTGTCGGCTGTGCAACGGTCCGCGAGCCCGACGGTCTCGCCCTCAGCTCACGGAACCGCCGATTGCCCCCGTCGGATCGCCAGAAGGCTCCGCAATTCTATCGGGCCCTGTCCATCTCGCCGACGTCCGAGGTCGCGTCCCGTGAGCTGCGCGAGGCAGGGTTCGCTGTCGACTACGTCGAGGACCGCGACGGCCGCCGGCTGGGAGCCGTGCGCCTGGGCGACGTTCGGCTGATCGACAACGTGCCGATCGGAGAGCGCACATGATTCTCACGCTCGACGTCGGGAACAGTCAGATCTTCGGCGGCGTGTTTCAGAATCGCGAGCTGACGATTCGTTTCCGCAAAGCGTCGCGGCCGCCGACGTCGTCCGACGAGCTGGGTCTGTTCCTGCGCGGTGTGCTCCGGGAAAATGGGGGCGATCCGTCGAGCGTCCAGCAGATCGCGCTCTGCTCCGTCGTTCCCGAAATCATCTATTCCCTCCGGAGCTGTTGCCGCAAGTACTTCGGGCTCGATCCGTTCATCCTCCAGGCGGGAGTGAAGACGGGACTGAAGATTCGATATCGCAACCCGCTCGAAGTCGGTCCCGACCGCATCGCGAACGCCATCGCCGCCACCCATCTCTATCCCGATCGCAATCTGATCATCGTCGACTTCGGCACGGCCACGACGCTCGACATCGTGCGCGCCGGTCGTGACTTCCTGGGCGGAATCATTCTGCCGGGGCTCCGGATCTCGATGGAAGCGCTGGAGAGGAACACGGCGCGTCTGCCCAACGTCGAAATCGTGGCCAGCACCGAGCTCGTGGGCCGGTCGACGGTCGAATGCATCCAGTCGGGGCTGTACTTCGGCAACCGCGCCGCCGTCGAGGGTCTCACGCGAGAGATTCGCGATCACGTGTTCCAGGGCCGGGAGGTTTTCGT
>DASYQV010000224.1:0-16153 GCA_036005125.1 Vicinamibacterales bacterium
GGACGTTTGCCCTCACCTTCGGCTATCGGTTCTGACGCGCCCGGCACTCCACGTACGCAGGCCGGTTCTGTAGACCCGGCCGGGGCCGCATCTAACCAGTCAAGGGCTCTGCCCTTGATATCCGGGCAGAGCCGGGGTCCCCACCGCGCACGTTTGCGCGGTGGGGTGGAGAGCCCTCGCCTGGTTAGACCCAGTGTCTTTTTGGCGCGCTCCGCGCGCCTCGCCCGTTATGCGGTCGCACAACGAGTACAAAATTCGCGTGTGTGGCCGCATAACGGGCTAAGGATGCGGCCTACGTACGAAACTGCCGCCGGCTGCCTACTGCCTACTGCCTACTTCAGAGTGGACTTTCGCCCGGAAGAAAGGTAAAAAGCACGGGCCTGTCGGGCTTGGACGGGTTAGGAGACAAGGCGTGATCCCTTCTCATGACGTGGTGCTGGTGGGCGGTGGTGGCGCGGGTCTCCGGGCTGCCATTGCCATCGCGGAGGTCAACCCTCGACTCAGGATTGCGGTCGTTTCCAAGGTTTACCCGATGCGCAGCCACACGGTGTCCGCGGAGGGCGGTGCCGCCGGAGTGATCGGGAAGGACGACAGCCTCGACGAGCACGCCTACGACACCATCTCCGGTGGGGACTGGCTGTGCGACCAGGATGCCGTGGAGGCGTTCGTCAACGAAGCTCCCAAAGAGTTATTGCGCCTGGAGCATTGGGGCTGCCCGTGGAGCCGCGAGCCGGACGGCCGGATTGCCGTGCGTCCGTTTGGCGGGATGAAGAAGATGCGCACGTGGTTTGCCGCCGACAAGACCGGCTTCCATATGCTGCATACGCTCTTCCAGACCTCCCTCAAGTACACGAGCGTCGAGCGATATGACGAGTGGTTCGTCACCCGACTCCTGGTCGATGAGGGTCGCGTGCAGGGCGTGGTCGCCATCGACCTGATGTCGGGACGGATTGAAGCCATTACCGCGCGGGCGGTCATCCTCTGCACGGGCGGCTGCGGCCGCGTCTTCCCCTTCACGACCAACGCCAGCATCAAGAACGGCGACGGGATGGCCCTGGCCTATCGGGCCGGCGCGCCGCTCAAGGACATGGAGTTCGTGCAATACCACCCGACCGGCCTGCCGTTCACGGGCATCCTGATCACCGAAGCGGCCCGCTCCGAAGGCGGGTATCTGATCAACAAGGATGGGTATCGTTACCTGCAGGATTACAAGCTCGGAAGGCCGGAGCCGCAGCCGGTGCTGCGCACGATGGAGCTGGGCCCTCGCGACCGCCTCTCGCAGGCCTTCATGCAGGAGCTGGCAAAGGGCCGAACGGTGGATACCCCGTACGGGCCGGTCGTCTATCTCGATCTCCGGCATCTGGGCGAGAAGAAGATCAACGCGAAGATTCCGTTCGTGCGTGAGCTCTGCCTCAAATATCAGAACATCGACCCGGTCAACGAGCTCATCCCCGTACGACCCGTCGTCCACTACATGATGGGCGGCGTGCACACCGACATCAACGGCGCCACGCCGCTGCCGGGTCTGTACGCCGCCGGTGAGGTGGCGTGCGTCAGCATCAACGGTGCAAACCGCCTCGGATCGAACTCGCTGCCGGAGCTGCTGGTGTTCGGCGCCCGGGCCGGACGCGCGGCCGCGGAATACGCGTCGACGCAGGACGATCCCAAGCCAGTCGTGCTCGCGCAGGCCAAAGACGAGCAACGTCGTCTCGAGACGGAGTTCCTGCAGAGGACCGGTCGCGAACGGATGGCCACGCTTCGAGAGGAAATGCAGGCCGCCATGGAGCAGAGCGCGGGCATCTATCGAAGCGGCGACTCACTCGCCGCTGGAGCGGAACGGCTGCACGCGCTTCAGGAACGCGCCGCCAACATTGCCATCGAGGATCACAGCCGGACATTCAACACCGAACGGATCGCCGCTCTGGAGCTGTCCTTCATGCTCGACGTGGCCGAGGCGATCGTGAACGCCGCGTTGCGCCGGCGGGAGTCGCGCGGGGCGCACCAGCGCACGGATTTTCCTGCGCGGGACGACCAGCGCTTTCTTGCGCATTCGCTGACCTACCGAACCGTCGATGGTTCATTCCGAGTCGAGTATCTGCCGGTCACGATCACCCGCTGGCCTCCGGGCGAGCGGGTCTACGGGGAGGTCGCATCCGATGGGAGACCGCATCACGTTGCAGGTGGCGCGTTACCGCCCAGAGAAGGAGTCTGAAGCCACTTTTCAGGAGTACGAGGTTCCCTACACCAAGGATTGGGTCGTTCTCGACGGGCTCAATTACATCAAGGACCGGGTCGACGGCACCTTGTCGTACCGCTGGTCGTGCCGCATGGGCATCTGTGGGAGCTGCGGCATGATGGTCAATGGCGAGCCGAAGCTGACCTGCGCCACGTTCCTCGCCGACTACGCACCCGCACCTGTGCGCGTCGAGCCGCTCACCAATTTCCCTGTCATTCGCGACCTCATTGTCGACATCGGCGACTTCATGCGGAAGCTCGTCAGCGTCAAGCCGTGGATCATCCGTGAGCAGGAAAAGCCGCTGTCGCAGGGTGAATACCGGCAGACGCCGCAGGAGATGGACGAGTACAAACAGTTCAGCATGTGCATCAACTGCATGCTGTGCTATGCCGCCTGTCCAATCTACGGCCTCGATCCGAAGTTCGTCGGCCCGGCCGCCATCGCGCTCGCCCAGCGGTACAACCTCGATTCGCGCGACGAGGCCTCGACCGAGCGGCTCGAGATCCTCTCGGACCATGAGGGCATCTGGGGCTGCACGTTTGTCGGGGAGTGCACGAAGGTCTGTCCGAAACATGTCGATCCCGCCGGCGCCATTCAGCGCTACAAGCTGAGCGCGGCGCTCGAGGCGCTGAAATCCTTTTTGATTCCGTGGGGAACATCCTGATGGACACGCCTACTTATACGGAGTACCACCCGCGGTGGCTTCGACGCCGGGTGTCGACCTACTGGTGGATGCAACGTGGCTCGTATTTCGCGTTCATCCTGCGCGAGGTGAGCAGCCTCTCGGTCGCCTGGTTCGTCGTGTATCTGCTGATGCTGGTTCGCGCCGTGACCCAGGGCCAGGCCAGCTATCTCGCGTTCCTCGAGTGGTCGCGACAGCCATTGATTCTGTCGATCAACATCGTCAGCCTCGGCCTCGTCGTGTTCCACGCGATCACCTGGTTCAAGCTGGCGCCACAGGCGATGGTGGTGCACTTCGGCGGGAGGCGCGTGCCGGGAAGCGTGATCGCCGGTTCGAATTACGGCGCCTGGATCGTCGCGTCGGTCGTCGTGATCTGGCTTCTCGTGGGTGCGTAAAAATGGTCGTCAAGCGACAGCTCGAACCGTTGTTGTGGCTGCTCTTCAGCGCGGGCGGGGTGTTTGCGGCGCTGCTGATGCCGAGCCTCCTGCTCCTGTTCGGTCTCGCCTTTCCGCTCGGAGTGCTGGCGCCTCCGAGCTATGAGCATCTGCGGGCCGTGCTGAGCCACCCGTTCACACTGCTCGTGCTCTTCTTCCTGTGCACGCTGTCACTGTTCCACTGGGCCCATCGCTTCCGTTACACGCTGTACGACGGATTGCAGATCAAGCACCTCAACGAGGTGATCACAGTGCTCTGCTACGGCGGTGCGATCATCGGCTCCGTGGCTGCGGCGTATCTCATGTTGCGTCTCGGCATGGCTTAACCTAGCCGGCAGCCGGCAGCAGGCAGTCGGTTTTCAACTTCGCACTGCTGCCTGCTGCCTACTGCTACTGCCTACTGCCTGCTGCCTGCTATTAGCTGGGCTTTGGCCGTGCCGTACAATTGCCAGCATGAAGAAGACAATCTGGACGGCGTTTCTCATCCTGGCACCCGTGACGGTCCTGGCTCAGGATCCGGCTCAGGTCCAGAAGCTGTTCGAGGCGGGTCAATATCAGCAGGTCGTCGAATCCACTCGCGGAAACGCTGACCCGGCTGTGTTGTACACGGCCGCGCAAAGTCAGCAGAAGCTCGGCGCGGTTGACCAGGCGGTGGAGCTCTACGGGCGCCTTGCCGAACGGTCTTCAGACGATCCGTGGAGCCTCGTCGGCCGCTCGGCCCGGCAGTTGGTGCAGGACGACGCGAACGGCGCGCTGGAGTCGGCCAATCGGGCGGTGTCGATAGCGTCCAACATGCCCGAGGCGCACTATCAGCTCGGTCTCGTACTCGCGAAGCTCCAGCGCTGGCGCGAGGCGGCCGCCGCGTTCGACCGCGCATCGGAGTTGAACCCGTCGCTCGCTTACGCCCACTATTACGGCGGGCTCATGCACTACCGGGCCAACCGCCCCGACCGCATGGCCATTCACTTCGAGCAGTTCCTCAAGCTCGCGCCGGAAGCGCCGGAGCGCCCTGAAGTCAATCAGATCATGCGCACCGTGCGCGGGCGCTAGCGCTGGCGCGCAAGGTCAAAGGTCAAAGGTCAAAGGTCAAAAGTGAAGTTAAAGGTCCAGGTTTAGGTGTAAGTCAAAAGTGCAGGTTTCAGGTTTAAGCCTGACACCTGCACCCTGACATACACCTGCCACCTGCACCTGGCACCTTGTACCTTTGACCTGACTTTTGACCTTTGACATTTGACCTTTGACCTACGACCGTCAGAACGTATGTCCAATCCCGAAATACCACTGCCCCGCTCGGGGCGCTGAGCCCCACGCCTGCCGCCCGTAGTCGACGCGCAACAGCGCGAATGGCGTCGCGAATCGGGCCCCCAACCCCACTGCGCCAACAAGTCCACCCAGATCGAACGGCGACCGAACGGCGAACACGTTCCCCGCATCGACGAAGACGACGCCGCGCAGCCATTTGTAGACGGGGAACCGCGCTTCCTCGTTGAGCACGAGGAGCGATTCTCCACCGATCGCATCACCCAGGAAATTGCGCGGTCCGAGCCCCTCCTCTCGAACGCCGCGTACGGTGCGAGCGCCGCCGGCAAAGAAGCGCTCCGACGGAATGAGCTCCTGCCCTCCGAGCGGTTTCGCGACGCCGACGCGCGCCGCCGATGCGAGCACAACACGGCCGGCCGGTCGAAAGTAATACGCCTGGGTGAGGTAGCGCACGAAGCGGATGTCGGAACCTGCTTTCTCGGGTGCGTATTCGAGGTGACCCGACACCAGCAGCCCGCGCGTGCTGTCGGACGGGTCGTTGCGTGTGTCGTAGACGGCCGACGCATTGAGGCGCGCAATGTGGACCGTGAGATCGAACGGCCCGACCGGCGAGTTCGGATCGGGCGCGGTGTCGAAGGTGTGGTTGCGCTCGAAACCGTAGCTGTACGACAGCCGCATGTTCCGCAGAAAGTTGAAACGCTGCTCCCATGCAAGCCTGGTCCGGTCCGTGATGAGTGTTGCCTCGGTGAACTCCTGGCGTGCACTCTCGAGCACCACTGACGACTCAATCGTCCGACCGAACAGCGTGGGAGCGTTCGCGAACGCACGACCCGAGCGCTGACGCCGTTCGTAGTCCACGACGGCGCCCAGCGTCACGGCACGGCCGAACAGCGTGCGTCGCGTGACGTCTGCCGATATCCCGGGCACGAGCGTGCGCCCTTCGACTTCGCGCTCCGGCCGCTCCTCGGCAACCTGGAAGCCGTATCGCAGCCGCAGCGCCGGCCATTCCTGCACCGTCACCCTCACACGCATCGGCGCCACGGCGTCGCCTGGACCAGGCGACGCAAGAGGCTCTGTCGAGAGATCCACCCGCCGGAAAAGTCCCGTGTCGAACAGACGCTTGCGCGCCCGGAGCCAGGCTTCGGTACCGAGCGGCTGGCCCGTCTTCAGGTCGAGCGCCCGCGTGATCACGTCGGTGTGAATCGACGCATTCCCCGTCACAACGATCTCCTGGATCGTCTGTCGCGGACCTTCCTCGACCTCGAACGTCACGGCCGCCTGCCTCGTGTCCTCCGAGATGACCGGACGTGTCGTCACGCGCACGGAAGGGAACCCTTCACGTCGATAGAGCCCGATGAGGCGCTCGCGCCCGCCGTCAACGGCCGCGGCGTCGTACGGGTTTCCCGGCATCAGCCCCACAATGTTGGCGAGGTTGACGTCCAGGCTTCTGGCCCCCTCGAACACCACGCGCGAGAGCGTAAAGAGCGGTCCTGCGTCAACCGTCACCGGCAGTACGGCCATGCTCTCGTCGAACTCCGGTGCGCCGATGGTGACCCGGGCGCGCGCGTGGCCGCGTCCACGAAGATATGCGGTCAGCTCGCGATCGAACATGGCCGTATCGCTCCACGCCTGCTCGCGGAGATGGCGCTGGTCGATCCAGGTGTCGATCTCGCGCGCCAGTGTCTCATCGACCCCTCTCAACGCAATGCGACGCGTCCGAATCCGCGGTCCCGGATCGATCGCGATCGTCATCGTCTTCGTGGAATCGACCATGGGAAACGAAACCTTCGTAGTGGCGCGCAGGTAGCCATCGCGCGCGAGCGCCTCACGGACGATGCCTTCTGCTTCCTCGGCGAGGAACGCGTCGTACACGGATGCGTTCCACGCCTCATCGATCCGTCGTCGAACGGCAGCCGGCAGGTCGTATCCCGAAATGCTGACCGCGGTTCGTGGACCAGCCGTGATGTCGTAGGTCAGCGCCACGCTTTCGTTGCGCTCGTCTCGACGTGCCGAGAGGCGTGCCTCGCGGTAGCCCTCGCGTTGATAGAGCTCTTCCAGCCGATCGCGATCCCGCTGCCACTCGGAGAAGTCGAAGGTGTCGTTCGGGCGCAGCTTGATCGTTTCCTTCAGCCGTGCTTCCGGCAGCAGGGGCGTTCCGGTGAACGTCACCTCGGTGACAGTAAT
Source organism: Vicinamibacterales bacterium (assembly GCA_036005125.1). GTDB lineage: Bacteria > Acidobacteriota > Vicinamibacteria > Vicinamibacterales > UBA2999 > DASYQV01. The sequence goes on from DASYQV010000224.1 coordinate 6,797, forward strand.
CTCGCGGCGGCGCGGTGCGTCGGGAGACCGCGTGGCCAATGCTCCGCCACCGAACGCCACGTCGTGTCGGAACCCATACGAACGCAGATCCTCGTCGTCTGAGACGAAACGCGTCTCGAATCGGCGCGCCGGCCGGTACTCGACGATCCACGTCTGCGCGTCGCCGCGCCGGAGGCTCTGCGAGAAGGTCACGTCCAGGTTTGCGCCGATGCTCTTGCCGAACGTCAGCCGCGACGTGGGATCGGTCTGCGTGGCAATCGCCGTGGGGTCCCGCCGGAGGGCCGCCGCGTCGAGTCCGCCAAGCCGGATGGTGTCGAGACCAATGGCGCGGCTGGCAAGGCCGAGCACGTCGCCCGAGAGATACCCGAGCACCTGCTCGCCAACGATCTGCGCCTCGGCTCCACTGATCTGATTGAGCTGGCGTCCGGTGATCAGGAGCGACGCGAGGTCGGCCTGACCGATCGGTTCGGCCGAGGTCGGCGCGCTGAGCTCCGTCTCGAGACGGTCCGGCGTGCCCTTGATGTGAAGGACGATTTCAACGCCGCCCGCGCGCGTGCGCGCGTTGATGTCGAGATCGGGTTCGATGAGCACCGGATTGGCAAAGTCAATCGTTCCGGAATCAATCGTGTAAATGTTCCGGCCGAGAAACAACCGGCCGCCTTCGCGCAGGTTCGCGCGACCCGACAGCGTCGGCGCAGCGGCCGGACCAATCACCCGCAGGTCGGCGCCGAGCTGCAGGTCCCCGACGTTGTTGTTCACGACAATGTCCTCGTCGGTGACCAGCCGGGTATCGAGCGCCAGGCGATGCAGCAGTGAATCGGGTTCCGGAGAGCTCTGTGCCACGGCTTGAGAAGTGCGCAACGCGGCGAGCAGTCCTGTCACCACGACCAGCGGGTCACGATAGGCGCTGCGGGCGACGGTGACCGTTCCCGAGAGCGTGCCGCTCGGTGGGTCCACTTTGGGGATCTGCAACGTGAGACCGAGCGCGGCGTTCAGCTCGCTCCGAAGACCTTCGGGAAAGTTCAGCGCCATACCACGCGTGTCGGTGGTGAGCCGCACCGAGGCGGGAGCGTCGGGCCCGTACTCCAGGTCGCCGGTGCCGGTCAGGCGTCCTCCGTTGACGGTCCCGCTGAGAGACGTCAGCCGCGCGCCCGTACGCGTCAGCACAGCGCGGGCACCGAGATCCGTGGCGATGACCCGGGGCTCGGCCAGACGGATCTCGCCCGAGGACAGCGTCACGTCGCCATCGACACGCGGGGTGTCGAGCGGGCCCGTGATCGACACCTTCGGCTCCAGGCGTCCCGCCGTCGAGATTCCCGCGCGGCGAACGAATGGCGTGAGCATCCGCAGATCGACGCTGCCGTTTGCGAGAATCGCCGCCTGCCGGTCCGCCAGGCGGACCTGTCCGTCGACGTCGAGCGTGGCACCCTCGCTCGCCCACTCCCAGGCCGCGACCCGTGCGAAGCCGTTGCGCGCGACGATTCGGGTTGGCATCCGCTGTGTGACGGGAAGGTTGGCAATCCGTAGATCGAGCCGGTCCAGGCGGGCCTCGCCGCGGACATCCGTGAGATCGAGCGACGATGTCTCGAGATCGACCGAGGCGTCGATGCCGCCGACAATCTGCGAGAGCGTGTCCGGATCCAGGAACGGCGAGAGGACAGCGGGGGTGATCGACGTCGCCCGCGCGGACATCGAGGCCGGGCCTTCCACGCGCGGGAACGCTGCCAGGAGACGGGGTGGCACCTGTTCCTGGAAGAGCCGCAGCGGGACGCGACCGCGTGCGACAACCTGCGCACCCTGCCATGCGCCGGTCGCTTCCCGCAGCTCGAACCATCCCTGGTCGAGCTGCGCGCGCATCTGCAGGTTCGTGATCGCGGGCAACTGGTTGACGGCGATCGAGCCGGGGCCCAGCTCGAGATTCGCCGCCATTGCCGGCCGCTCGAGCGATCGGCCGACGCGAGCGAGCAGCGCGACCGGACCGTGACCGTCGATCGCGGACACATCAACGAGGCCGGTCGCGGCAAGCGACGCCATCGCCTCGCCCAGGTCTCCGGTGACCGTCGCGCGCAGGGTGTCGGCGTCTGCAATCACCGCATCGCGCTCTGCCAGCGGAAGCCGTCCGGCCACCGACAGGGAGGTCTTGCCCGCGGTGGCATCGAGCCTCGTCACGGCGATCACACGATCCGAGTACGCGACGACCGCGGGACGAGCGAGACGGACTGGCAGCTCTCCGACCTTCGCCTCGAACGAGGACACGTCCACCGACGCGCGACCGGCACGCCAGTCGTCGAGCGGGCCCGAGCCGTGCGCGACCAGGCTGAAACGCCCGGTCACCGGCGCAGGCGTCTCCACGCCGCGCAACAGACGCGTCAGATCCGCATCGGAGACGGCGAGGTCGAGTGCCGCCTGCCTCGTGTCCAAGGCAATCGTTGCACGCGTCGTGGCATTGAGTTCAGGCACCGCGGCCACGATTCGCGCCGATGTCGCGTCAAGCTCGATCGCGCTTTCGACCGGTCCGAACCGGTAGCCCTCGTAAGCGGCGTCGTCAACCGTGAGCCGCCCACTTCCGCGAAGGGCGCCGAAGGGACCCGTCGCCTCGAAGCGCAGAGCGGCGCGGCCGTCCACAGGAATCTGCGGCAGCAGGACGGGCAGATTGGCAAGCGTGCCGTCGACGTTCAGATCGAGCTGCGCCCCGCGCGGCAGCACGGTCCCCGAAGCCATCACAGTGTTACCCTCCGGCTGGGTCAGCCGCAGGTCAACCTGCGCACGGTCGAGCGTTCCGCGAACCGTTGCATCCAGCGCGAGGTTTGCGATGCCAGCGCCTCGAAGATCGCGGCCGACGATGGCTAGTTCACCCGAGGGACTCGCGAACGTGCCCGAGAGCTGCGAGTCGGCAGTGAGCGTTCCCGCGGCATCGGGCAGATCGATCGCGGCGGTGCCGGTTTGCCGCAGAACATCCAGCAACTGCCGCACTGGCGTGTCGAGAAGCTGAACCGTGCCGGCGAGCGTGGACCTGCCGGGCGTGTCGAGGTTCAGACGACCGGCGAGCGCCGCGCGCAGGGGAAGCCCCGCAATCTTCTGATCGGCGGCGAGCGTCCAGGAACCCTCTTTTAATCGAAGAGTGGCATTTCCGGCGAGCGCGAGCTGTCGGGGCGACGTCGTGCCGGGTGTGGTCCGGCTTTCAATCGACACATTCCATCGGTTGATGTCGAAGCCCGGGCCGTTCGCATCGAGCGTTCCGGTGGCGCGAGCCGAGGGGCGCATCGGCGTCTCGACAGCCAGCAGCCGCGTCAGTTTCTCGAGGTCGACATCCTGCCAGGACGCGCTCACACGCGTGTCACCGTTACCAAGTGGAAGATTGCCGCGGCCGGAGAGCCGTCCGCCGGCAAGCCTCGCGTCCAGGCGAGCCAGCTCCACTGTCTCGTCGTTCGCACGCACGTCCACGGTCACGTCCGTGAACGACAATGCCTGCCACGCGATCACGTGGCTGCGAACCGTCGCTGTGATCGCGGGCCGATCGAGAGGACCGGACACGGTTCCGTCGACGGCGACGGTGCCGTCGAGCGCCTTCACGTCCGCGCCGCCCCATCTCGCCAGCCGGGCGACATCACCTGTCCCCGACACGCCAAGGTCGAGTCCGGGCTTTCGCACCAGAAGACTGAGGGTTCCGTCCACGGCGACTGACGCTTCGTCCGCGCCGAGGGTCATCTTCGCGAGGTGCAGTGCGCGGCCGTCGAACGAGAGGCCGCCATCGAGCTCTCTGATGCGCGTCGTGAGTCCGCCACGCGTGAGCTGTCCCGGTTTGGTGAGCTGAAGACGTCCGGAATCCCGTCCGACCGAGAGCGTCAGGGCCGGCAGTGACAACCCCAGCTTCGCTGGCTCATCGACCACGTCGATTGCGAGGTCCGGTACGGCCAATCGATAGACTCTGAGCTCGCCGGGCTCTTCGTCCCCACCGCCGGCGGTCGTCGGCAGATTGGAGCGGCCCTCAGTGTCGCGTACGATTCGAACGCGCCCGTGATCGACGTCGATGGATTCGATGGCGAACGGCCCGAGAACCGAGGACCGCGGCACGGTGATCGTGATGCGATCGGCCACGAGAAAAGGGCGCTCTCGTTGTCCCGCGGCAGAGACCCGCGCGTCCGACAGCGATACGCGCAAGGCGAAGAGGTTGTACTCGAGCCGATCTGCCTGGAGGTCGACGTTCAGCGTGTCTCGAAGGATCGCGATGGCCCGGTTGAGCACTGCCTGACGCACGGGTGGAAGGTGGATGAGGACGGCGATCGCCACGGCCCCACCGAGCGTCGATGCGCCGAGCCACAACGCCCATCGTGCCCACCTGGCCCACCTGGCCGATTCGTGATTTGTGATTCCCGATTTGCGATCTGAAGCCATTGGAAATCACGAATCACGAAACATTCGCGATTCTAGTGATTCTACTTCCACGGGCCATAGAGGCACGGAGACACGGAGGATCATGGGAAAGTCCTTCTCCGTGCCTCGATGCCTCCGTGGCTACGTGTCGGTTGAAACATTGTCGTCACTGAACGACGTTGGCTTCCTCACCGCACGCTCGCCCAAGCTGGGCGATACGCTCGAGCAGCGCGCGTGCGAAGCGTGCGGCTTCCTCCTCGGTCGCCCCGCTGGCACGCAGCCCTTCGCGCAGCTGCGCCTCGGTGAGCCGGGCACCGTACCGGTAAAACCAGCGCACGTGCTCCACCGGGAGGCTGCCGGCCACGTCGGGAGTCCGCTGGCCCTGATATCCGAAGCTCACCACACCGTCATTGACGCCCGTGACGAACTGGGCGGTCTGCGCCTCGAAGCCGTCCGGATCCCAGCGGCTGCGCGACACGACGCTGGCGCCCCACTTTCCCATCGCGGCGCCCCAGTCGGTAATCAGATACCTCGCCTCGCGGCGATGCGGTCCGATACGCTGCTCGAAGATGGCGGTGTTCGACCCACGCGCGACGTCGCGGCGGTCCTTGGCATCCCAGTTCGCGAGCAGCATCACGACCAGCTTGAGACCGGTGAGCTCGGGGCTGCCGACGAACGGATTGTCGTCCCACGACCAGCTGTGCTCGTCGAACAGCATGCGGACCTCCGGGTCCTCGAGCTTGAATCGCGCCGGGCGGAACCGGCAGTCCTGACCGATGTGGTCACGGGCGCGCGTCAGGCCGGTCGCCCCCTCGATGGTGCCCTCAGCCACAAAATGTGTGACCTCGGCGAAGTAGCCGCACGCCCAGGCGAACCGCGTGGCGAACGACTCCGGCCGCGCCTCGTGTCCCCACTTGACGCGCCAGAGCCGGCCGCGCCCGTCCCGCGCCGCGACGCACGGCTGCGATCCGGTCAGATGTTCCGTCACGAACGTGAAAGGTGGCACGGGGGCGCCATCATGTCCGCCCGGACCGTATCGGAGGTCGAGGCGCCCCTCGCCGACCGGATCGCACCAGATCCGATGCCGGGCCGACCGGAGGCGCCGCGGACCTGCCCGGTAGATGCGCCAGATCCCGGCCAGCCGCCATCCCAGTCGAAGCAGGCCTCCTATCAAGACACCCGTAACCACCAAAGCGGCCAGATATGCGAGCCCGGTCAAGACCATCGCCTGCGGGCCGATGCAATTTACGCTACAGCCCGGCGCCGGACCACCCGGACCAAAGGGGGGTGTGCTACGCTAGACGGCTGTGCGTTCTGGCTCGGCCACCGCGCCAGGACACACAGCCCGACCGGCCGACAGCTCCCGCAGCGGCAAAGGCAGAGCGCTTGGCCCGTTGGTTCGTTCGTTGTCGCGAGAGGTCAATGGCCGCTGATCCGCTCGATTTGACGCTCGAGCTTGCCCCGCGCGCACGTTTCGACGTTGTTGAGTTGAGATCCCGTTTCGCGGCCGAGCATTGCGAGACACTCGGTCCCTACCCGCATTGCCTCTACTGGTCGGCCCACACCACGGCGGGCTTTCTCGATCGCAGCCTGATCAGCCGTCTCAGCCCGGCCGGCGTGTCCACCTATCTCGAAGCGTTTCGCACGATGTTCCCCGAGGGCGCGGGGTACGAACACGATCGTCTCGAGCGGCGGCAGGATCTGGACGCGGCGCAGCGCGCGATTGAGCCTCGCAACGCGGACTCGCACCTCGCCTTCATCGCCAGCGGCCTGCGAAGTTGCGTCACGCACCCGAACCGCCCCGGCGAGTCGGTCTGCTTCGTCGACCTCGACGGCATCATCGAAGGCAAGCCCAGGCGCCGATTGATGCGGGTCATCGGGTTCCGCGAGGAGTCCGTCGTGAACCGGCTGCGTCTCGCGGTGCCGGTATCGGCGCATCCGATCGACTCGGTCAACCTGAAGGATCCGAGGGTCGGCATCTACGATCAGCTCTCGGAATTCGTCGCCGCGGCGGGCGTCGACAAAGGTCGATTGCAGTTGTCGTTGTGCGAGATGGAGCGTCATTCGGGACTGACGGTCAACGAGTTCGAGACGCTGCTCATGAAGTACGACCTTGCCGACGTGCTGCGGAACCCGCTGCGGTTTGCCGCCGAGAAGTACTGGCATGCCCTGGCGAACCCGCTCGCGGTTCCGGGCAAGGCGCTCGGATATGCGAAGTACGATTTCGTTCGAGTGCTGAATTCGAGCCTCGACAAGCTGGGCCTTCGCGGATCGATCATCGAGAAGGTGCTGGCAAAAACGCTGGCGGTGCCTGCTGCCCGGTTCTTCCGCATGCGGCGCTCCGTCAGCCTGCTGGTCTCCCAACGTCCCGACGGGCGAACGGGTTTCGTCGAGGGCACCTACCAGAGCCCGATTCTCGTCCAGTGGCAGCGCGCGCCGCGCGAGGCCCGCATGCTCGAGGTGACACTGACGAGGCTGCGATAACGTAGGTCAAAGGGCAAAGGCCAAAGGGCAAAAGTCAGGTTAGAAGTGTAGGTATAGGTGTAGGTTGGAGGTGTAGGTTGGAGGTGTAGGTTGGAGGCGTAGGTACCTGGACCTGGTACCTACACTGATGCCTTTGACCTTACCTTTGGCCTTTGCCCTTTGACCTTTGACCTTGAGCGTAACGATCATGACGCTCTGGCAGGACGTGCGGCTGGCGGTTCGACTCCTCGCGAAGGACCGCTGGTATACGGCGGTGGCGGTGCTCGCGCTCGGCCTCGGGGTCGGCGTCAACAACACTATCTTCACGTTCGTCAACGCGGCCCTGCTCCGCGGTCTGCCGTACCACGAGTCGTATCGCATCATGTCGCTCAGCTCTCGCGGTCCCGCCGACAGCGAGAACGACGTGCTCGCGTCGTATCGCGACTTCGAGGACTGGCGCGCCGCCTCGCAGAGCTTCGAGGATCTCGCGGCGTTCCGGGTCGGAACGATGAACGTCAGCGATGCGGAGCGCGCGCCGGAACGGACGGTGGGCGCCTGGATCTCCTCGAACATGTTCCGCCTGCTCGGTCAACCGACGTTCCTCGGTCGCATGTTCAATGCCGACGATGACCGTCCGGGCGCGGAGGCCGTCGCAATCGTCGGCTACGGCTTGTGGCAGACGAGGTACGGTGGCACACCGGACATCCTCGGACGAATCATTCGCATAAACGAGGTGCCCGCGAGAATCGTGGGCGTGATGCCGCCGGGGATGAAGTTCCCGCCGCCAAGCGCCGATCTATGGCAACCGCTCGTCCCCCACTCATCGACGCAGCAGCGCAGCGCCCGCAACCTCGAGATCGTCGGCCGCCTCAAGCCCGGCGTGTCGCTGACCGAGGCCCGCGCGGAGATGGATGCCATCGGCCGACGGCTCACACGCGAGCATCCCGACGCCGAGAAGGACTACCGCATCCAGGTGATTACCTACAACGCGCGGACCGCCGTGGGCCCGCTCCGAAGCGTCTTCCTCGCGATGATGGGCGCGGTCGCGCTGGTGCTGCTCATCGCCTGCGCCAACGTCGCCAACCTGCTGCTCGCCCGTTCCGCGTCGCGCGCCCGGGAGATGGCCGTGCGCGTCGCGCTCGGCGCGACACGGTGGAGGATCGTCCGCCAGCTCCTGATCGAAAGCGTGCTGCTCGGCTGCATCGCCGGAGCGGTTGGTTTGGCGCTGTCCTACGTGGGCGTGCAGTGGTTCGATCGCGCGGTCGCTGACATCGGCAGGCCGTACTGGATTGAGTTCACGATGGATGCGACAGTGTTCGCCTTCCTGGGCGGCATCTGCGTGCTGACCGGTGTCCTCTTCGGGCTCGCGCCGGCTCTGCACGTCTCGCGCGCCAACATGACGGAGCTGCTCAAGGAAGGCGGCCGGAGCGGCAGCATCGGTGTACGCCTGCAGCGGTTCAGCAGCGCGTTGGTCGTTTCGGAGGTGGCTCTCACCATCGTCGTGCTCGTGGGCGCCGGCCTCATGGTCCGGAGTTTCCTCAATCTCTACTCGCTCCATCTCGGGTTCCACACGGGGAACCTGCTCGGCGCGACGACCACGCTGGCCGAGCGGAAGTATCCGGACGCCGCACAGCAGGTGAGGTTCCAGGAGCAACTGCTCTCGCGCGTCCGTTCGGTGCCTGGCGTCGGCAGTGCGGCCGTCACGAGCAACTTCCCGACGACGGGCGGACGGCGGGCAGCCGTCGAGATCGACGGCAAAAGGACCGAGCCGGAACGGGCGTCGCGGACGCTGGCCATTTCGGTCAGCGACGAGTACTTCGAGACACTTGGCATCTCGCTGCTCCGCGGACGCGGGTTCATGCCTGCCGACGGCACTCGCGGCGCCGAGGCGGCGATCGTCAACGACCGCTTCGCCGCGCAGTTCGTCCCCGACGAGGACCCGATTGGGTGCCGGATACGACTGCACGAAGATGATCGCGACAGCGGGTGGATGGTCATCGTGGGCGTCTCGCCCAATGTCCGCCAGGACAATCCGCAGAACCGGGAGCCGGCAGCGGTCGTCTACACACCGTTCCGCCAGGCGCCCACACGAACGATTGGCATGCTCATACGCACGACGGTGCCCCCATCCGCGGTCTCGGAGCCGCTCCGCACAGCCGTGCGGGATGTCGATTCCGATCAGCCGCTGTACAACCTGCGCACGCAGGACGAAGCGCTCGCGCAGGCACGCTGGCCGTGGCGCGTGTTCGGCACCCTCTTCGTGGTGTTTGCGTTCATCGCGCTCGTGCTGTCAGCCGTCGGCCTCTATGCGGTGACGGCATACTCGGTCGCTCAGCGTACGCAGGAGATCGGTGTGCGCATCGCGCTCGGCGCGCGCCGGGAGCAGGTATCGTGGCTGATTCTGCGGCGCGGACTGCTGCAGCTCGGCATCGGCCTCGCCATCGGTCTGGTCTGCGCCTATTTCGCGAGCGGCGTGCTGTCGCAGCTGCTCGTGCAGATGACCCCTACCGATCCGATCAC
>DASYQV010000225.1:0-5424 GCA_036005125.1 Vicinamibacterales bacterium
CTCACGTATTACTTCGTCGCGCTGCCCGAGACGGCCTCGCTCGGCGCGCTCGTGCGGGTGGCCCATCAGCGCTGGGCGATCGAACAGCAATACCAAGAACGCAAAAGCGAGCTCGGGTTGGATCACTTCGAAGGCCGCAGCGATCCCGGCTGGCACCATCATGTCGTGCTGACGGCCGTCGCGCACGCGTACATCCAACACGAACGTCTGCGTCGAGGGAGCGCGGGCCTGACGTTCCCGGCGGTCTGCGCGATCGTCCAGGAAATCTTGACGGCGTTGCTCTTTGCGGCGAAACCGCGCTACATGCATTGGATGGAAGAAGCGAAACGTAACCTTCAACTACGGATCTGACAAAGTCGAATTAACAGGGTGCTGAAAAAGTGACTTCCAGGGGATCGACATCGTGATCCCGTTGTACTACCATGCTCCCGACTTTCTGAAAGGAAGCATGCTGATGCGCGGTGACGACCGACAGACCGGCTGGATGTTTAGTTACGTCTCGCCTGAGGAACGCGTGCCGGCGGAGCACCCGCTGCGCGCCATCCGCCGCATGACGGATGCGATCTTCGATCGGTTGTCGCCGCAGTTTGATCGGCTGTACTCGAGAATGGGTCGACCGTCGATTCCGCCGGAGAAACTGCTGCGCGCGCTGTTGCTGCAGGGGTTCTACACGGTTCGCAGCGAGCGTCTGTTGATCGAACAGCTCCAGTACAACCTGCTGTTTCGCTGGTTCGTCGGCCTGAGCATGGACGATCCCGTGTGGGATGCCACCACGTTTACGAAGAATCGTGACCGGTTGCTCGAGGGCGAGATCGCGGATGCCTTCTTTCGAGAAGTCCTGGCCGAGGCCGAGGCAGCCGGGCTGGTCTCCGATGAGCATTTCACGGTCGACGGCACCTTGCTGGAGGCGTGGGCCAGCCAGAAGAGTTTCCGACGTCGCGACACGCCGCCCGACACGCCAGACGACCCGGGGAATCCCACGATCAACTTCCGCGGGGAAGAGCGCAAGAACGACACGCATCAGTCGACCACCGACTCGGATGCGCGGCTGTACAAGAAGTCGACGGGCGCCGAGGCCAAGCTCGCCTATCTGGGCCATCTGCTGATGGAGAATCGCAACGGCCTGATCGTGAATGCCATGGTGAGCGCGGCGACGGGCACGGCCGAACGCGATGCAGCGCTGACGATGCTCGGCGAGCTGCCGGACGGTGGCCGCATCACCGTTGGCGGCGACGCCAACTACGACACGCGTGACTTTGTCCGGCACACCCGCGAGATGGGCATTACGCCGCACGTGACGCAATATCCGGAGACGACACACCGGGGCAGCGCGATCGACGCGCGCACCACCCGTCATCCCGGCTACGAGATCAGCCAACGGAAGCGGAAACTTGTCGAGCAAGCCTTCGGGTGGATGAAGACCGTCGGCCTGCTGCGGAAGCTCCATCATCGCGGTGGTCCACTCGTTGATTGGATCTTCACGTTCCATGCGGCGGCCTACAAGCTGGTCAGGCTACGACGATTGCTTGCCCAGCCGGTCTGACGACGGGGACGAGTGGAGCGCATCGCCACCTAACCACATAACGATGGAACAGTTGCGCTCATCAACCAATACAGGTCGGCTGCTGGAAGTCACTTTTTCAGTGGCCTGTTAATAGTTCCTATCGTCCTCGCGCAGATTTCTCACGTATGCCGGTGAAGGCGAGACCGTTGCTCGCCGACACCTTGGAGGTTCGTGGGGTGTCGGTGTCCCAGGCGGATTCTGGGGATGGCGCGTTAGTCGTCGGTCGCCAGATCGGCGTTGATCATTACTGAGGGCACTGTTCAGGTATCGCTGAGGAGTGGCCCGCCCCCTTCCTGAAAGGCCAAGATTGCTCATAAAACCTCGCCGCAGCCCGTCTATGCCCCTACCGAACGTCTGTTTGTACGTTGTCTACCGTGCGAGTTAGGGACGCTCGGCTGGGCGTTCAGCCGCGCCTTCACCACTGGGGCGCGCTTCTTGTGAATTCGCCTTATCGGATGCCGCAACCGCCGACCCGTTCCCATATTCCGGAACGTTTCGCTGGTAAACGCGCCACCAGTGCGTCACCTGTGTGACGTGTTCTTTCCCGTCGGCACCAATCCCTTTCGTGACGGGGTCTCTCCCTCTTTGCAATTGTGCAACCTCGGCGCGATCGTGGATCAATACCAGCGTCATTTCGTAGATTTTTCCGCCGATTTTCATGCGCACGCGCGGATCGCGCTCGACGTTGGCCCACCACGCCTTGGAATAGGGAAACTTCTTTTGCAATCTGAAATCTCTTTCGCTTCCCTGCACGTAAAGTTTGTCGCCACGCCCGATAATGCCGATCGTCACTGAGTGGGGGATGCCGTACCAGGTACGAGTCTCGAGTATGATCGTGTTTTTTCGGCTCGGGTCATTCACCTTGTTGACCCAGTCCCAATTTGTCACGGGCTCATGGACGACTTCCCCTGTCAGCCACAATCCCGGCCTAGCGGTCCGGCCGCTTTTGGCGAACTCTTCGCTACTGGGATCGACGTATGCGGGCTCAAGGCCGGTCACGCGCAGCGTCAAGAGTGTCACGACCACGAGGGCTCCAACGACTAGCAAGCCAATCTTCAATGCTTTCACCATCTTCGTTCTCCGTACGTTTCTGTGACCTGCTGCAGATTCCGCTAGAGACAGAGCTCCCGGCTGTAGGATCCTCCATCAGAGCGAGCCCTACAACGAAAGCAGGTAAATTGATCCGGCCGCGCCGCCCCACCCCGCGAGCGGTGGAAGCGGAAGTTTGGCCCCGTAATTACGCGAGCGTCGCATTCATCCCGTCGAGAAGAACTGCGGCGCGATTTGGTGGATCATGACGCCCACCATAGCACTTCCTCACGTCGCACGCGGGCTGGTTTCGGACAGAGGTGCAAGTCGTTCGCTGGATAACGGTATGTCGCCCAGGGCGGATTGAAGTCCGCCCCGGCGCGATTCGGGTCAAGCGGCATCAGGTTCGATGCCCAATCGGTCGTTTACAGCGGCCCGGAGCTTTTGCTTGCGGCCAAGGTAGCGTTCCGTCGTCTGGATCGATACGTGGCCGAGCAGGAACTGAATCTGATCGAGTTCCCCACCCGCAAGATGGCAGAGGCGGGCGCAGGTACGCCGATAATGCCGGCCCCGGCATTAACCCCACAGATCACCTGGGTTGACCTCGGTAACCAGCGTGAGCGAACCATTGGCGACAATGGCGCGGCGTAATTCGATAGCGGGCGCGGCGGGCGACTCGACGCAAGTTGTCGGAGGTTCGCGGCGCGTACTTGCGGACATGTTGTTTCTGCAGCGCCCAGCCGGCCTCAATCGGATTCAGGTCGGGCGAGTAGGGCGGCAGATAGAGGACGCGGACGCCGCGCGCGTGACACATCGGTGCAACGCGAGGGTCATGATGGGCGCGCAGATTGTCCATGACCAGCACGTCGCCGGGCCGCAGCTTCGGCAGCAGATGCCTGGTGAGCCAGGCCACGAACCGGTCCGCATTCGCCGTCGCAAACATGGTCCGCAACACCACCCAGCCCCCGAGGCGGATCGCGCCGAGCAGCGTCAGCATCTTGCCCCAATTCATCGGCACCGGGTCGATGTACTCGGTGCCCCGTTTCACCCACGTGTGACTGCGGCTCATCGCCGTGTGCACGCCGGATTCATCCAGAAAGACGAGCCGGTCGACCGCGATCGCGCGGATGCGTCTCAGGAACCGGCGCCGCTGGGCTTGGACTGCGGGCCGCGCCACCTCCGACGGCCGGCGGCGTTTTTTTTGACCACGTAATCATGGCGATGCAACGCGCGCTTCATCGAGGAGACATGCACGCGTGCCCGCCCGCGCCGGGGCCGGTTGTACGCCGCGGTCAACTCGCCCGCCGTCGGATCGCCCAGCACGACCACCAACGCCTCGAGCTCGGCGGACGTGATCACCGATGGTGTCCCACCGGCTTTCGATCGGGGTCGGACGTGTCCCTCGCGGCGCTGCTGCGCCACCCATCGCTTGATGGTTGCCGTTCCGAGCTGAAACTGCGCGGCGAGAGTCGCATAGCTGCCCTCGCCGGCCTCGTACGCCAGTACCACGCGCGTCCGGAGCGCCTCCGGATATGCTTCCGCCATGCGCTCAGCAGATCACAGGTCGATCGCGAGCGCAAGAAGTTAGATCAACCCAGCTGAACTCTGGGGTTAGGCGGCTCGATCGCGGCCGCGATGTTGCCCATGTGGACCGGAGCTGCGGGAGGTGGCACTCGGTGCGTTGCCCACGTCCACCCGGCGTATTGCCGCGCACCGGTGGGCCGTTGCCCGGTCGTACTTGGTACGTTTCTTTACGCACTCGCGATGTGGGAGATCGCACTCCGCATGTTGCCCACAGGAAAGATGATGTGGCGCTTGTGTTCCGGCGGGGTCCCCAGGTGGGCGAACATCGGCTTCTGCGATGTCTCGAGCGGGAACGTCAGATCGCTTTCGGCGTTGATCATGAGAACCGGCGCCTTCACCCGTGGAGCGAAATGGAGTTGCTCGACTTCGGGGGGGAGCCTACCCAAATGATAGCCACCGACCCCTGTCAAACGCGCCCTCACCTTGGCTCGGCTCTCTTCCGTCTGGTTCAGAAGATCGTCGCGATCGAGGCTGCGGCGAGATCGAGCACCTGCGTCGGCAGGATTCCCAGATAAAAGATGGCGACAATGGCGACGGCGAGCGCCGCCATCCCCGTCGGGGAGACCGGGCCAGGCACGATTGCCGTCTCCCGATCAGCCATGTACATCATCACGACCACGCGCAGGTAGAAGAAGACCGAGATCACGCTCGTCAGGACGCCGATGATGGCGAGACCGTAGTGACCCGCGCTCACCGCCGCGCTGAAGATGTACCACTTCCCGATGAAACCCGCCGTGGGCGGCAGGCCGCCGAGCGACAGGAGCGACACGGTCATGAGAGCCGCCAGCGCCGGGTGCGTGTACCACAGCCCCGCGTAGTCGCGCAGCTCGGCGTGCTCGTTGTCGCGCGTCCCCCGCAGCGCGATGACGCCGAAGGCCGCAAGGTTCGTCACCGCATAGGCGAGCAGATAAAAGAGAATCGCGGCCTTCCCGACCTGGTTCGCGGCCACGAGCCCCACCAGCAGGTAGCCCCCGTGGGCGATGCTCGAGTACGCGAGCATCCGCTTCAGGTTGCTCTGGGCCACCCCGACGACCGTGCCCACGATCATCGTGGCTGCCGCGAGCACCCAGACGAGCGGCACCCAGTCGGCGCTGAACGGCTCGAACGCCGAGAGGAACACGCGCGCAAACGCGGCAAACGCGGCGGCCTTCACGCCGGTCGACATGAAGCCGGTGACAATGGCCGGCGCGCCCTCGTAGGCGTCGGGCGTCCACATGTGAAAGGGCACGGCGGAGATCTTGAACGCG
>DASYQV010000226.1:0-8223 GCA_036005125.1 Vicinamibacterales bacterium
GCGCAACGAGATGAAGCTCGACATCCATGAGCTCATGAACCCGCGCCTCCGTAAACCCGTGGCGGAGTGCAGTCTCGATTTTCCGCACCAGTGCCGGGTTTCATCCGACGGGAAGATAAAGGGAAGCTGGGACGCGAAACAGGCGCACGCGGCGTTGGACACCACACGTACGTAGGCCGGGTCTTTAGACCCGGGCTGCGCGCATCTAAGCATGCGGCCTGCGACCTAAGAGAGACCCGACACTTGAAAACACGCCTTACCTGCACTACCCTCATCGGATGCGCGCGCTCCGCTCTCGCATTGCCGCGCTGGCTGTAATCGGGCTTGCCTGCCAGGCCGCTCTGCTGGGCGTTCCTCTGGCCGACTCGTTCCGCACGGCCCTGCACGGCGAACGCAACACGACCGAGTGCACGTGCGGCCGTGCCGGCCATGAAAATGCGATCTGTCCGATGCACCACGCGCTGAGCGGCAAGTCGAGATCACATCATTCGGACTGTCGCGTCAGCAGTGCTGCGAGCGCGCAACTCGACTTCGTGCTTGCGACCGGCGTTCCTCCCGAGCCGCCGCCCGTTCTCACGCTGCCCGCTCAACGTCTCTTAATCGTCGTCAACAGATCTCCTCTGTTGACGCGATCCGCCGCGCTCGATCCTCCGCCTCCTCGTCTCTAGACCCTTTCAGCCTTCAGTCGCGCCCGCGCGCGGCGTTCACGCCGATAGCTGTCGACGCTCGTCCGCGCGAAATGTCGCGAGCTGGCTCCATCCGCCGCAGGCGCATGGAGCTCGCTGCCGTTGAAGTTGTTCAACTTCGTGACCTCCTGAAGGAGAAGTGTCATGGGTCCGTACCACGTGCACGCCGTACCGCGGTGCATCGCTGTACTGGGTCTGTTATTGACCGCGGCAAATACCCCTGCGTTCGCTCAAGGTGAAGCGACAATCCGTGGTCAGGTGGTGGCGGCCGCAAACGGCTCCGTGCTGGCGGCCGTCCCGGTCACGCTGGCACCCGTCCCGCTCGGGGAATCGGTCCAGATCACAACCGATCAGGAAGGACGGTTCTCGTTCCGGAACGTTCGCCCTGGAGAATACATCCTGTCGGCCGCGCCGGACGGCTTCATCGCTCGCGAGCTCCGGTTCGTCATGGAGCCTCGTGAGACCAGGGTCGTCATGCTGTCGCTGGAGTTGCGCGGGGTCGATGTCGGCGTGCAGGTCACGGGCGAGCCCACGCCGCTCGCCAGCACGCATTCGCCGAGCTCGACCGTCCTCAGCGCGGAACGCCTCGAGAACATGCCCGTATCGCAGCGCACCAACCTTCCTGACGCCATCGTGACCAGCGCGCCCGGCATGATCCGGGGGCACGACGACTTCGTGCACATCCGCGGGCACGAGATCGCGTTGAACCCCTTCATCAACGGCGTGTCCTTCTGGGAAAACGTCCACACGGTCTTTTCGGCCGGCATGAGTCTCGACGTGATCGACACGGCCAACATCATGACGGGCGGCTTTTCGGCGGAGTACGGCAACCGCTTCGGGGGCGTCGTCGACGTGGTCACGAAGTCCGGGCTGACGATGCAGAACGACGGGTCGGTCAGCGTCAATGGCGGGCAGGCCGGGCGCCGGAATGTGTCGGGAGAGTTTGGAGGACATCGCGGGCGGGTTGGATATTACGTCTTCGGCTCGATGTTCGAATCGGATCGCTTTCTGAGCCCACCCGTTCCCGAGGCGATTCACGACAGCGCGAGAGGCGGGCACGCGTTCGTCCAGCTCGACTGGAATCTCGGTCGCGCCGGCTTGCTCAGGGCTCTGTTCACCGGTGATGGCGCGAACTTCGAGATCCCGAAGACGCCGCAGGATGTCCAGCTGCGTCCGCTGGCAAACGCCGACCAGCGCACGCGTCAGCAGACGGCAATCGTGGGCTGGAGACAAACGCTGTCGGACCTTGCGATCAATGCCTCGTTTTATCAGCGTTGGTCGCAATCGCGGCTGATGCCCGCAGAGGGTCCATTGACGGCTATCGCCGCGCTCGATCGCAAGCTCCTGACAATCGGTGGAAAAGTGGACGCAACCCGTTTCGTGCGGGGACATGCGATCAAGGCAGGCGTCGACGCCGTTCGACTCCGGCCCGATGAAAACCTGTCGTACGACTACTCCGGCTTCAGCTCGCTCAGTCACTTGATCGGAGCGCCCCACATTCATTTCGTCGGCGGCGCCGTCAATTTCTCCGGACGCGACACGGGAGGCCAGTTCAGCGCGTACGCGCAGGATGGCATCCAGCTGGGTTCCCGCGTGACGGCCGACCTTGGCATTCGACTCGACCACTATGATCTCGTCGTCTCGGACACGCACGCGAGCCCGCGTGCGAACGTCGCGGTGCAGGTGGGCGGCGGCGCCGTGGTCCATGGGTCGTACAATCACTTCTTCGTTCCGCCGGCGATCGAAGGCGTGCTGTCGAGCAGCGCGGGGTTGACCGCGCGGATTCGCGAGATCGGCGTCGCGCTTCCCGCGCTCGAACCGACAATCGAAAACCAGTTCGAGCTCGGTGGGTCGGCGCCGGTTGGGCCGGTGCGCCTCGCGATCACCGGCTACTATCGCGCAACCGACAATCCGGTTCACACGACCGTCTGGCCCGACTCCCGCATTTACTCGTACGCCAGCTTCAATCGGGCCCGCGCGTACGGCCTCGAAACGAAAGCCGAGCTGCCGCTGCTGGCGCGGTTCGGCATCACGGGATACGCGAACTACGCCTTGGGCCGGGTCAATTTCTACAACCCCGTCACGGGAGGATTCGTGACCGAAGCGGAGCACCTCACGGAGACCAGTCGGTTCTTGGCCCCGATGGATCAGACGCACACACTGACGACGGGCGCGACGTACCGGAACAGGCGAACCGGCCTCTGGATGGGGACCGCGATGGAGTACGGAAGCGGCACGCCGATGGGGCATGGAGGGGCGGGCCACGTGCACGCCGAGGGAGAAGCCGACCACGTCGACGCGGAGTCAGCTGCGGGCACCGCCGCTCGCGTGCCGGGACACTTCACCGCGAATCTCTCATTCGGCGTCGATCTGCTTCGGCGCGGCCGTCAGCGTTCGCGGTTGTCGTTTCAGCTCGACATCGAGAACATCGCGGACAACGTGTACCTCATCGCACAGGAAGGCGAGTTCTCGCC
This sequence comes from Vicinamibacterales bacterium, assembly GCA_036005125.1. Classification (GTDB taxonomy): domain Bacteria; phylum Acidobacteriota; class Vicinamibacteria; order Vicinamibacterales; family UBA2999; genus DASYQV01. Next base: position 3,161 of record DASYQV010000226.1, read on the forward strand.
GGCGCAGTACTCGATTCCGCGATTGATTTCCGTCACCGCGAAGGTTCGGTTCTGACGGACTTCAGGCTTCAGGCTACGGGCTTCGGCAAAATCGTTTCTGATTCCGATGCCCGAAGCCGACGTTCGAAATCTCGAGCCCGAAAGTCCCCGGAGCCTCTGAAGCCTGTAGTCCGGAGCCCGTAGCCCTACGTGACGCTGAACCGCGTCAACGCGAAGCGCGCGTCCGTGTCGATCCACTGCTCGGCGCTGGCGAACCCCGCGCCGAGACCGTCCCGCACGATCTGCTCGGCCTCGTATTTATACGAGCTCTCGGTCCAGATCCAATCCTCGGGCGCGAAGACCAGCTCGAGGTCTGCCGCTTCGATGCGCACGCGCTGACGCGCGCGGCTGACGAGGTGCATCTCGACCCGGCTCGCACCCGGGTTCCACAGCGCGCGATGCGTGAAGCCGTCGAGGTCGAACGTGCCGCCAAGTTCGTCGTTGATGCGGCGAAGCAGGTTTCGATTGAACGCGGCGGTGACGCCGAGCGGGTCGTCGTAGGCAAGCAGCAGGTCGTGGTGCGACTTGACGAGATCGACTCCGAGCAGCAGAGCGTCGCCTTCGCGGAGCACGCGGCGGATGCGCGCCAGGAGCAGCCGGGCGACGGGTGTGTCGAAGTTCCCGATATTCGATCCGAGAAACAGCACGAGCAGCGACCCGTCGGGCGAGCGATGCCGCGCCGCCCGGATGAGTCCGTCCTCATAAGTACAGTTGTGCGTCCGCACAGAGACGAGCCCGAGCGCGCGCAGGCGCTCGCGGGACATCTCGAGCGCTGCCGGTGAGATGTCGATGAGCTGCACGTCGGCAGCCGAGCCACCCGCGGCCTTTGCGAGAATCGCGAGCTTCTCACCACTTCCACACCCCAGCTCGATGAGGCTCACCGGACGCCGTATGGGACGGAGGATCTCATCGGCACGCGCGGCCAGTAGCGTGGCTTCGGCGCGCGTGATCCGGTACCACGGGAGGCGGCAGATCGCTTCGAACAGCGCCGAGCCCAGATCGTCGTAGAGGTACTTCGACGGCAGTTGCCGCGGCGTGCGCAACAGGTACTCGCGCACCTCCGCGGCAAAGGCCGAGCCCGCGCCGACGTCGGCTCGAGGACGCATCAGCGTCCGGGACGACTGTTCTTCACTCATCGGACGCACCGGAAGGTCGCGTAGACGTACGGGTAATTGGGCCGGAACCAGTTGCGAAAGCCGCGGCGCACGAGCTCGCGCGCGGTCGCCGGCGACGCGCCTTTCATCACGAAATGCTCCCCGTCGAAGAAATCCGCGGAGTACTCAGGGTACGACGGAAGCGGCGTGAAGCCCGCGAAGCCGTCGAATACGGTCGCGGTCCACTCCCAGCCGTTTCCAACCAGATCGTGCACGCCGAACGCGCTGACGCCTGCCGGCAATGAGCCGACCGCAACGGGATCCCACCGGCTGAAATCGAAGTTGCCGTGAAGATTGGAGGGCGGCGCCTCGCCCCAGGGATAAGACCGCTCGGCTCCTTCAGGGGTGCCAAAGGCGGCGCGATGAAACTCGGGCTCCGTGGGCAGACGGCCGCCGGCCCATCGCGCATACGCATTGGCCTCGGCCCAGGTGACGTATACCGGCCAGGAGGCCGGCAGCGGCACACGCTCGAACTGACCGCGCCAGTGCCAGGTGCCCTCGTGATGTTCCCAGAACGGTGGATGAGTCATGGACGCTTCCTGGAGGCACGCCCAATCCTGAGGACGCCACCAACGCGGATCTCGATATCCCCCCACGTCGACGAACTCGAGGAACTGCGCATTGGTCACGTTGAACGCATCGATGGCGAACCGTTCGACGCGCACCACGTGCGGCGGCAGCTCGTTATCCCAGGCAAACGGCTCGTCGGCGAGACTCGTGCCGAGCGTGACGTCGCCTGCCGGGATCTGCACGCGGTGTGGCATTGGCGTCGATGTCGTTTCCGTCTCCGTGCGATAGCCCGCGGGCGCCCGCTTGAGACCGTAGGGAAGGTGGTGCCACATGTATGCGAGCGTTTCCTGGTGCATCTCCTCGTGCTCGAGAATTGCCCAGGCAGCCTGCGCGCGGCGAAGCAGCGGGCGATCCTCACGCACGAGGTCCGCATGGGCCAGAACGTCGGCTAGAAGGCGATCAGCCGCCGCTGCATAATCGCGCACCACCTGCCGCGTGGGCCAGGCCGGATTGCCCCGGGCCACGGCCGCCGCTTCTGTCGCGGGATCGATGCCCCGCGCAAAGATCGTTTCGAGCTGCTCGTCGACGCCGGGCTCGCCGAGACCTCTCTTGATGAGCGTATTCACGGCGAATGCCGGGAGATGACCTTCATAGAAGACAATCGGGTTCCGCAACGCGATGGGCCGCTCGTAGTAGGCATCGTCGTCGAGCAGGTCGAACAGTGCACGCGTGCGCGCACGAATGCGCTGGAAGCGATCGAGCAGGGCCGCGCGGTTCAGCTCGACGGCCGATGTGGTACGAGTCATGGCTATCTATCTCCCTGTACTCCAAGCGCATGCCAGCCGACTCGGTTGTTCGCAACCTACTCGGAAACAAGGGCTTATTCTTGACTTACGAGAATTCGGCGCGGTACGCTGAGCGGCGAACCGCTTTCCCATTGGACTTCATAAACCGGGCTCCAGTTGCGTATCACGCTCAACGGCGAACCCTTCGATATCGACGAGCCGCTGTCGGTCACCGATCTGCTCAACCGCCTGGCGATCGACCCGCGCAGGGTTGCGGTCGAGCATAATCTGAGTATCCTCAAGCGGCACGCGTTCGAGGCCACGATCGTTCGAGAGGGGGACCGCGTCGAGATCGTCAACTTCGTGGGCGGTGGTGAGCGACGGCTCCGGGGCAGATGACACCATGACAGACACACCCTTCGTGATCGCGGGGCGCACGTTCCAGTCGCGCCTCATCGTCGGCACCGGCAAGTACCCATCGTTTCCCGTGATGGCCCAGGCGCACGCCGCATCGGGAACCGAGATGGTGACCGTGGCCGTGCGCCGCGTGAACATCTCCGATCGAAGCCGCGAATCGCTCCTCGACTACATCGACACGAGCCGGATCTTCATCCTGCCGAACACCGCAGGATGCTACACCGTCGACGATGCGGTGCGCACGGCGCATCTGGCGCACGAGGCCGGCCTGTCCAACTGGGTGAAGCTGGAGGTCATCGGCGACGAGCGGACGCTCTTCCCCGACAACGAAGCGCTCCTGGCCGCCACGCGCATCCTGGTCAACGATGGGTTCGTCGTGCTGCCCTACACGAACGACGATCCCGTCGTGTGCCGGAAGCTCGAGGACGCCGGCGCGGCGGCCGTGATGCCGCTCGGCGCGCCGATTGGATCCGGGCTCGGCATCCAGAATGTGAACAACATGCGGATCATCCGCGAGTTCGCGCGCGTGCCCGTCATTGTCGATGCCGGCGTGGGCACGGCCTCCGACGCGTCGCTGGCGATGGAGCTCGGCGCCGACGGCGTGCTGATGAACACCGCCATCGCCGGAGCCCAGGATCCCGTCGCGATGGCCGAAGCGATGAAGCACGCGGTGATTGCGGGTCGCCTCGCGCATCTCGCCGGCCGAATCCCCCGCAAGATGTATGCGACCGCGAGCAGCCCGATTGAAGGGATGGTGGGGCGTTGAGAACTTCGTAGGTCAAAGGTCAAAGGCCAAAGGTCAAAAGTGAGGTCAAAGGTGTAGGTTCAAGGTCAGGTGCAGGTTCAAGGTCAGGTGCAGGTTCAAGGTCAGGTGCGGGTTCAAGGTCAGGTGCGGGTTCAAGGTCAGGTGCAGGTTCAAGGTCAAGGTTTTGTCTGCACACATGCGGTGACATACACTCGCACTGACATGCACCTAAGCCCGGGACCTGAGCTTGGGACCTAAACCGAGGACCTAAACCGAGGACCTAAACCGAGGACCTAAACCTAGACCTTTGACCTCACCTTTGACCTTTGACCTTTGACCTTTGACCTTGATTCCTCGTCCGGCTCCCGGTCCTGGCCGGAACTGCCGTCGCCCGACCTGTCCGAGGTCGATCGCCTCAACGCGTCATGGCGTGTGGCTGGTCCAGCGCCGGCCGGCGGGTCGCTTGCCCGACGTCTCCTGTACAAGGTGCGCCTGCTTGCGGCAAGCCTGCTGCGGCCGCAGGAGACATTCAACTCGACCGTCGTCCGCCACGTGAATTGGACCGTCCAGGCATATCACGCGATGCACGCCACGCTCGACGCGACAGTCCAGGCCACAATCGACCAGTGCCAAGCGGTCGTGGACGAGACGCTCCGTCATCGCGATGCCCTGGCCGCGCGCGACCGGCGGCAGGAGCTTGCGATGGGATCGCTCGTTGCGGCCCACGAGGAGTTACGCGTGGCCGTTGGGGTACTCCAGCAGGCTACGCAGAACCTCAAACACGAGCTCGCGCGACGCGCGGAGACCGGCACACCGGTCGCGGCGTCGACGGGCGTCGCGGCCCCGTCACTCACCGCGTCGACATCCGACACGCTCGACAGCCACAAGTACGTCGGCTTCGAAGATCAGTTCCGGGGATCGTCCGAAGACATCCGGGAGCGCCTAGCAGAGTACCTGCCGATCTTCGCCGCCAGCTCCGACGTGCTGGACATCGGATGCGGCCGCGGCGAGTTCCTGGCGCTCCTCGGTGAGAATGGTGTGACCGCGCGCGGCATCGACATCAATCGCGCGATGGTGGAGGTGTGCCGCGAAAAAGGGCTGCACGCCGACGAGGCCGATGCGCTCGAGCATCTGCGGGGCCTGCCTGACCGATCCCTGGGCGGCCTGTTTGCCGCACAGGTGATCGAGCACCTCGATCCGCGCTACTTGACCCGCCTGCTCGATGCGGCATTCGACAAGCTGCGGCCCGGCGCGCCGATCGTGCTCGAGACAATCAATCCCGCGTGCTGGTTCGCGTTCTTCGAGAGCTACATCCGCGACGTCACGCACGTTCGCCCGATCCATCCCGATACGCTCCGGTACCTGCTCATCGCCACCGGGTTCCAGGAGATCGACATCCGTTACCGAGCGCCG
>DASYQV010000227.1:0-4305 GCA_036005125.1 Vicinamibacterales bacterium
ACAGAATTCGGCTTATCGGCCGGCTGCGATCTCTTGAGGCCTCAGGGATCAGGCCTCAGGCCTCAGGGCTGTCTCAGGCACCAGGCAGGCCTGATGCCTGGGACAGCCCTGATCCCTGAGGCCTGATCCCTGAGGCCTATCATGATCAAGAAACTCCTCGTTCTCCTGTGCGCGCTCGGCGCGGCGGGCCTGTTCGCGCTCGCACAGACGCCGCGCGGCCGGAGCGAGGGAGCCCTGGGCCCGCGTCCGGGAGCCTTCCGGCAGCCGGAGTTTCCCGTTCCAAACATCGTTGAGTACAAACCACATTCAACGCTCGTCGTGCCGCAACATCTCCGGCCGCGCGCGAAGTTTCCTGCCATCGACATCCACAGCCATCAGCCGAACCCGATGAGCGCCGCGCAGTTCGACGAGGTGGTTGCCGCGATGGACCGGTTGAATCTGCGCGTGCTCGTGAATCTGAGCGGCGATTCGGGCGCCACGCTGCGCAGAGGGCTCGAGGCGATTCGATCCAGCCGTCACAAGGATCGGATGGTCCTCTTCGCGAACGTTGATTTCCAGAACGTGGGCCCGGGATTCGGACAACGAGCCGCCCGGCAGCTCGAGGCCGACATCAAAGCAGGCGCGGTCGGGCTCAAAATCTTCAAACAGCTCGGGCTGCAGCATCGACGGACCGATGGCACCCGCCTGAAGCTGGACGACCCCGAGCTGGATCCAATCTGGGAAACGTGCGGCCGGCTCGGCGTGCCGGTGCTGATTCACACCGCCGAGCCGCAGGAATTCTTCGAGCCGATCAACTACGAGAACGAGCGCTGGCTGGAGCTCGCTCTCTATCCGGACCGCCGGTATCCGGCCGGGCAGTTTCCGCGCTTCGAAGAGCTCGTGGCCGAGCGGAACCGGATGTTCAAGAAGCACGCGAACACGAGGTTCATCGCCGCGCATTTTGCGTATCACGGTAATGATCTCGAGCGGATGGGGAAGCTTTTCGACGAGATGCCGAACGTGTACACGGAAGTAGGTGCCATCCTGGCTGAGCTCGGACGGCAGCCGCGCGCCGCGCACGACTTCTTCGTGAAGTATCAGGATCGGATCCTTTTTGGAAAGGACAGCTTCCAGCCGGATGAATATCCGTACTATTGGCGAGTCTTCGAAACGGCAGATGAGTACGTCGATTACTACCGGGACTATCACGCATTCTGGAAGCTCTACGGAATGGCGCTTCCCGACGAAGTGCTGCGGAAGCTGTATTATCGGAATGCGCTGAAAATCGTGCCCGGACTTCCCACCTCCGGATTCACCAATTAGCCGCAAAAAGCATTGCGTCTTTCCCAGGCCCGTTCCTGCGCGCATCGCGGCAGGATTTTTGCTGAGGTGTGACGACTAATGGCTCAGTATTTAGTGACTGGCGGCGCCGGGTTCATCGGGTCGCATCTTGCCGAAGAGCTCGTGCGTCGCAGCGAGCGCGTCCGTGTTGTCGACAGCTTGATCACCGGGAAACGACGGAACCTGGCCCATCTGCGCGAGGTCGAGTTCATCGAAGGCGATCTGGCGAATATCGACGTCGCACAGCGTGCCGTCGCGGGCGTTGATTTCGTGTTGCACCAGGCGGCCATTCCCTCCGTGCCGCGGTCGGTCCAGGACCCAATCACATCCAATCGCGCCAACATCGATGCCTCACTGAACGTCCTGGTTGCCGCGCGCGACGCCGGCGTCCGGCGTGTCGTGTACGCCGGGTCGTCATCGGCGTATGGCAACACGCCCACGCTCCCGAAAGTCGAGACGATGCCGACGGCGCCGCTGTCGCCGTATGCCCTGCAGAAGCTCGTGGCCGAACAGTACTGCCAGATGTTCACGCAGTTGTACGGCCTCGAAACCGTGACCATCCGCTACTTCAACGTCTTCGGGCCGCGCCAGGATCCCTCGTCGCCGTACTCCGGCGTCATCTCGCTGTTCATCAGCGCGCTCTGTGACGGCCGGCAACCCACGATCTACGGCGATGGCGAGCAGACGCGCGATTTCACGTACGTGGCCAATGTCGTCGACGGCGTTCTGCGCGCGTGTCACGCGCACGGAGCGAGCGGGGAAGTCATCAACGTCGCCACGGGCGGCCGCATCTCGCTCAACCAGCTGTTCCGAACCGTGAGGGATCTGGTGGGCGCGAAGATCGAGCCGATTTACCGTGACGTTCGGCCTGGCGATGTCCGCGACTCCCAGGCGGACATTTCGAAGGCCCGGCGGCTCCTCGGCTACGAGCCGGTCGTGACCTTCGAAGAGGGCCTCGAGAAGACGGTCGAGTGGCACCGAACATCCCAGATGTCCATCGCCTGAAAACGGTCCTGGCGGCGCTTGCGACGGCCGCCGTTCTTGCCGCGCATGGCAACGCGCAGCAGTCGCGGGCCCAGCCGCGTGACATCCCCCTGGAATGGACCGTTTCCTCCGTCGTCTCCGTTGTCTCCGGTTCACACGGCCACGCTGTGCCCGGACAGACCGGCGAGCTGCCGCACGAACTCGACGGCCGGACGCCGGTCGTAGCTGCGCAGGACCATCATCTTCTCGGCTTCGAGCGAACCCTCCGCGTGGACCGCGAGAACCTCCTGATACGTGCCGAACTCCGAGGCCACGAGATCCTTCACGAGCGTCAGCGCTTTGAGCCGATCCCGTCCGTTGCTCTCGTGGCCGGCATAGTATTTCTCGTAGAGTCGCGCGGTGTCCTCCGACTCGAGGTCTTCAGCGCCAGGGCCGGTGACGAGCGAGCCTCCGGCGACGTCCTGCACGTTCCGGATTGCCTCGTGATAGCCGTGCGCGAAATGGTACTTCGCCATGTTCACGTAGAGCGGCTCGGGGGCCATGATCCCTGCTTCTTTTGTTTTTCCCGATATCGCGGCGTAGTGGGTGAGCCCGCGCAGCGTCTCCGCATAACTGATCAACTGCACGAACTTGTCGCGAACGTGGCCGGCTTTCGAGATGCCGTTCAGGTCTGCCATCAGCATCGCCGCGCCGACGAGCGCGTCGACGAGCGGCAGCTTGTAGGAAATCGCCGTGAACCGGTGATGCTCGACGAAGGCGAGCGCCAGTGGACCGGCGAATTCCGACTCCCCGGCGAGAAACACGCGTTCCCACGGCACGAAGACGTTGTCGAAGACCGTGGTCGTCTCCATCATCTTGTGACGGGCGCTGATCGGGTGCTCGACCGGTGAGCTCTGCGGACCTGCCGAATCGTAGGCAGAGGCCAGCAGGATCAGCCCGGGTGTATCGACGGGTATCGCGAAGCTCACCGCGTAGTCGCGGTCGGCCTCGGCCAGCGCGCGCGTCGGAATCACGATCATCTCGTTGGCGTTGGTGCTGACCGAGGTGTGGGCCTTGGCGCCACGAACGACGATCCCGTCGGAGCGGCGCTCGACGATGTGGACGTAGAGATCCGGATCGGCCTGCTGCGAAGGGGAGAGCGACCGGTCGCCTTTGACGTCGGTCTGCGCGACGCAAATCGCCAGATCGTTCTGACGGCAGTACTCATAGTACGACCTGACGCGCCGGCTGTACTCCGTGCCGTATTTCTGGTCGAGCGGGCCGCTCACACGCATCAGCGCGCAGAGGGCGTCGGTGCCGATTTCCTTGACCAGCACGACGAGTGTTCCACCCTCGGTGGTCGCGAGCTCGATAAGCGCGCTGCGTTTGAGGAGATCCTCGGCCGTGCGGGGAATCTGGTAGTAGCGCGAGTACTGCTCGCCGCCGTCGGCGACGACACACAGGTCGCGATGACGCGGGTCGTGCGCGAGGCGGTAGTCGATCGCGGCATGGTTGACGGCGACCGAGATGACCGGGTGGGTCGTGACGTCATCGACACGACGGCCGCGGAAATAGACCGTACGCGCGTCGCGAAGGCTGGCGACATACTGTTCGGCCGTTTTGAGCGACATGGGACTCCCTGCTGTTGAGAAAGTTTAGTCGGATCGACTCAAGGCCTTGAGTCGACCCGTACTCAGGGTCTGACCCCGTTCTGACCCCGTTCTGACCCCGGTCTGACCCCGTTCTGACCCCGGTCTGACCCTGCAGGCTTCGATATCATCAGCCGCGGTGGCGGACTCAACCTCGAAATGGATCGTTGACGGCGAGAGCGCGGGCACCAGACTCGACAAGTTTCTTGCCGCAACGGATCGGATGGGATCCCGAGGCCGCGCGGTGTCGGCGCTCGAGCGGGGCAAGGTGCTCGTCAACGGCGAGGAAACGGGTCCCGCGGATGCGGCCCGTCGTCTCGCCGCCGGCGACGTCGTCCGGTTGTGGATGGATCGGCCGGGCACCGCGAAGCCT
>DASYQV010000228.1:0-37259 GCA_036005125.1 Vicinamibacterales bacterium
TCTCGCCGCGCAGGTCGATCAGGCGACGCAGGCGCTCACCCGGCTGATCGGCGGGTGAGGATCTGACGCCACCGATCGAGTGACCGATTACCCCTTTACACGAGACAGGCGGCTTACTTCACGCGACCGGATGCGAACGAGAGGGTGCGCTCGGGGTGTCGCTCGTCCAGTTCCAGGCGGAGCCACGAGAATGTTCGCTGCGTGTTGTCGGAGAACGTCAGCGTCAGGTACATGTCGAAGTTCCACTCATCGTCGCCATGCGGCGTCATCGTAAGTCGTACCGCGCCATCATCGATGTCGTTCGCTCGGAACGGGCCCGTTACCGAGAGCGCCATGGGCGTCGTCTGGCTGTTGTCGCTGAACTTGGTGTCGACCACACGAAGCTCGGCTGCGACCTGCTCGTTGCGGCGGAGCAACTGCACGGTCAACCTCGAATCGTCATCCTTGCCGTGATCGAGGGTGCGGAAGGCGACGGTTGCGCCGGTAAGCGCCGGCGTGGCCACCTGAGTCGTACCATAGTCGGACTGCCTTGTTGCGCCACACGCCGACGCGCTGACGACCGCCGCCGTAAACAGCAAGCATGAGATAGCTCGCATGTGTCGCGCCCTCCTCGAATTCATTGCCTGCACCTTCGGGGATTTGTGGTCTTTCCGGTAAGCGGATTCTCCGGTCGCGGAGCGTCGCTAGGACACCCTCGCCGGAGCGAGCGGGAACGTGCGTTCGGGTGCGTGCTCGTCGAGCCGTACGTTCTGCCACGCAAAGGTTCGCTGCGAGTTGTCCGAGAAGGTCAGGACCAGCCGCATGTCGAACGTCCAGGTGTCGCGGCCGTCCGGTGTCATTCGAATCCGCATCGAGCCGTCGTTGATGTCCGTCATCCGGAACGGTCCGGCGACTGAGAACGCCATCGGCGCCGCCTGCGTGTTGTCATCGAACTTGATGCCGCCCACATGAAGCTCGGCGCCCAGCTCATTGTTGGAACGCAGCAGCTGCACAGTGACCTGAGACTTGGTGTCTTTCCCGTTATCAAGCGTGCGGAAGGCAAGGGTCGCGCCGGTAAGCACCGACCCGGCCGTCGGGCTGGTGATGGTGGATCCAGACCTGGTGGTCGCGCCGCACGCCGACGCGACAACCGCCGCCACGACGAACAACGCGCATGAGATGGTTCGCATATGTGTGTGCCCTCCTCGAGAACCGAGATTCAGCACGAGCATGAAGTGGGCCAGATGGGCTCGAGGCCGGTGTGAGCGGTGGGCTCAGCCGCGCCTGGAAGACTGTCGGGTTGGATCAAACGGCTGTAGATGAGGCGGCGGCCGAGTCCTTAACCAGCCAAGGGGCTCCGCCCTTTGATATCCCGGGCAGAGCCCGTCGGCTGGTTAGACCAGCATCTTTTGGCGCGCTTCGCGCGCCTAGCCCCGTTATGCGGTCGCACAACGAGTACAAAATTCGCGTTTCGGGCCGCATAAGGGCCTAACTTGTCAAGGACGCTGACCTACCTGGCAGATTCGCGTTGCCAGCCGCATAACGGGCTGAAGACCCGGCCCTGGAGTCAATCCCGGCTTCTCGATCAACCTTCGAGGTAGGTGTAGCCACGGAGGCCGTCCTCGTAGAACCGCAGGAGCTGGCCGGCGCCCTCGTAATCGATCTTGCCCGCACGGACGGCCGTTTCGACATCGGTGCGCAGCTTGCCCAGCAGCATTTCGGCATCGAACTCGACGTAGTCGAGGACCTCGCGCACGGTGTCGCCCTTGACGAGCGCATCCAGCTTGGCACCGCCGTTTTCATCCAGGCTGACGTGGACGGCGTGCGTGTCTCCGAAGAGGTTGTGCAGGTCGCCGAGGATTTCCTGGTATGCGCCGACCAGGAAAACGCCAAGGTAGTACGGCTCGCCGTCGACCGAGTGGAGTCGCAGCGTTTTCTTCACATCGCGCCGGTCGACGAATCGATCCAGCTTCCCGTCCGAGTCGCACGTGATATCGCCGAGCACGGCGTGAATGCCGGGCTTCTCCTTGAGCCGGTGAATCGGCATCACCGGAAAGAGCTGCTTAATGGCCCAGCTGTCTGGAATCGATTGGAACAGGGAGAAATTGCAGAAATATGTTTCAGAGATTTGCTCGTCGAGATTCTGGAGATCCTCCGGCACCTCGTCCATGTGCTGCACAATCCTCTGGAGCTTCCCGCAGATGGCCCAGAAGAGGTTCTCCGCCTGGCTGCGCTGCTCGAGTGGCAGATAGCCGCCGGTGAACAGGCTGAGAGCCATGTCGAGTGACTGCTGTGCGTCGTGGAACCCTTCGAGCGCGTTGCGGGCGGTCAAGTTGTTGTAGGTCTCGATGAGGTCGATGAGCGGCTGCTCCATCTCCGGCGTCGGCGAGGAGGGAACGCTTTCGGCACGAAACCCCGAGACGCCCAGAACGTTGAAGACCAGGGCGCTGTGATACGCCACAACGGCTCGCCCGCTCTCCGAGATGATCGTCGGATGCGGCACGCCCGCCTCATCGCAGACGGTTTGAATGTGGTAGACCACGTCGGCCGCGTATTCTTCGAGCGTGTAGTTCATACTCGACTCGAAGTTCGTCTGGGATCCGTCGTAATCCACGCCGAGGCCGCCGCCGACGTCGAGGTACTTTAGACCGGCGCCCATGCGGGCGAGCTCGGTGTACACCCGCGCGCCCTCGTTCAACGCGCCCTTCACGATCCGGATGTTCGTGATCTGGCTTCCCAGGTGAAAGTGCAGGAGCTTGAGGCAGTCCTGCATCCCCCGCGCTTTCAGCTCCTCGAGCCCGCGCATGATCTCGGTGACCGTCAGGCCGAACTTCGATCGGTATCCGCCTGACGACTGCCAGCGTCCGCTGCCGCGCGACGCGAGCTTCACGCGCACACCGATCTGCGGCCGAACGCCGATTTTCTCGGCCTGCTCGAGGATGAGCGCGAGCTCCGTGTACTTCTCGACAACGGGGATGATGTTGCGTCCGATCTTCTGGGCCAGGAGCGCCGTCTCGATGTACTCGGCGTCCTTGAATCCATTGCAGATGATCGGCGTGTCATTGCCGGCAAGCGACACGACGGCCAGCAGCTCAGGCTTCGATCCGGCCTCGAGACCGAACCCGTACGGCGTGCCGAAGTTGAGGACCTCTTCGACGACCTGGCGCTGCTGATTGACCTTGATCGGATAGACGCACGCGTAGCGGCCCTGGTACTGGTGCTGGGCGATCGCCGCCTGGAAGGCAGCGTGGATGTCGCTCAGGCGGTGCCTCAGGATGTCGGTGAACCTGATGAGGACGGGAAGGCTGATACCGCGGAGCTGCAGCCGATCGACGAGCTCTTTGAGGTCGATTTTCTGCGCGGGATCCTTCGTCGGATGGACCTGGAGATGGCCGATGTCGTTGACGGAGAAGTAGCCCTTGCCCCAGCGGCCCACCTCGTAGAGCTCGCTCGCGTCGTGAACGCTCCAGGCGCTCGCCGTCGAGCCGCCCGTGGTGAGCGCTGTCGAACCGTTGGCGACGCGCGCGCGACCGTTGGTCATCGTGCTCATGTCGGTTTCATCATAAACGCATTTCTCTCTATCGGATCGGAACGATCGCGACAAGAGGGTAAAAAAGTGTCGAGGCGGACCGCCCCCGAGGCGCGGTCTTCAGACCCGGCGCCCTCTCGGAGGAGGGCCTTCCGAACCCGGGCAAGACGAAAAATCGCCTATGCTGACGATATGGATCCCGTGCCCGCTATACAGGTGCTCCTGCTGCCGAAGGACATAGCGCGGCCAACGCCGCCGCCAAACCACGAACACGGCGCCCGCGTTGGCCGCGCTGTGTCCCAAGGACGCTGTCACTCCGGTGACACGAACGCGCTTCGGAGTCACGAAAACAGATCTCAGCGCGTTAGTGTCACCAACGGCTATGGGACGATTTTCGGCGGGGTCATCCTGTCACACATCGATCTCGCCTCGGCCGTCGAGGCGCGCAAGGTGCGCGCGCATCGTTACGTGACGAAAGCGATGCGCGAGGTCGAGTTCCACGAGCCCGTGTTCCTCGGCGACATCGTGAATTTCTTTACCGAGACAGTTCGCATCGGTCGCACATCGATTACGGTGCGTGTGTCGGTTGAGGCCGAGCGCTGGGGCGCCGGTCACGGCGAGCGCGTCCAGGTCACCGAAGCCGAAGTTGTGCTGGTCGCCGTGAACGAGCAGGGACGGCCCGTATCGATCCACCCCCAACCCGCTCAGGCCTGACACCGGGTCCGCCCTCGGGCGGATCCGGACAGGTAGTCGGTCGCGGCCGCACGAAACGGTCGCGCGTCCCGAGATGGCTGCATGAGATGGCTTAGCACCAGAGGATTTGCGCCTCCCGTCAGCTTTCGTGAGGCGTTGTTCGCCGGATTGGCCCCGGATGGGGGCCTGTACCTGCCGGAGCGTCTCGAGCCGCTACCGTCGGCGGCGCTCGACGCCTCGTCCGAATCGACGCTGACCGACGTCGCCCTTGCCGTCGCCGCGCACCTGGTCGGGGACGAGATCCCTCGCGCCGCGCTGTTGGCGATCATTCGGACCGCGCTCGACTTCCCCATTCCCCTCGTGCGCGTGGCGGCCGCAGGGCACCACGGGTCCCGTTCCGACGTGTACGCGCTCGAGCTCTTTCACGGCCCGACGCTGGCGTTCAAGGACGTGGGCGCGCGCGTCATGGCGCGTCTCATGGCGCACTTCACCGATACCCATTCGCCGCTGACCGTGCTGGTGGCAACCTCGGGCGACACCGGAAGCGCCGTGGCGCGCGCGTTTGCCGGCGTCGCCGGCACACGCGTGGTCGTCCTTTTTCCGGAAGGGCAGGTCAGCGACGTGCAGGAGGCGCAGTTTGCGACCGTCGGCGGCAACGTCGAAGCGGTGGCGGTCGCCGGTACGTTCGACGACTGTCAGGCGCTCGTGAAGACCGCGTTCGCCGACGCCGCCTTGCGGCGCGACGTCCGCCTCTCGTCGGCGAACTCCATCAATGTCGGCCGTCTGCTGCCGCAGGTGTTCTATTACGTGTGGGCCGGCGTGCAGTTGCGCCGGGAGAGGCCACCGGCGGGCAACGTCGTCATGTCGGTGCCGAGCGGCAACTTCGGCAACCTCACCGCCGGCCTCGTGGCCAAGCGGCTCGGCCTGCGGGTCGCCCGCTTCGTGGCGGCAACCAACGTCAACGACGTCGTGCCGGAGTATCTTCGCTCCGGCCGATACGTGCCGCGCGCGTCCGTGCGTACGGTCGCGAACGCGATGGACGTGGGCGCGCCGAGCAACTTCGAGAGGATCCGCGCATTGTACGGCGACGATCTCGATCGACTCCGGGCGGATCTCACCGGCGCGGCGTTCGACGATGCGACCGTGACGCGTGCGATCGCAGACGTGTACCGCGACCACGGTTACCTGCTCGACCCCCATTCCGCGATCGCGTGGCTCGGCCTGCACGCGGCGCTCGCATCCGAACGCGATGCCACCGGCGTGCTGCTGGCGACTGCGCATCCCGCGAAATTCCGTGAAACGGTCGAGCCTGCCATCGGCGCGCCCGTCGATCTGCCGCCGCCACTTGCCGCCGCGCTGCAGCAGCCCCGCCTGGTCACACGTCTGCATGCCGACTACGCGACGCTCCGCGACCTGCTGGCCGCACGCGTATGAGCGCGTCCGGTGATCTGCAGAACGCTTTTGGCGTACGATGACCAGATGCCGCAGACCGAAATCTACCGTCCTGAGCCAGGTCACCTTCCAGACCGCGAGGCCATTCCGAGCCGCTACCTGTGGGATCTGAATGCTATCTGCCGTGACTGGGACGAGTGGGAAGCGGCCTACCGCGAGCTCGAGACGGGTATCGAGGGGCTGAAAGCGTTCGAAGGCACGCTCAAGGGCGGTCCCGGACAACTGCTGGCGGCATTTCGGGCGCAGGACCAGGTCGGTGCCCTGATGTACCGCGTCTGGTACTTTGCCTCGCTCCATTACGATCAGGATCAGCGCGACAACGCGATCAACGCGCGACGCCAGCAGGTGCAGAACCTGTTTGCGCGACACCAGCAGGCGACCTCCTGGTTCAATCCCGAGCTGCTCGCGATTCCCGCAGAGACGGTCCGCGGCTGGATGGAGACCAACGAGGCGCTCGCCGTCTATCGCTTCGCCATCGAGAGCCTGTACCACGAACAGGAGCACGTCCTGGACACGGAAGGCGAGCGGCTGATGTCGCTCTCCGGCCGCTTCAACGGCATCCCGTACGATGCCTACGCCGCGCTGACGACCGCCGACATGAAATTTCCGACCATCGCGTTGTCGACGGGCGATACGGTGAAGCTCACGTACGGGCAGTACAGGGCGGTCCTCGAGACGAACCGCATCCAGGCAGATCGCGCCACCGCGTACCGTGCCTTTCACGAGAGCTACGCGGACACGGTGAACACTTACGCGGCGCTCTACAACGGGGTGATGCAGCGCGACTGGTTTCACGCGCGGGCCCGCGGCTACGCGAGCACGCTCGAGGCGGCGCTGCACGGCAACAACATTCCGACCTCGGTCGTCGAGACGCTCATCCAGGAGGCCAAGTCCGGGGTCGAGCCGCTGCGCCGGTACCACCGTCTGCGGCGACGCGTACTCGGCCTGGACAGCTATCGTCTGTTCGATGTGTTCGTTCCGCTCGTCCAGCTTGACGTGCGGTATCCGTATGACGATGTGCTCGACTGGGTGACGACGTCGGTTGCGCCGCTCGGCCGCGACTACCAGGAAAACGTCCGGCGCGCGTTCGAGGGTGGCTGGATCGACGTGTTCGAGAACACAGGCAAGCGCAGCGGCGCCTACTCGGCGCCGGTGTACGGATCTCACCCGTACATGCTGTTGAACTACAACGAGACGCTCGATGCCGTGTTCACGCTCGCGCACGAGATGGGCCACTCGATGCACACGGAGCTGTCACATAGAACCCAGCCATTCGTGTACGCCGGCTACACGATCTTCGTGGCGGAGGTCCCCTCGACGCTCAGCGAGGCATTGTTCCTGGATTTCATGCTCGAGCGCGCAGCCACGCGCGAGGAACGCGCGGTGCTGCTCCAGCATGCGATCGACAGCATCGCGAGCACCTTCTATACGCAGGTGATGTTTGCCGACTTCGAGCTCGAGGCGCACCGGCTCGTGGAGCAGGACCGGCCGGTCACCGCAGCGACGCTGAACGACATATACAGCCGGCTCCTGCACGAGTACTACGGCGACGTCATCGACGAGGAGGACCTCTCCAAGGTGACGTGGGCACGGATCCCGCACTTCTACAGCACGCCGTACTACGTCTACCAGTACGCCACGTGCTTTGCATCGACCGCGAAGATCATGCAGGAGCTGCGCGGCACGAGCGGGGCAGCGCGCGAGGCCGCCGTGCGCCGGTATCTGTCGCTGCTCGAAGCCGGCGGCAGCGACTACCCGATCGTGCTCCTGCAGCGCGCGGGCGTCGATCTCACGCAGCCCGATACCGTCCGCGCCGTGTCAACCGAGCTCGACCAGCTCGTCACGAAGCTGGAGGCCGAGCTCGGGTGACCCAGGTGACGTACGTAGGCCAGGTCTTTAGAGCCGGCCCAGTAGAGCCCGTATTACCCGCGCCACAATCCTGAATCGCGTTCACCGGCGCCCGGACCGTTGCCGTGGAGGCCCGGCCGGGTGTCGCGGTGAGCGTGAACCCGCTCGCAGTGATCGTGAACTTCACGCTCGTGATCGTGCGGGCCGCACAGAAATCGGGGACGCCCATTGGCAGAGTCTGCGCTATCGCGATCGGTGCGGTGGCGAGGACAGCGGAAAAAACATGGCGCACCTCACAGCGTGACGCGCTGAGTACGGATTAACGTCACGTGAAGCGCGACCGATGTCGGTACGGAAGGTGATAGTGGATATCACGCGCAGCGCCGCGCGCGAGAAGATCATGCGCGCCGCCGGGTGTGGGGCGTGTGGTGAGCCCGTCATCCGGTTGCCAATGACAATTTTGTCTCGTCATTGGACCGAATAGCGGACGAGGCGCGGAGCCGTCAACCGCCGCAAGCGTGTGCGTGGACACTACGACTGTGCGGGAGACGACGGCTGCAGTTCTTACGGTCGCCCGCCGACCTTATCTCTTGCGACGCGCGAGCATCCGCACGGGCACGCTGCGTCGTCGAGACGAAGACGAGGCCGGTTCCGGAATCGCGGACCTGGGCACGGCCACGAGGCGCCTCGCGAAATCCGTCAGCCGCGCCAGCGAATCACTGGATCGCGTGCTGCGGGCGACGGTCTGGCGCCGTAGTCGAAGGCGCTTCACGATGCCGCGCGCCATGTCTTTCTCGTAAGGCTGGTCGCACGCGGAGAAGGTCGCCATCGCGCGCGCGGAGAGCCCATGATGAACGTGTCGTCCACTACAGCCCACCCCTTCAAGCGGCGGAACGAGGGCGTCCGCACCGCGAGGCGGATCCGGTGGAGCATGAACCATGCGGTCTTCTGCGTCACGCCGAGCGTGCGGGCCAGCTCGTAGCTGCTCACGCGCTCGCCGTTGACGAGCATCCACAGCACCGGCAGCCATTTCTCGAGGCCGATGGGGCTGTCTTCGAAGATGGTACCGACTTTCGCTGAGAACTGCTTCTGACACGCCCGGCATTTCCAGAGACGGCGCGTGCTCAGGAAGCTCACGTCGGTGGAGGAGCATCGAGAGCAGGTCGGCCCATTCGGCCAACGGAGATCGATCACGAACTGAAGAGCGTGATCCCTGTCGGCGAAGTACTCGACCGCTTCGAGGAACGTGCGGGGGGAGCGACGATTCCTCATTGTAGCTACGACATAGTACGCCACGATACGACATGGTGAGTCAATGCCATCGATGCACAGTGTGTATCATCCCGGAGACCTCCTGTTACGCTGTTAATCCGGATAAAAGGATGGTATGAAGGGCGGCCCTATACGGACCGCCCCTTTTCGAGTGATTCCGCCTCAATTTCGGCCCCCCTCCGAAACCGAGGCGGATCTCCCGAACTTCGTGGCCCGCAAGCCAGACCGACGCGGGCTGATGAGTCGGCGGTCGCGGAACGACCGCCGGTGAAGAGCGTTCCCGATGCGCAACGTCGGACGGGGTGGTCTCGTCGCTGCCGTACACCGACGCCGTTCAGCTGCCACCTCGCTCAGACGCAACGGTGTTACAAGTTACATGACTCACCGCGTTCCCGTGTCATTGCAGTGCCATGTGTCGTGGCCGACTCACCGCGGGTCGCGAGCTACACAGGCTGTGAAGGAGAACCCACTGTGCGGATGCCGATGTCGCTTTGTGTCGCTCGCGCTCCGCGGCTACGGACATCGAGCGCAATGCGCGTACCGCGGAGTGATTCATCTACATGAGCGATCGAGCGCCGTGCTGGATCCATGTTGAGATCGAGAACGCTCGACACGCGTGCCGCTGGGAGTCGTCGACATATCGAGCTGGTGATGCGCGCCGCGGCCAGCGAGCCCACGCGTGCATGGCCGCTCAGGGATTATTCCTCAGCGATGTGGCATTGAAATGAGATCGCGGCGGATGCCGCAAGCGTGCTCGTTGCGACTCCTTGGACGCGTCGCACGCCGAGAGGCTGGAGCGCCGAGAGCTGGAAGCGCAAGTCGATGATGCAGCATAGAGTGCAGATCGGTCACAGCGTGGCATAGCTGCAACCAAGAAAATGCCGCGCTGTGACCCAGGTCCTGTCACGTCAGTGACACTACCGCGCTGGCAGTATTTGTCAAAAACAGAATCCAGCGCGGTCGTGTCACAAAGCGATCGCCGGCGGCCGGGAGTTGACGCATGGCGCGCTCCTGTGAAACACTTAATCCGGATAAACGGATAGAGCTGTGCGGGCGGCCGAATCCAGGATGACTCAAGCCCCGATCCTCGAGCACATGGCCGCGCTGTCGGAGCCGACGCGCTGTCGAATGCTGCTCCTTCTGGAGCACCATGAGCTCACCGTGTCCGACCTGTGCGCCGTGCTGCAGATGCCGCAGTCGAGCGTGAGCCGTCATCTGAAGACGCTGGCGGATGACGGCTGGGTCACGTCGCGGCGCGACGCGACGAGCCGCTTCTACACCATGCCGGCCGAGGACCTGGAACCGGCCGCCGGGCGACTCTGGCCGATCATTCGGGAGCAGGTGGCGTCGACCCCGACCGCAGGTCAGGACCAGCGCCGGCTTCGCAGCGTGCTCGCGCGCCGGCGGGCGAGATCGCAGGAGTTCTTCGCCAGCGCGGCGGGCAAGTGGGACAAGATCCGCGAGGCGTACTTTGGCGACACTTTCTATCTGTGGGGGCTGCTCGCGTTGATCGATCCAACGCTCGTGGTCGGCGATCTCGGCTGCGGAACAGGGCAGCTCACGAATACGATTGCGCCGCACGTGCAGCGCGTCATTGCGGTCGACGCCTCGTCCGACATGCTGGACGCGGCCCGCGAGCGCCTCGCGGACGCGCCCAACGTGGATCTCCGGCGCGGTGAGCTCGAATCGCTGCCGATCGGCACCGGCGAACTGCACGCCGCGATGTTGTCGCTCGTGCTGCATTACTCGCCGGAACCACCGCGCGCGCTGGCCGAGGTGGCGCGGGTGCTCCGGCCCGCCGGCCGCGTGCTGGTCGTCGACATGCTGCCGCATGATCGCGTCGAGTACCAGCGGCAGATGGGTCATGTGTGGCTGGGATTCGCGGAGCCGCAGATCACCAAATTCCTGACGGGTGCGGGCTTTGACCAGGTTCGAGTGCGCGCCCTGCCCGTCGATGCCAATGCAAAGGGTCCCGCACTGTTCGCGGCCGTCGGGACCAGGCCGTTGACGTAGCGTCGATGAAGGAGAAGCTGATGGCAACAGTTGTGACCGAGAGGATGCATTCGTTCGAGGCCGCTCGCAAAGCTGCCCGCGTGCCGTACAAGGTCGCCGACCTCTCGCTTGGCGAATGGGGGCGCAAGGAGATTCGCCTCGCCGAGCACGAGATGCCCGGCCTGATGGCGCTTCGCGCCCGCTACGCAGGCGAGAAGGCGCTTGCCGGCGCGCGCGTCATGGGCAGCCTGCACATGACCGTCCAGACGGCGGTGCTCATCGAAACGCTCACCGAGCTCGGTGCTGACGTCCGCTGGGTCTCGTGCAACATCTTCTCGACGCAGGACCACGCCGCCGCTGCCGTCGTCGTCGGCCGTCCCGAGACCGGCGGCACCGTGGCGGCGCCGAGGGGCACGCCCGTTTTCGCGTGGAAAGGGGAGACCCTCGAAGAGTACTGGTGGTGCACCACCGAGGCGCTCGTCTGGCCGGACGGCTCCGGTCCGACGCTGATTGTCGATGACGGCGGCGACGCGACGCTGTTCGTGCACAAGGCGTCGGAGTTCGAGAGGGCGGGTGCCGTGCCTTCGTTCGATCCCGAGAAGGAACCCGAAGAGTGGGGCGTCATCCTCCAGGCGATCAGCAAGGAGCTCAAGGCGCACCCGGGCCGCTGGACGGCGATCGCGTCCCGCATCCGCGGGGTCAGCGAGGAGACGACCACGGGCGTCCATCGCCTCTACCAAATGATGGAAGCCGGAACGCTGTTGTTCCCGGCGATCAACGTCAACGATTCGGTCACCAAGAGCAAGTTCGACAACATCTACGGGTGCCGGCACTCGCTTCCCGACGGTCTGGCTCGCGCGACCGATGTGATGCTTGGCGGGAAGGTCGCCGTGGTGATGGGCTACGGGGAGGTCGGGAAGGGCTGCGCCCAGGCGCTCCGCGGCCAGGGCTGCCGGGTGGTCGTCACCGAGATCGATCCAATCTGCGCGTTACAGGCGGCAATGGAAGGGTTCGAGGTAAACACGCTCGAGAACGTCGTCGAGAAAGCCGATATTTTCATCACGGCGACGGGGAACTTCGACATCGTCACCGTGGATCACATGAAGCGGATGAAGGACAAGGCCATCGTTGGCAACATCGGCCACTTCGACAACGAGATCGACATGGCCGGCCTGAAGCGGCTCGCGGGCGTCGAGAAGATCAACATCAAGCCGCAGTACGACGAGTGGCGCTTTCCGGATGGCCACAGCGTTCTGGTGCTCGCTGAAGGACGGCTCCTCAATCTCGGCTGCGCCACCGGGCATCCGAGCTTCGTCATGTCGGCGTCGTTCACGAACCAGGTGCTCGCACAGATCGAGTTGCACAGGAACGCCGAGCAGTACGGCAGAACGGTGACAATGTTGCCGAAGGTGCTGGACGAGGAGGTTGCGCGGCTCCACCTCGATCATCTTGGCGTGAAGTTGACGAAGCTGTCGAAAGAACAGGCGGACTACATCGGCGTGCCGGTCGAGGGGCCGTACAAGCCGGATCACTATCGATATTAGAAGGCATCAGGGATCAGGCATCAGGCATCAGGGCTGTCTCAGGGATCAGAACTCAGGGATCAGTTTTTGCCGCCTGATGCCTGAGACGTCCCTGATACCTGATGCCTGATTCCTGATGCCTGCGTTGGCCGAAGAGCGCGCGATCGATCGCTCCGGCGAGCCATTCGTAGGGCACCGCGCCGATGACCGGCTCCACGTCGTCGAGGGTTTCACCGACGAGCATCGTCGGCACCGATCGGATGCCAAGGGTTGCGCCCAACCGCAGATCCGCACGCACGGATTCGGTGAAGGCGCCCGATTCGAGCGCCCGACGCATGGCACCGGCGTCGAGACCCGCTTCCCGCACGATATCTTCGAGCACAGCCACATCGTTGATGTCCCGTCCGTGCTCGAAGTGTGCGCGATACAGTCCCTTGTCGACGGCTGAGAGCCGTCCCTGGGCCCGCGCGAACGCGGCCACCTCGTGCGCGCGGCGGGTGCGCGTCCGCAGGGACGGCTGCCGCATCACGAGGCCGCGCTCTTCCGCCATCGGGTAGACGCGGTTCGTCCAGTGCTCCCGCAGGTACTCGGCGTCGACCGCGGGCATCGGAACGGGTTCCGGGCGAAGCTCGAACGCGTGCGGTTCGATGGTGATTTGCGCGCCGAACCGGCGCGCGGCGTCCTCGAGGATGGGGACCTCGAGGTAGCAGTATGGTCAGACGTAGTCGGAAAAGACGTGAACCCTCACCATGGCTCAATCCTGCAGCCGCACCCACGAGTCGGCGGCCGTCGTGGTGATGATAGCTCCACAGCCGTCTCAATGACATGATGATGCGGTGAGCATTTTTCCGCTGCTGGCCCTGACGGTACTTACCCTGCAGCTCTCCCGGCCTACCGCGATTGACGCCTGTTCGTCAGCGGCGCAGGCCCTGATGGGTCAGGCGTCGATGCGGGCGCAGGAGTTCGACCTGCCGGGCGCGTTGACGCTGCTGAAGGAGGCGGCGAGCGACAGCGGTTGTGACGAGGCAGGCGCGCAGTTCGAGTACGTCGAGGGGCTGCTCGGTGCGAAGGAGGCCGGCACGCTCGGGGGAACGGTCGACTCGCTGCGGGATGTACGGAGCGCCGTCCACGCATTGTTGTGGCGGGCGGCGAGCAAGGGCGGCGCATGGGAAATCGCATCGATCGCGTTGCAAGCAACGATCGCGGCATCCCAGTACGAGCGCGAGGAGATGGCGCTCTATCTCGAGCACGCGACACGCATGGAATCGCTGCAGCTTGACGCAGGGCAGCGGGCCGTGCCGCTCATCTCGGCGCTGGAGCTCGCCGGCGACCTCTGGCTGCAGGTCCATCGGTTCGAGGACGCGCGAAGCGCGTACCAGCGGGCGATGGCGCGCATCGGCCGCACGAGCCGGATCACCTTCGGGCTCGCGCACGCGGCCGCTCGGCTGCAGGACAGGCCCACCGCGTGTGCCGAGTACGGGCGTCTGCTCGCGTGGTGGGGCGCGCGCGCCGGTGCACCGCCCGAGATTGAGGAGGCGCGCATGTTTACCGCGTTGCCAGCCTGTACGCCGGCGCCTCAATGAGCTATCGATACAAGGCCGAAGTTCTGGCGCAGCTCGCACGGCATGGCGTACAACCGACCCCCGCCACGCCGCCACAGCTCGTGCACGATTTCGTCAACGACTTGTATCGCTACGAGCTCCGCTGTCTGCGCGATCGCCTCGTGCGCCGCGAAATCCCCAAGATCGGGTACTACGATCGCGTCGTGGAACTGCGCAGAAAGTATCCGCTCGTGTCGCTGAAGGCGCATGAGTGGCTCGAGCCGAGGTGACGTAGGCCGTATCTTCAGATTGCTGCCCTGCGCCGGGTCTGAAGACCCGCCCTACGTCCGTCCCGTCGGCTAGTACTCGACCAGCTTCTGAATCGTCTCCGCGAGCCGACGCTTGGGCATGTAGATCTCTTCAAGCCCCTTGCTGAACGGTACGGGGATGTCGAGGCCGCCCAGCCGCATCACGGGCGCGTCGAGGTGGTCGAACATCTGTTCGCCGATGGTCGAGGCTAGTTCGCCACCGAAGCCGCCGGTGAGCGGCGCCTCGTGGAGCACGAGCACCCGGCTCGTCCTGCGGACCGACTCGAATACCGTTTCGCGATCCCACGGCACAAGCGATCGCAGGTCGACGACTTCGAGCTCGTGGCCATCTGTTGCCATCTGCTCGGCCGCCTCAAGTGCCCATACCACTCCAACGCCATAGGTGACGATCGTTGCGTCGCGCCCGGCGCGAGCGACTCGCGCCCGGCCGATCGGGATCGTGTAATACCCTTCCGGCACCGGGCCCCTGACCGATCGATAAAGCAGCTTGTGCTCGAGATAGAGCACCGGGTTGCCATCCTCGAGCCCTGCCAACAGGAGCCCCTTTGCATCGCAGGGTGTCGCGGGCGCGACGACCTTGAGTCCCGCGACGTGCGTGAACCACGCCTCGACGTTCTGTGAGTGGAATGGACCGGCGCCCGCCCCTCCACCAATCGGCGCCCGAATCAGCATCGGCGCCGGCGCGCCCCAGCGGTACTTCGTCTTGGCGACGTTGTTGACAATCTGGTTGAACGCACACGTGATGAAGTCGCCGAACTGCATCTCGACGATCGGCCGGAAGCCCTCGAGCGAGAGGCCAAGCGCCGCGCCAACGGCCGCCGACTCGATAATCGGCGTGTTGCGGACGCGTGCTTTGCCGAACTCCTCGACGAAGCCTTCGGTGACCTTGAATACGCCGCCGTACTCGGCGACGTCCTGTCCCATCAGAATCACGCGTTCGTTGCGGCGCATCGCGTCGCGCAACCCGTCGCTGATTGCGTCGACGTAACGCCGTTCGGGCCCTTCAGGCGGCGACTCGGCGTTCGACACAGCGGACGCCATGTACACGTCCGCCAGCTCGCGTTCCGGCGTCGACTCCGGCTCCGGAGCGGTCAGCGCGTCGTCCACGAGCGCATCAATCTGCTGCTTCAAATCCGTGCGGACGTCCCTGGCGCTCTCGGACGTGAAGAGGCTCTGCTCGATCAGAAAGCCTTCGAAGCGCAGCACCGGATCCTTCTTGCCCCACTCGTCGAACAGTTCCTTGGGAACGTACGCGGTGCCCGACGCCTCCTCGTGGCCGCGCATCCGGAATGTCTTGAACTCGAGCAGCGAAGGACCGTCGCCGCGGCGCGCGCGGTCGGCTGCGGCGCGCACGGCCTCGTACACCGCAAGGTAATCGTTGCCGTCGACAACCGCGCCGTACATGCCGTAGCCCACGGCGCGGTCGGCGAGGTCAGTGCACGCGTACTGCTCGCTCGTTGGCGTCGACAGACCGTAGTGATTGTTCTCCACGACGATGATCACCGGAAGATTCCAGACGGCGGCAAGATTGGCCGCCTCGTGGAAATCGCCCTCGCTCGTCGCGCCGTCACCGACGAACGTTGCCACGACCTGACGCGTGCCCCTGAGTTGCGCCGCCAGCGCCAGGCCGTCGGCCACCGGCATCATTGCGGCGAGGTGGCTGATCATCCCGACCACATGGTGGGCGAGCACGCCGAAGTGGAAGCTCCGCTCGCGGCCGTTCGTATATCCGCCCGCCTTGCCGAACAACTGGCGGAAGAGCGCAGGCAGGTCCAGTCCACGGCCCGTGAACACGCCGAGATTCCGGTGCATCGGCAGGATGTAGTCGTCTGCCTTGAGCGCAGAGACGACGCCCGCCGCGACAGCTTCCTGACCGATGCCCGAGAACCATTTCGAGAGCTTTCCCTGCCGGAGCAGGATGAGCATCTTCTCCTCGATCAGCCGCGGGAGAAGGATCGTGCGGTACATCGCCCGCAACTGATCGGGAGTGAGGTCGTGAACCGATGGGGCGATCGGGTATTCCGCGGTGGGCGTGTCGCTGCCGGGAGAGTGGAACATGCAGGTATGATAACCAGTCAGGGCTCTGCCTTTTGATATCCCGGTAGAGCTCCCGGCTCGTCGGCCCGATTGGGCTGACACAACATCATCGTGAGAACGCTTTCCATTTCCTCGAAGTTGCCGTCGACCGGTGTCAGCATTTTCGCGGTGATGTCTCGCCTCGCGGCCGAACATGGCGCGATCAACCTGTCGCAGGGGTTTCCGGATTTCGACTGCGCGCCCGAGCTCGTGGAGGCGGTGGCGCGCGCCATGCGTGCGGGTCACAACCAGTATCCGCCCATGCCCGGAGTCCTCGCGCTACGCGAAGCGCTGGCGATGAAAATCGAGCGGCTCTACGGCCGCCGCTACGATCCGCTCACGGAGATCACCGTCACTTCCGGGGCGACGGCGGCCATCTTCAGCAGCATCACAGCATTCGTACGCCCGGGGGACGAGGTCATCCTGTTCCAGCCGTGCTATGACTCGTACGTGCCGAGCGTGCAGCTCAGTGGCGGAACGCCGATTTACGTGACGATGCGCGCGCCCGATTACAGCATCGACTGGGACGAGGTTCGTCGCGCAATTTCGCCGCGGACGCGACTTCTTGTGCTCAATTCGCCCCATAACCCCAGCGGTATGATTCTGGACGCACGAGATATCGCGGAGCTGAAGCGCGTCCTGGAGAACACCGACGCTCTCGTCGTCGCCGACGAGGTCTACGAGCACATCGTGTTTGACGGGCAGCGCCATGAGAGTCTGGCGCGCGATCCGGACCTGGCCGCGCGCTCGGTTGTCATCAGCTCGTTCGGCAAAACGTACAGCGCAACGGGCTGGAAGGTCGGCTATTGCGCGGCGCCGCAGCCGCTGACGGCCGAGATTCAGCGCGTGCACCAGTTCGTGACGTTCACGGTGAACGGCGCCGTTCAGGTCGCCTATGCGGAATTCGTGCGACGCGATCCGAACTGCGCGGATCTCGCTCGGTTCTACCAGGCCAAGCGCGACCGCTTCCTCGAGCTGATCGCTGGTTCGCGCTTTCGGCCGCTGCCGTGCCGCGGCACGTACTTCCAGCTCCTGGATTACTCGGCCATCACGACCGAGCCCGACGCCGAATTCGCCATGCGCCTGCTCACCGGGCACGGTGTCGCTTCGATTCCGACTTCTGCGTTCCTGTGCGGCGTCGATCCAGGCCCCGTGCTCCGGTTTTGCTTCGCGAAGCGGGATGAGACGCTGGAGGCTGCGGCGGCAAAGCTCCGGCATGTCTGAGGTATCTCATCGGTTCGTCGTCCTGATCCTGATGCTGTGCGCGCTCGCGCCGCGTGCGCAGGGTCAGCACACCCAGACATCGCCCGAGGATGCGGCTTTTCTGAACGAGGTTCGCGAGAATCTGTCGCGGGCCGAGCAGCTCGCGCATCTGTACTCGTACAAGGAGCGCCGCACCGATGTGCACGCGAACCCGTTCGGCCGCATCGGCACCGGCGATACCCGAGTCCTCGAGGTCTACCCATCTCCGAACCGCCAACTGACGTTCCGCCGGGTCATCGAGCGCGACGGAGTGCCGGTTCCTGACGCCGAGCTCCGAGAGCAAGAGAGGGAATACCAGCAGCGCGCGACGGACATTCACGCGCGTCTTTCGACGGAAGGCTTCGACGCCAGGACGGCGCGCGAGCGGGACGAGGCCGCCGCGCGGCAGCGCGCGAAGAACAGGCTCGACGACATTCTTCGCGTGCTCGTCTTCAATGTGAAGAGCCACGAGGTGCGCAATGGGGTGGAGACGGTGGTGGTTACCTTCCAGGGGCGCCCCGATGCCGAACCAATGACGCGCGAAGGCCGGATGGCCAAGAGCTTCAAAGGCACGATCTGGATCCATGACAAAGCTCGTGAGCTCATGGACGTCGAGGCCGTGACGACCGACGACATCGCATTCGGTGGCTTCATCGCGAGAATCTCGGACGGCACGCGCACGACGATGACGAGGCGCGAGGTCGCGCCGGGCGTCTGGATGCCGACCCGGGTGACCTTCAACGGCGAAGGCCGCGTGCTGCTGTTCCGGAAGCTGAAGATCGACTACCTGGTGGAATGGTTCGACTACAGGAAGATGACGCCGGGAGCCTCAGTCGGTGGCTTTGACCCGGGGGTAGAGCGCTAGTCCCAGTGCAGCCCACAGCAGCGCCCGTATGCGCCGTGCAAGCGCCAGCGAACCGCCGCCGGCAAGGCCGAGTGCGTTGACGACGGCGACATTCGACGCCTCGAGGGTGCCGATATTGCCCGGCACCACCGCGGACGGGATGCTGGCCAGCCGGGCGAACGTTTCCACCGTCAGCGATTCCGTGATCGAGATCGGCTGATTGATCGCCCAGAAGACGAGCCAGACTTCGCTGGCCATCAGCAGATAGCAGACAATCGGCAGCACGGTCAGAATGACGAGGCGCCGGCGGTCGCCGCGCAGCAAGTCGAGCAGCACGTGTTCGACGTCGAGCACGAAGCGCACGACCCGGTGGCGTTCCAGGCGTCGATGAGTGATGCGATCGAGTACGTTGACGAGCCGTTCGAGATAATATTCGCTTCGCCTGCGGATCGCGAGCGTCAGCGTCGCGAGCATTCCGACCGCGGCCATGGCGACGAGCGCGAAGATCAGCTCCCACCCGCCCGGCATCGTCAGACGCTGGATTGCAATCAGCGAGATGACGCCTGCAATGGTCGTCCCCATCACGGCAAAGGCGAGTCGCTCGAGCGCGATCGCGGCTGTTGTGATCTCGGGCACGACGCGCTCGTAGAAGAGGAGTACCTTCAGCGGCTCTCCCGCGAGCCCGCGCACGGTGAAGAACCCGATGGCGTCGGCCGCCAGCCGCACCCGAAATAAACGCGTGAAGGCCGGCCGCGCGGAATCAGGAAACGCGACCGCCCAGCCCCACGTGCGCAGCAGATGCCAGATCGTGCCGGGGAGCAGTACCACCGGGAGGGCGAATCCAAGGAGGCTCGCGCGCTGGACGGTCTCGTCGAGATCGATGTAGTAAAGCGTGAGAAGAAAAAGGACGATGCCGATGACGGCGGCGGCCACCGAGACGATCTGCGGTACGGACCGTCTCACTTATCCTTATCGTTGTCTTGATTGTCGTCGAGGTCGTCGCCGGGAGCGCTCGTGGCGAGATTCTCGAATTCGACCGCCTCGCCGTCCTCGAGATCGTCCACGTCGTAGATGCGTCCGCCGGTCTTCTCCTTGATGGGTCCGCGCGGCCGATGTTCCTGCTGCTGCCCTTTCTTACCCCGAAGTCGGCGCGGCGGGGCGGGCGGGCCAAAGTTCGCCGACCGGTCGCGACCGCCACCAGACGGGGACGTCCCGCCTGGACCGCCGGGCCGTGGTCCACCGAATCCGCCGCTCGGACGCGGACTGAAGCCCCCGCCGCCACCACCTGGCGGCCGCGGTGCAAAGCCGCCGCCTGGGGGACGGGGCCCGCCGAAGCCGCCTCCGGGAGGGCGACTGCCAGGCGGCCGATCCTCGCGCGCGCGCGCCTCGCTCACTGCGAGATTACGGCCCTGGAACGGCTGCGCGTCGAACCGCTGGATGATTTGGTCAGCAACCGCGCGATCGGCAAACTCGACGAAGGCGAAGCCGCGCGGGCGGCCGGTCTCTCGATCGACCGGCATGACGACGTGAGAAGGTGCCGCAACCGGGGCGAAGTGGGCGCGGAGATCCGCCTCGGATGCCCCGTACGGCAGATTCCCGATGAACAAACGAACTGGCAAGTGCTCCCTCGTGGAGTAACCCTTCGACTAACGCTCAGGGCCGGCCGTTCCAGAGCGCTCGGGGCAGCCCTTCCGCCTTTTCCGGAGAGCACACCCTCCGACACGCTTCGGGCACGCTCGGCGACACGTTCAGGACCACGCCGCGGCCGCCCTCCGTTGAAGCGGCCTCAGATTCTATCTCAAGAAGGGTCAAAGCTCACGGATGGGCTTCGAGTCCCTCGATAAATGTCGAGTAGGGGATAAGGGTTCGGCGCTCGAAAGCCCGTTCGAATGGCTCGCCTTGCGCCAGATCTTGAAGCAAGGCAACAACTGCCGGGGTTCCCGCCAAATCGACGAGCCTCTGCGCCGCGAGTGCGCTTTGGGCGTAGGCAAGCCGCGCGTCCCGGCCGCCCAGTCCGGCAAAGCTACCGTTGAGCTTCGAGTAAGGCAGGCGGCGCGACGCGGTTGCGATGGTCCGGTCCGCCCACTGTTCCCCGCCGTTCTCGAACAGCACGGCCAGACCCTCGTTGAGCCATGTCGGCACGCCCTGAGGGGCGAGGGTGCGGACGAGCACGTGCGTGAACTCGTGAGCGAGGACGCGCTCGAGCTCGTCGGGTCGCCTCAGTGCGCCGCGGACCGGCACCCGGATGCGGCCGTCATAGACCGCAGCCGCCCAGTCCGGCGAGCGCGTGATGTCGCGGAACTGTTCCTGGGTGTACAAAACAACGGTGATGACCTGTTCGGGGAACGTGTAAAAAGCCGTGCCGATCCGCCAATACGCGGCTTCGAGAAGCTCGATCGCGCGGGACGCAAGCTGTTCGTCGGACGGTCCCTCGAAGAGCACTGTGAAATGCGACCCGTTCGACTGAAAGAAGCGGCTGTGCAGCGCCGACTCCCGCCGCCACTCGGTGAGCCGCTTCAGGAGCCCTTCGTGATTCGGCGCATGCGTCAGCGCGGCCTCGTAGACACGGATAGCCCCGTCGAGATCGCTGCCACGATAGAGAATCTCGCCCAGCAGCAGGGAGGCTGCGGTGTAATTCGGTGCGAGCTCGAGCGCCTGTTCGAGCGACTGGCGGGCTTTGGTGGTCTGACCGAGAAGGTGTGCCGCCAGCCCGGCGCCGAGATACAGCGAAGGGTCGCGCCGCTCGGCTTCGATGGCTTCGGCAAACGCCGCAGCCGCGTCCTGGCTCCGGCCCGCCCGAATCGCCTCCCAGCCGGCGCGTCCTGCCGCGGCAGCGCGCGTCCCCGGCGCTCCCTGCGCCAGGACCGAGGTGGCGAACATCAGGAACCCGACTACCCCGAGTGTCAATCGCGTCATCCAACCCCTATGTTACGTTACACAGGCCTCAGGCCTCAGCGCTGTTCGGGCATCGAGCAGGCTGAGGCCTGACACAGCCGGGGATCCCTGCCCTTTGACTCGCTCAGGGCATCCCGAGCGGAGTCGAGGGATGAGGTCTGATTCCTGAAGCCCTTCATGCGTGAGTACATCCTTGCCCTGGACCAGGGCACGACCTCCAGTCGAGCGATCGTATTTGGACGAGACGGACGCGTTCGAGCCGCCGCACAGCAGGAATTCCCCCAGATACTTCTTCCATCCGGGCACGTCGAGCACGATCCGGAGGCCATCTGGTCGTCGCAATTGGCAGTCGCGCGCGAGGCCATCGCTCGTGCGGGGTTGACGGCACACGACCTGGCCGCGATCGGTATCACCAATCAGCGCGAGACGACGGTGCTCTGGGACCGGCATACCGGTCGACCGGTGGCGAACGCGATCGTGTGGCAGAGCAGAATCACGACGCCGATCTGCGAACGCTTGAAGGCCGAGGGCTTGGAGCCTGTGTTCCGGTCCAGGACCGGTCTCGTGCTCGACCCGTACTTTTCCGGCACAAAGGTCCGCCACCTGCTCGACTCCATCCCAGGCCTTCGCCTGCGCGCCGAGCGGGGCGACGTGTTGTTCGGGACGGTTGATTCTTTCCTGTTGTGGCGACTGACTGGTGGCGCGGTACACGCGACGGACGTCAGCAACGCGAGCCGTACGCTGCTCTTTGATCTTCACACGCTCGCCTGGGACGACGAGCTGCTCGAGCTCATGGGTGTCCCGCGAGCGATGCTGCCCGAAGTGCGCGGCTCGAGCGAAGTGTACGGCGAAACGGACGCATCGCTGTTTGGTGCGTCCGTCTCTGTCACAGGAGTCGCTGGCGACCAGCAGGCGGCTCTCTTCGGCCAGGCGTGCTTCGCGTCCGGCGATGCGAAGAACACGTACGGCACCGGCTGCTTCCTCCTCATGAACACGGGGGACAAGGCGGTGCCCTCGGCCGGCGGTCTGCTGACCACGGTTGGCTGGCGTATTGGCGGGCGGACGACGTACTGCCTCGAGGGCGCCGTGTTCGTTGCTGGCGCTGTGGTGCAGTGGCTCCGTGACGGGCTGCGCGCCATCGCCTCGTCCGGCGAGGTCGAGACGCTGATGCGTCGCGTGCCCGACAGCGGCGGAGTGTACTTCGTCCCCGCTTTTGTGGGGCTCGGCGCGCCGTACTGGGATCCGTACGCACGCGGCCTGGTCATCGGCCTCACGCGCAGCACGACCATCGAGCACATCGCGCGCGCAGCGGTCGACTCGATGGCGTTCCAGACGCGCGACGTGCTCGATCTCATGCAGCGCGAGTGCGGCGCCTGCCTGACGGCGCTCAAGGTGGACGGCGGCGCGACTGCCAATGCCACGCTCCTGCAGTTCCAGGCCAATCTGCTCGGCGTTCCCGTGCGGCGTCCCGTCGTGGCCGAGACCACCGCACTCGGCGCAGCGTATCTGGCTGGGCTCGCGGTCGGCTACTGGACCGATCTCGAGGACATTCGTCGGAACTGGGCACTCGACCGCGAGTTCACGCCAATGGGCGACGCCGCGTGGCGTGACGGGCTCTATGCAGATTGGAAGAAGGCTGTCGCGCGCTCGCAGAGATGGACCTCAAAGTAGAAAGTGGGAAAGTGGAATAAGTGGAAAGTAGGTGTGGGATGCCTCGGGACACCTTACTTTCCACTTTACTTTCCACTTTCCACTTTGAACTTTTAACTTGGTTTGACAGGGCGCAAGGCTCTGACCATCGGGCGATCGAGGAATCGGATCATCGCACTGCGCATTGGGTGATCGTTCCGAAACCTCTGCCGGCTCCAATCACCCGATGATCGACGATTCAGCCAGTTGCCTTGCGCCCCTCGCGCAGGCGGCACAAACTTGCGATGCCACGTGCGCGATTTCGGTGTCTTTGCGGTCGAAGTCGTCTGAGCCGTTGTCATGAGCGCGATCGCGCCCGGCTACGGCCCAGCAATATGTGTGGTCACCAGTATTTGAGCAAGCGGGCTGCCATCAGGAGTAGCGCCGAAACTCCCGGTAATCGTGGGATGCGGCCGAACGGATGTGTTCCGCTCGCGGACAGGCGGCGTAAACAGGCGTCTGTTTTGCACCGCCGAGGTGTCGGAGGGGCACGATGAGAACACCTCAGCTTCTGTGGACGACCGTCATCGCCGGCATAGTGGCAGTCGCGGCCGCGTGCAACCGCACCGACACGGCGGCCGACGCGCGCCGTGCTGCCGCCGAGGTCAAGAAGGTGGCGGCACGAGCGGGCGATCAGCTCGCGGATAGCTGGCTCACCACGAAAATCCAGGCGCAATACTTTGCCGACGATGACATCAAGGCGCGGTACATCAACGTTTCCACGCGCGATGGCGTAGTCACGCTGAGCGGCCGTGTCAAGTCGGCCGACGCGAAGCAGCAGGCGCTGCAGATCGCTCAGAACACGGACGGCGTCCGGCAGGTTCAGGACCACCTCGTCATCGGCCTGGAGCAGGCGCGCGACCGGTCGTCCGTGCCCGAACAGATGGACGCAGCATGGATCACCACGAAGATCCAGGCGAAGTACTTTGCCGATCCATCCGTCAACGGACGAGACATCAACGTGACGACCACCAATGGCGTGGTCACGCTCTCGGGACGCGTCGATTCCGAACAGACGAGACAGCAGGCAATCGCGATCGCGCGGGGTACTGATGGCGTCGCGCGCGTCGAGGATCGCCTGGCGGTGCAGCCCGAAGGAGCGGTGGCGACGACAGGCGCGGCAGGGGGCAACACAGGACGTACGCTCGGCGAGAAGATCGACGACGCGCGGATCACGAGCACGATTCAGTCGAAGTATTTCCTGGACGACCTCGTAAAGGGACGTCGCATCAACGTCGACACGCGACAGGGCGTGGTGACCCTGCGCGGAGACGTCGGCAACGAATCGGAGCGGGCGCAGGCGCTGTTGCTCGCGCGAAACACCGATGGCGTGCAGCGCGTGGAGGACAACCTGACGGTCAACCCCGCGGTGACGGCATCGACGAGCGCGACCGCGGACAACGCGCCGCCCATCGCCGAGCGAGCCGACGATGCGCAGCTGACAACGAAGATCCAGTCGAAGTTCTTCCTGGATAGTCAGGTGAAGGCAGGCTCGATCGACGTGTCGAGCAAAGACGGCGTCGTGCTGCTCGAGGGCACTGTGCCGAACGAGGCGGCTCGGAAGAAGGCGGTCTCAGTCGCCCGCTCGACCGATGGCGTCGTGCAGGTGATCGATCGGCTCAAAGTCGCGGCGCGGAAGAAATAACAGGCTTCAGGCTCCGGCCCTCGGGCTTCAGGAACGTCGGCCTCATGGCCGTGGCCTGAAGCCCGCCCGAAGTCCGGAGCCGAAGGCCGTAGCCTGATTTGCCAACCATCCCGGAGTCAGCGTGAACTGCCACAACCATCCCTTGTCGGGCCGGTCGAGCGGCCGCACGTAATCCCGCTGGAGAATCGCGTAGCCAAGGGCGCGTCTCGTACACTATCTTGTTGCGGCCGAAGTACTGAGCATTGACCACCGGCCCGAGCACGACAGGGCGTTCTCCAAAATGCGCGGACATCGGGCATATGGCATTCCGCCGTCAGGGTGGCGCTCGGAACGGTCGAGATCGTTGGCCCCTGAGGAGAGTCGCCGTCCCGATGAGTCGCGTCGTGCAGTTATTTCCGACCTAACCGACACGACTCACCACGCGAATTCCGACAGAGACACGAGAGTTCACGACTCGTTCGAGGCACGCACTTTGTAGCAGAGAAGCGCCAGAGGTAGGTCACGGCCACACCCGTTTTCGTGTGGGCTGGGCTGTCGGGGCTTTCGCATCTATCATGATGTCGCTTAAGGAGGGTCAGATTCCGTGAGGCTGCGCTCGAAGTGGACGCTCAGAAGCCCTCAACGCCTGCCTCAAGGGCTCTGGGAGTCGACGCTGCGCCGCGTGCGTAGCGAGTTCGACGAGATGCCCTGCCTGCGCGTCACTCTCGACCAGGCCCGCCTGCTCTTCGGTCTGCCCGGCATCACCTGCGACTGGGTCCTGCAGCGGTTGCTCGCGGAAGGCTATCTCTCGCGCACCGCGCAGGGTGAGTACAGGCGCAGCGGCGTCGGAGTGTAATCACGCGACGTGGAGGATGCAGGCGGGTCTTAGACCGGCCGGAACAGGTTCTGAACCTCCGTGGCGGCGAGAGGGCGCGCCATCTCGAGCAATCCGACTGCCGCCGCGGCGCGGCCAATCACCTCGGCTGCGCTGACGCCGGCCGCGCGCAGATCGCGCACGCCGGTATCCCCACTCGACTTACTCAGCTTTTCTCCCGACGGTTTGCGCAGGATCGGATGGTGCAGGAATGTCGGCTGCGAGAGGCGTCCGAGCATCCGCGCGAGCCGCAACTGGCGGCCGGTAGATGACAGCAGGTCCGCGCCGCGAATCACGAGGTCGATCGCCTGGCGGCAGTCGTCCACGGTGACGGCGAAGTGGTAGGTCCAGTGCCGGTCACGATCGCGAACCAGGAGGTCGCCGCACTGCGTCGCCGGATCCTGCGCCTGCTCACCGAGCAGCGTATCGTCGAACCGCTCGAGACCCGGTTCGAATAGGACACGAAGTCCGCACCCGGGGCGCGGGTCGAGCGCGCGCGTGCGGCATCGGCCGGTATAGCGAACTTCTTCACCCGGGCTGTCGGCCGCCGCCGCGATGTCGCGGCGCGAGCAATCACAGGCGTACACGTGATGGCTGCGGGCGAGCGCATGAAGGGCGTCCTCGTACGCCCATTCCTCGTCGTGTTGACGGCGAATCGGCTCGTCGCCGGCAAAGCCGAGCCACGCGAGATCCTCGATGAGCGCCGCGTCATATTCAGGCCGGCTGCGAATGCGATCGTGATCCTCGATTCTGACGAGGACATGGCCGTCCAGCGCGCGTGCGATACCCCAGACGTAGATCGCATTCACCACGTGGCCGAGGTGCAGGTACCCTGTGGGAGACGGGGCATAACGCGTGCGCGGTCGCGGTGGGAGCGCGCGGGCGAGGCGATCGAGATCCGGCCTCAGCAGAGCCTCCATGCCAACCAGTCAAGGGTTCAGATCTTTATACCCGGCTGAGCCCTTGCCTGGTTAGCACAGTGTCTTTTGGCGCGCTCCGCGCGCCTAGACCGTTATGCGGTCGCGCGACGGCCAGGGAATCGGCGGTTTCTAGCCGCATAACGGTCTGAATGACGATGTTAATTGAATCAACTGCCGCGGGCCTGTACTGCGCAGCCGGCGGCTTTTACATCGATCCCTGGGAGCCGGTGGATCGGGCGGTGATTACGCACGCGCATGGCGACCACCTGCGATCTGGATCGTCGGCGTACTTGTGCGCACGACCGGGGCATGGGCTCGTTGCGTACCGCGTAGGCTCCAGTGCGGTTGTTGAATCGCTCGAGTACGGTCAATCGCGCGATCTTGGCGGCGTCCGTGTCACGTTTCATCCCGCCGGTCACGTGCTTGGTTCCGCGCAGGTGCGGGTTGAGCATCGGGGCGAGGTGTGGGTCGTGTCCGGAGACTACAAGCGAGCGCCCGATCCCACGTGCACCGCATTCGAGCCGGTTCGTTGCCATACGTTCGTGACCGAGGCGACGTTCGCGTTGCCACTTTTCCGCTGGGATTCCGTCGAGACAACGGTACGAGAGATATGCGACTGGTGGGACGAGATGCGCACGGTGGGGCAGCCGGCCGTCCTGTTCTGCTATGCGCTTGGCAAGGCCCAGCGTGTGCTGGCGGAGCTCGCGCGGTGCGCGGATCGTCCGGTGTTCGTCCACGGAGCGCTCGTCGACCTCACGGATCTGTATCGGGCAGCCGGCGTGAGGCTTGTGCCGACCGTCCGTGCCACGGAACGTGCGAGGGGCACGTCGTTTGGCGGCGAGCTGATCGTCGCGCCGCTCTCGGCGCGCGGGAGCACGTGGATGCGCCGCTTCGGCGGGCATTCGTCGGCGTTCGCCTCGGGCTGGATGCGCATTCGCGGCGCGCGACGGCGTCGGGCGTACGATCGCGGCTTTGCGTTATCCGACCATGCGGACTGGGACGCGCTTCTGACCACGATAGACGAAACCGGCGCCGGTCGAGTTTTCGTGACGCACGGCTATTCGCATCAACTCTCGCAGTACCTCAGCACCCGCGGCATCGAGGCGCATGTGTGGCGGACCGCGTACGAGGGTGAGACGGAGAGCCACGATGCGCAATCCGGAACGCCATGACCGGAACAATCGCCACGAAGAACACGAAGCGGCGGCCACGAAGGTCACAGCGCGGCATAGCCGCATCCAAAATGCCGCGCTGTGACCCAGGTCCTGTCACGTTAGTGACACTACCGCGCTGGCAGTCTTTGTCAGAAAAAACAAAATCCAGCGCGGTAGTGTCACGAAGAAAAAATCAGAAAACCTTCGTGATCTTCGTGTCCTTCGTGGCTAAGACTTCGTGCCTTCGTGGCTGAGCGTGACGTGAGGGCATTCGCTGATCTCTACGACGCGCTCGATCGGACGACCTCCACCAACGCCAAGGTAGCGGCCATCGTCGAGTATCTGCGCTCGGCACCCGCGGCCGATGCCGCGTGGGCACTGTTCGTCCTGACTGGCCGGCGCTTGAAGCGGCTGCTGCCGTCCCGACTTCTTCACGCCTGGACGCTGGAGCTCACGGGCCTTCCGGAGTGGCTCGTGAAGGAGTCCTATGCGGCGGTCGGCGATCAGGCCGAGGCGATCGCGCTGCTCCTCGACCGCCGCCTCCACCCCAACGCGCCAAAGACGCGCGTTGGGGACCCCGGCCTGGTGCCGCGCGTGGCGGACGCCGTCGCACGTTCCGCCCCTCAGCCCGAATCCAATGCGCGTCTGCCATTCGCGGAGGCGCCAGAAGGGGCGGAGCATACGGATGTCGCCGTCCTGTCGCTGGCCGAGTGGATGGAGCGGCGAATTCTTCCCTTGCGGGAGGTGGACGATGCGACACGACGTGTTCGCGTGATCACATGGTGGTCTCAACTCGATCGCCGCGAACTGTTTCTGCTCAACAAGCTGCTGACCGGTGAGTTCCGGGTCGGCGTGTCGCACACGCTCGTCGTTCGCGCGGTTGCGCAGTTGACGGGGCTTTCGACGGCCACTCTCGAGCATCGTCTGATGGGCGCCTGGGAGCCGTCCGCCGACGCGTTCACGATTCTCATTGCGCCCGAGGGTCCCGCCGATGATCCGTCCCGCCCGTATCCGTTCTGTCTCGCTTCACCGCTCAACGATCCGGTCGAGACGCTGGGGCCGCGCGAAGAGTGGCTGGTCGAGTGGAAGTGGGACGGTATTCGTGCGCAGTTGATTCGCCGAGATGGCCGGGTGTTTCTCTGGTCGCGTGGCGAGGAGTTGATCACGGAGCGGTTTCCGGAGATTGCCACTGCCGCGCACGGGCTGCCGGATGGTGTGGTCCTCGACGGGGAGGTGCTGGCATTCCGCGATGGCCGGCCGCGGCCGTTTGCGGATCTCCAGCAGCGCATAGGCAGGCAGCAGCGGGTGCACGAGACGGCCACGGACGTTCCCGTCGTCTTCGTGGCCTACGACCTTCTCGAGGAGGGGCGACATGACATCCGCGAATTGCCGCTTCGTGATCGGCGCGCGCGAGTGCTCGCGGTTCTGAATGCCGCAGCCGTTGCCGGCGTCCCGCCGGTCTTGCGTCCATCGGAGGAGATTGCCGCCGACACTTGGGAAACGCTCGCGTCGTTGCGCGCAGAATCGCGCTCGCGGCACGTCGAAGGGCTCATGCTGAAGCGATGGAGCTCGTTGTATCGGCCCGGGCGGAGACGCGGCGATTGGTGGAAGTGGAAAATCGATCCGTTCACGATCGATGCGGTACTCATCTATGCACAGCCGGGTACCGGGCGGCGGGCGAGCCTCTTTACCGACTACACGTTTGCCGTCTGGCGCGACAAGGAGCTCGTGCCGGTGGCCAAGGCGTACTCGGGTCTGTCGGATGAGGAGATCGACGAGCTCGATCGTTGGATTCGGCGGCACACGACGGAGCGATTCGGACCCGTCAGCGCCGTGGAGCCTGTCCACGTCTTCGAGCTGGGGTTCGAGGGGATTGCGCTGTCGACGCGGCACAAGTCCGGAGTGGCGGTCCGTTTCCCGCGCATTCTCCGATGGCGGCGCGATAAACGTGCGGCCGAAGCAGATACCCTCGCCACCCTCGAACGCCTGCTTAGGTAGCTGGGGTCAGAACGGGGTCAGACCGGGGTCAGAACGGGGTCTGACCCTGGTGATGGGGCATTAGCCCCATATGACAGTGAGGGACAGTAAAGGCAAAAAGCGTCTGATAAGATGAGCTTAGGAATGATTCGTTGGCTGGGGCCGCGGGACCCTTTTCCCCCTGTTGAGGCCGCCCTGAAGGACCCGAACGGCCTGCTCGCCGCTGGCGGCGACCTGTCGCCCGAGCGCCTGCTCGACGCCTACGCCCGCGGCATTTTTCCCTGGTCCGGCGCCGACGAGCCGATGCTCTGGTGGAGTCCGGACCCGCGCATGGTGCTGTTCGTCCATGAGCTGCACGTCTCACGATCCCTGCGGCGGCGTCTTCGCGGCGGGTTTACCGTGACCGCCGACGCCGCCTTCCGGGCTGTCGTCGAGGCGTGCGCAGCCCCGCGCTCCGACGCCAACGGCACGTGGATTACCACCGAAGTGGTCGAGGCCTACTCGGAACTGTCGCGTCTCGGCCACGCTCACTCCATCGAGACCTGGATCGACGGCGAACTGGCCGGCGGGCTGTACGGGGTCGCCATAGGACGGATGTTCTACGGCGAATCGATGTTCGCGCGCCGCCCGGACGCGTCCAAAATAGCCCTTGCGCATCTGGTCCGTCAGCTCGAGCGCTGGGGATTCGAGATGATCGATTGCCAAATGAGCACGAACCATCTTGCGTCGCTCGGCGCGCGGGAGATCCACCGTCGCGATTTCCTCGACCGGATGCGGTCGTTGACCGCCCTCGCCGCGATTCCCGGTCCCTGGACGCTTGACGCCGACCTGATCGCGACGCTCCAGAGTCCTGGGTAAAATGGAGTGTCGTGAGTCCGAAGAACCCCGACCTGGGAACTCAGGAGCGCGTCCTGACCGAGTCGCGGGCGGAGCAGAAGCTCGAGCGCCCTCGGATGTGGCGCGTGCTGCTGCACAACGACGACTACACGACGCAGGATTTTGTTGTCTGGGTGCTCGAAACCGTGTTTCACAAGCCGCGCGGTGAGGCGTTCGCCGTCATGATGAACGTCCACAAGACGGGGCTCGGCCTCGCCGGCATTTACACCCACGATGTCGCCGAGACCAAGCTCAAGGCCACGCGCAACCTGGCCGAACAACACGAGTTCCCGCTCCTGGTGACGATGGAACCCGAACCCGTCACGAATTGAGGCGTACGTCCGGCCGTGAGCAAGAGTCCCGTTCCATTCGCCCCCGAAACCCTCGAAAGCATTCAACGCGCTTTCCGGCTCGCCACGGATCTGCGGCACGACACGGTCGGGCTCGAGCACCTGTTGCTGGCTCTCGTCGACGAAGCGCCGGCGCGGCGCATCCTCTCCACCTGCGGCGTCCGGATGGATGTGCTCAAGAAGGACTTGATGGAGGTGCTGGCCCGGGCGTTCACACCCGTTCCGGCGCCCTCCGCCGTCGAGCCTGAGCCCACACTTGGCTTCGATCGTGTCGTCCAGCAGGCCGTTGTCCACGCGGCCGTCTCGAGCGCGAAGCACGTGGACAGCGGAAGCCTCCTCGTGTTCATGCTCCAGGAGGAGGAAAGCCACGCGAGCTATTTCCTGCGGACGCAGGGCGTCGATCGGCTCACGCTGCTGCGCGTGATCTCGCACGGAGCGAAGAGCGCACCGTCGATTCCTCAGCCGACCGAGGAGGGGGAGGCCGCTCCGGCGCGCGATCCGTTGGAGGCGTTTGCCTCGGACCTTGTCGCGCGCGCCGCCCGCGGGCAGATCGATCCGCTGATCGGACGGCAGCTCGAAGTCGAGCGGATGATCCAGGTGCTCTGCCGGCGCCGGAAGAACAATCCGCTCCTCGTCGGCGAGCCGGGTGTAGGGAAGACAGCGCTCGCCGAGGGTCTCGCGCTTCGCATCCACCAGGGCAGCGTTCCAGACGTCCTCAAACAGGCGCGGATCTTCGCGCTCGATCTCGGCGCGCTCATCGCCGGCACGCGCTACCGCGGTGACTTCGAAGAGCGCGTGAAGCAGGTGCTCGACCGGCTCTCGAAGGAGCCGAACTCGATCCTGTTCATCGACGAGATTCATTCCCTCGTCGGCGCCGGATCCGCGTCCGGCGGCGCGATGGACGCGGGCAACCTGCTCAAGCCGGCGCTCGCCGACGGCTCGCTGCGATGCATCGGCTCCACGACGTTCAACGACGTGAAGCAGTCGTTCGATCGCGATCGTGCGCTCTCGAGGCGATTTCAGAAGATCGATGTGCTGGAACCCTCCGAGCAGGAGACGCTCGACATCCTCAAAGGCCTGCGGCCGCATTACGAGTCGCACCACGGCGTGAAGTACAGCGACGAGGGCCTCGAGGCCGCGGTGGGTCTCTCGGCGAAGCATCTGAGGGACTTGCACCTGCCCGACAAGGCCATTGACGTCATCGACGAGGCAGGGGCGTCGCAGAAGCTGCTGCCGGAGGCTCAGCGGGCAGCAGCGATCGGCGCGGATGAGATCGAACGAATCGTCGCAAAGATGGCGCGCGTGCCGGTGCAGGCGGTTTCGGCCGACGACCGTGTCGCGCTCGCGACGCTCGATACCGAGCTGAAACGCGTGCTCTTCGGCCAGGATCCCGCGATCGACGAGGTCGTCTCCTCGATCCGCCTGTCGCGATCGGGCCTGCGCTCGCCGGATAAACCAATCGGCAACTTCCTGTTTGCCGGTCCGACCGGCGTCGGCAAGACCGAGCTCGCGCGGCAGCTCGCGCGCATTCTCGGCGTCGAGTTCCTCCGCTACGACATGTCGGAGTACATGGAGAAGCACGCCGTCTCACGCCTGATCGGCGCGCCCCCCGGCTACGTCGGCTATGAGGAGGGCGGTCTGCTGATCGACGCGGTCCGCAAATCGCCGCACGCGGTGCTGCTGCTCGACGAGATCGAGAAGGCACACCCGGACATGTACGGAATCCTGTTGCAGGTGATGGATCACGCCACGCTGACCGACTCGCACGGGCGCAAGGCGGATTTCCGCCACGTGATTCTCATCATGACTACCAATGCCGGCGCCCGCGATCTGGCGGATCGCCGGATGGGATTCCGCGAGGCAGGCCAAGGCGGGTCGTCGCGCGGCGCGCTGGAGCGGACGTTCACACCCGAGTTCCGGAATCGCCTCGATGCGATCGTCAATTTCAATGCCCTCGGGACGGCCGAAATCGAGCGCGTTGTCGACAAGCATCTCGACGAGCTGCGGGTGATGGTGGCGCCGAAGGGAGTCACGATCGAGATCTCGCCGGAGGCACGCGCCTGGCTCGCGACCAAAGGGTTCGACCGCGCGTTCGGTGCGCGCCCGATGGCGCGGCTCATCGAACGTGTCGTGAAGAAGCCACTGTCCGAGGCGCTGCTGTTCGGGCCGCTCGGTTCCGGCGGCACGGTGCGGCTCGTCGTCGAAGGCGCCGAGCTCGTCCTGCGGATGTGACGATCTCCGATCTCCGGCGGGATTATCCCGGCAAGCCGCTTCTTGAAGAAGAGGCGGGCGAGGACCCGCTGGCGCTCTTCGAACGCTGGTTCGAGCAGGCCCGCGCCACCGAGGCGGATCCGACGGCGATGTCGCTCGCGACGGCCACGCGCGACGGACGGCCGTCGGTGCGCGTGGTCCTGTTGAAGGGATTCGATCCGCGCGGCTTCGTCTTCTACACGAACTACGAGAGCCGTAAGGCGCGGGAGCTCATGGAAAATAACCACGCGAGCCTGCTTTTCTACTGGCCGTCGTACGACCGGCAGGTGCGCATCGACGGCACCGTCGAGAA
Source organism: Vicinamibacterales bacterium (assembly GCA_036005125.1). Lineage (GTDB taxonomy): Bacteria > Acidobacteriota > Vicinamibacteria > Vicinamibacterales > UBA2999 > DASYQV01. The sequence continues at coordinate 33,243 of DASYQV010000228.1, forward strand.
GGTCAGCCCGGAGGAATCGACCGCGTACTTCCGATCGCGTCCGCTCGAGAGCCGAATCAGCGTGTATGCGTCCAGGCAGAGCGTCCCGATCGAGAGCCGGCAGGTGTTGGATGATCTCTACAGCGCCGCGGCCGCGCGGTTCGCCGACGGCGACGTGCCGCGTCCGGAGTGGTGGGGCGGGTTTCGGCTCGTGCCCGGCACGTTCGAGTTCTGGCAGGGCCGCACGCAGCGCCTGCACGACCGCCTGCAGTACGTGAAGCAGGGCGATGGCAGGTGGGGCCGCGATCGTCTGGCTCCGTGAGGGAGAGGGTTCAAATGAGGTATCTGGTCACCGCACAAGTCAAAGCCGGACAACGCGCCGCGCTCGATCGCGCGATCGACGAGGGCACGCTCGGCGCCGGATCCGTGGCCGGCGATGAATACGAGTACGACATGAGCCGCGCCCGGGAGCTGCCCGAGGGGCGCGTGAAGTGGGTGGAGACCTGCTTCTGCCCCACGCCGCTTCAGGAGGAACGCCCATACTGGGAGGAGTACTTCGATCTCGTCAGCGTCAAGGACGCGCACGCCCGCAGCCGGTGTCGTGACGAGAACGGGACGGAGCCGTGGGCCTGCTGTGACTGCGACTGCACGGCACGCCTCGAGACGTGGCTCGCGCGACAGGGGAAGCCGTTTCGTAGTAGTCGCTGAGACGTACGTAGGGCGGGTCTTCAGACCCGGCGCCGCATCTAACGATGCGGCCTACGTTCACCGCACCCGAACGCTTCGCGAGCGTGGACCGGAAGCAGGACATGAGGCCTGAGCCTTAAGCCCTAAGCCGATTTCTCATCTTTGTACGGCACTCATTGTCATTTCGCAGGCACGAGCCGTTTCAGCTCCTCGAACCAGTTCTGCACCAGGATCATGTGCGTAGGTTTCACGGCAGGTCGATCCAGTGGCCGAATCATCAGAAACTGGCTTCCGTCCCGAGAGACATCGTATTGGCGAACAGCGGGGTTGCTGTTGTAGCGGCCCTCGAAGAGCGCTCGGGGTGTTCCCGCAGTGAAGGTTGGTCCCGCGGTCACCAGGACCGCCATCATTTTGAGCGTGACCTCCGGGGCGGGAAGCGTTGTGAAGAACAGCTGCCTTCCGTCCCGAGACCACGCCGGGGAGTTTCCTCCGCCAGTGGAGATCGCCTGTCCTCCACCCGGACCTGGATAGGGGCGCACGAACACCTCTTGCCGGCCAGATTCGTCCGACACGTACGCCAGCCAGCGCCCGTCGGGAGAGAACTCTGCCTCGGCCTCATTGAAACGACTCGTGAGGAGCGGAACCGGCTGGCGATCGCCCGTCAGCGGAAGCACCCAGATGTCGCTGAGCGTCTCGGGGGTAGCGTGGGCGAACGCCAACGCGGAACCATCCGGCGTCCAGGATAGTACGAAGACAGGACTGGCGCGCGTGGTCAGCCGTTCGACGGATCCGCCGTCCACAGCCTTTAACACAATATCAGTACGGTCCCCTTGAACGGACGTGAACGCGATGCGCTGGCCATCCGGTGCCCAAAGAGGTGCCTCGCTCGGACCCTCGTTGGCCAGACGGGTCACGCTGCCGCGAAGGATGTCAGACACCCATACGTTTGTATCACCCGCTATCGGTGTGTTGAAGGCGAACCGCTGCCCATCGGGGGAGAGCCGGGGGGAAGAATAGGTTCGTGGCGCGCCAGGAACGGGACGTTCGGCTCCGGTGCGATCGACCCACACCATTGACCGTTCGGGAGGAGAAGATAGACCGCCGGGCAAGTACACGAACACGCCCGAATCAGACATGCTGAACTGTCCCATGCCGAAGTTGACATAAGGCCTGGCACTCGCGCCCTGCATGACATCGGCAGTCAGCGCAACCGGAGCGCCGGTCACTTCCAGGTTGTCTAGGCTGAACGGCACGGCCATCAACGTTCCCGTGCGCATGTACAGAAGGTGACCGGTCGGAACGTAACGCGCGTCGGCGCCGCCCTTGATGAGAATTTTTCGTTCGCCGGTCCTGAGCGATTGCACAGCGATGTCCGTGGCGTTCCATTGTGGATACGCCGTGTAGGTAATGGTGAACAAGACGGCGCGACTGCCAGGAAGCACGAACGGAAGCTGATGGCTGAATTCGCTCCGACTCGCATCTACGGTCGTCAGGAGCTCGGCGTTTCCGCCGGTGGCCGAGATGCGCCACAGTCCCCCCCGCCACAGTCCTGCCGCGGCCTGAGCAAAGACGATCGTACCGTCCGAGCCCCAGCTCGCCCCGTAAGGGATCGTGAAGTTCGAGGGCGCGTCCCAGAGCCTTGCAGTCGGGCCACCCGGCGGAAATGTCACCTTTAACAGGCCGAGGCCACCCCTGCTCGGGCCGCCGCCCATCCAGAACCCGAGCGCCCGCCCGTCAGACGAAAAGAAAGGACTATACGCGTTCTCTGTGCCAACGATCGGCGTCGCCTCAGGCTCACTCAGAGAACGCAGGTACAAGTGCTGCCGGCCTCCACGAACCGCACTGAACACGAGCGAACGCCCGTCGGGCGAGAGGGCCACTGCGTTCTGGCTTGGTCGTCCTTCGCCCAGGCCTGTCGTATCACCTGGCGTTGATCGAAGCTGGTCGGCTGGTGCCACGCTCACCAACGTGCGGACGATCCCCGGAGGTCGCTGTTCGGGACCGTCCATGAAAGATCGAACAACAAACAGCGCAACCGAAGCGCCAAGGATGAGACCGGCAGCGAGTCCGGCGACGACCCACGCGATCCGCTTTTTACTCGTGGATGCAGACGTCGGCGTTCCAGTTGTGGTCGGTGGGCGCTCAGCGATCCATGTCAGCTCGCGGACGACATCGCGTGCGCTCTGCCAGCGGTCATCGGGATCCTTCGCAAGGCATGTGGCCACGACGTGATCGACTGCCGGCGGCATCAGCGGCCTCAGGGCTGAGGGCGGTGCTGGCTGATGTGCGAGGATGGCTGCAATCAGACTCGCCTGGCTCTTTCCCTCGAACGCTTTCTCGCCGATGAGCATCTCGTAGAGGACGGCCCCAAACGCAAAGATGTCCGTGCGTGCGTCGGCCTCTTTGCCTTCGAGTTGCTCGGGCGCCATGTACTGAAACGTCCCGAGTATCGTCCCCTGCGCCGTCAGACCCGGCGGCGTCGTCGGTAGCCCCGACACGCCTGCGCCGACGAGCACGGGAGCGCCGGCTTTCGCCAGCCCGAAATCGAGGAGCTTGGCGCCGTTCTTTGTCAAAAAGACATTCGCCGGCTTGAGATCCCGGTGCGTGATTCCGGCGCGATGCGCTTTGTCGAGCGCGCTGGAGATCTGAATGGCGATCGTCAGTGCGTCGGGGAGCGCGAGCGCGCCTTTCTCGAGGCGATGACCGAGCGTCTCGCCTTCCAGGTATTGCATGACCAGGAACGACGTGCCGTCGTGTTCGCCCACGTCGTACAAGGCGCAAATGTGCGGGTGCTCGAGATGGGAGATCGCGCGCGCTTCACGGTCGAAGCGCTCACGGAACTGCGGATCGGCGGCGAGCGTGTCGTGGAGGACCTTGATAGCGACCGTGCGGTCGAGGCGGGTGTCGCGTGCCTTGTAGACCGCGCCCATGCCGCCCGCGCCCAGCAGTGCTATGACCTCGTACGATCCCAGTCGAGTTCCCGGGTTGAGCGGCATCGACTCCGAACCTGCTTTCGTCTGTCGGGTGAGCCAGGCGAATTATACGCGCCCCGCGCCCGACATCGATCCGAGCGCTTGAATCAGGACACGAGCCCCGAGCCCCAAGACCCAAGCCCGTGGTAAGCTCACGTCACGGCAGCGAAGGGCTGCCGCACCGGATACCCGGCACGACCGACCGGGACAGCGAGCGCATCATGATTCCTGCCGTTTCCTATTGCTTCCCAGGACACGCGAGCACTCTCGAGAGCGTCTGACCCATGCAGGCGTTCAACGTGCTTGTCTCCGCGTCAGCTGCCGAGCGGCTGGCCGAGGCGCGCCGCTTCGTCGCGTCGCATCAGGCGGGCGTGCGCGT
>DASYQV010000229.1:0-18304 GCA_036005125.1 Vicinamibacterales bacterium
CGAGCGCGGAATACGGTCCAAGCGCAAGCGCGCCAGCGCCAATGGCGGCCTGCTCGAGAAACTCTCTGCGCGATACGCGGCGTCTGTCTGCCATGCGTGTGCCTCCCGCGCGCGTCCTACAAGTCCGATACCACTGGGAGGTCACGTGCGGGCGGGCGCTTGGTCATTCGCCCGCCGGAAAGGTCGTCGCGATCCAACACCTGAGAGCGTTCCATGCCCGATCTTCGCTCGACCTCTCACGCGAGAACCTGAGCTGGATGGGACCAGAGGGCGCGGAGTCAGCGGAGGCTGCCGGGGAGGGTTTCAACGCCGAGCTCGCCGAGCTCCGTTTCTCTGCGCCTTGTGTGGAACCGTTGCCTCCGTCTTCTCCGTTCCCTCTCCGACGCTCGGGCCGAGCCGCGTGTCCTACGTCGTCGGCTTCGGCACGAACGCGAGGAAGCGTCGCGGGTTGTCGACGGTGATCTTGTGGATGATGTCCTCCTTGACGCCTGCGTATCGCATCTTCGGCACGAAGTTCACGAACGCGGACCCGAGCCCGACGCCGTGATTCGCCTTGAGCTCGTCGGTGCTGGCGAAGTCGGACGACAGCATCACATGGTCCTCGAAGCCCGCGTCGAGGACGGCGAGCAGCATCTCGAGCTTCTTGGAGTCGCCTTGCGTGATCCGCCGGCCGACGGTATCGAAGCCAAGGAACGCGCCGCGCTTCGCCAGCGCCTTGTGCGTCTCGGCCTTCGGGTCGTCGGTGATGTCCGCGAGATGGCCGATGGCGACGAGCCGCGGATTCACGCCGGCCGCCTCGATGATATCGAGCTGCTCGAGCGCGCATGACCGGCAGCCCTCGTGCGGCGTGTGCGTGAAGAGCGGCAGGCCGGCCCGCAGATGGACCTTGCAGCACGCGCGCAGCACCTTGCGTTCGTCGGGATGCATCTTCATCGAAGAGCCGATTTCGCCGAGCGCGCCCCACCGCTCGGCCGCTGCGTCGCGGAGAAAGTCATCCGCGATCTGATCTTCGGTCTGCGTTGCGACCTGGGGCGGGTAGCGCGGCTGCGTGTGGTACCCGCCGGCAACGACAATGTGCATGCCCGAGCGCGTCGCAATCGCCAGCAGGTGCTCGATGTTCTGACCGAGATCCTTCGTGCCGGCGTTGACGATGCAGCTCACGCCGTCCTTGCCGGTGGCCTTCAGCTCCTCGACCATCAGGTTGATGTCCGACCCCAGCGGAGTGACGGGCTCCTTCGGCGGCGGCTGCCAGGACGGAACGGGATCGCGGATGGAGATGTGCTCGTGAAAGAGCGTCGCGCCCTTGCCCAGCGTGTCGGGCGGCACGTCCTTCAGTATGGTCCGTATGATGGCCCCCTTGGGGAAGCTCACCTTCGAGCCGCGTCGGGCGCCGGCCTGCGCGGCGAACGCGAGGTCTTCGTGCAGCCCCGCCAGGATTCCGGCGCCGGCCCCGAGCAGTCGAACCGCTTCCCGGCGGCTCAATCCCGTTGAATGAGATCCGCGCTGCATGCTCATCTGATCCTCCCCTGAAGACGTCTCCGCGTGCCCCGCGTTCTCTGCGTTTCAGTCGTACCCTCGTGCTACGATGCCCACCAAACCGCGGCGCACGTCGTGGTGCCCGGAGCCGGATGCAAGAGTGATGCGCCCAATCGACCACGAAAGGGATGTTGCCATGAGATGGCTGCGTCAGTTGTTATGCTGCATTCTCGCGCTCGCCGGCGCCGTGACGGCGTCCGCGTCGCAGAACAAGCCGGTGAAGTCGGATCAGGAGATCCTGATCGAGCTCGAGCAGCAATGGAACGAGGCGTTCTATCACAAGAACCTGTCCTTCATCCAGAGCGTCCTCGCCGACGAGTTCATCGCGACGTACGACGATGGCACGCGGGGCAACAAGGCAAAGGAACTGGAGCTCGCGGCCTCGTTCAACCAGCACGTGGAGTCGTCCATCCAGGACGAGTTCACCGTCAAGGTATACAAGGATACGGCGGTCGTCTGGTTCACGCTGCGCCTGGTCGGGATGCGTCAGGGGCAGAAGGCAGAAGTGACGCTTCGCTACACGGATGTCTGGGTGTGGCGCAACGACCGGTGGCAGTGCGTGTCGACCCAGAGCACGAAGGTGAGCGCGAAGTGATCGTAAATGTGATCATTTCAGATATCTGCAATATCAAATGATCCAATGGGGCGTCAGAAGTCCACCTGCACCCCGAACTTCGCAAAGCGGCCGGGCAGGATGATGAACGGCTGCTGCCACGCCGGTCCGTACCGCTGGTTCAGATTGAGAACCGGACTGACGTTGAACAGGTTGTAGAGATCCACCATTGCCCTGATGTTGGTCCGGTTCAGCCTGACCGACTTGGTTACGCGGAAATCAACCTGGTTCAACCGATCGCCGTACATCGAGCCGGGTTCGACCAGTTGGACGGTTGCCGTCCCGGCGGCGCCCGCCGCGAGATCACGACCGAGCGACGGCGCGATCTGCGAGCTCGGCACCACGGACGTCGCCACGATCTGCGTGCCGGGAATGCTCTGAATCGTCGCGCTCACCTGAAGGCCCCACACGAGCGGATACGACCCACTGAGCTTCAGCTCAGTCAGGAACGGCGGCGCCACGCGGCAGAACATCGTGCTCGGCGACGGCAGCCCCGAGAGGCTCGAGATCAGCGATGTCGGCAGGCCTGACGTGAAGAACGGGAGTATGGCCGCAGGGAGATCCACCTTGGCGATGACATCGCAGAGGTCGGTGACCTCGCGACCGATGTTTACCCCGCCCTGCAGGATCGCTCCACGCGGAAGCCGCGCGTTCAGCGTGAGGTCGACGCCGTGGTAGACGTCGCGGATGTTGCCGTAGTTCTTGCCGAACGTCACGAAGTTGTCGACGCGTCCGAACTTCGAAGGATTGATGTCGTACAACCCGCAGAGCTGGTTTCCACCGCCGCCGGGCAGCCGCGGATCGACCGGCACCGTGATGCAGAAGGGATCGTAATCGGACGGCGACACGGCCCGATTGTCGTTGACCAGGAAATTGCCGTACCAGCGGTGGAAGTAGATGGCGTTCGCGGACGCACCGGGCCACAGCTGGTGCTGGATCCCGACCGAGGTCTCCCAGTTGTAGTGGCGCTTGCCGAACCCGCGGAGCACATCCTCGTCGTAGGTGGTGCTGACGAGATTCGCCTGTCCGAAGTTGCGGTTCGAGAGCGGACCGCACTCGCCGTTTGCATCGGGGTTGAGGAGATCGCAGGTCGGCTCGTAATCGCCGTTCGCATCGGTCCAGGCGCGCGAGGCCGTGTCGACGACCGTATTCTGCGGATTCTTGGCCTGCGCGGCGCCCGCGCCCTCGCCCCCGAGGTATCTGCTCAGGCTCACCTTGAGCGCCGTCCTGCCATTGCCGAAGAGATCGAATGAGGCACCGAGTCGGGGAGTGAGGTCGTGCCAAGCTGCCACGCCCGGTATCGCCGGATAATGGCGCTCCGGCACGAACGTGCCGGCCGGGAGATCATGGGCAGGGACGAACGCGTTCAGGTACGTATACCGCAGCCCCAGGTTCAGCGTCAGCCGGTCGACCGTCCACTGGTCCTGCGCATACAAACCGACGTCGGCCTTCAGGCGATTCCGGTATTTGAGCGGCGTGGCCCGGAGTATCACCGTGCGCGGAACGCCATCGAAGAACTGATAGGTCATGTCGCGGTTGACCTGAAAGTCCGTGTACGGACGTCCGTGCAGGAACGTCGTGCCGACCCGGAATGCATGCGAGCCGGTGATGTAGGACGCGGCGAGCGTTCCGTAGTACGACTCGGCACGGTAGGCATCGTCGTGGTCCCGCCCGTTGAATTGCGTCGGCGAGCGATACGTGAAGTTCGTCCGGAGCTCGGTCACGGAGATGACGTCCGGCCCCACGCCAGGCTGCGGCGCGCCGTTCCAGTTCATCGTGTTCCGCGAGAACCCTCCCTCGAGGAAAAGCTTGTTGCTGAGCGTATTGCTCCATTTGGCCTGGAAATAGGTGTTCGGCGAGGAATTGGTGAACACCGTCGCTTCAGGCGAAGTGTTGCCGACGGCCGCATAACTGCCGATGCCCGAATAGCAGATGCACTGATCCTGACGCTCTACGGCGAACGTGAGCTTGTTCTTCGTGTTGACCTGCCATGTCACCCGGCCGTTGATGCTGCGATGCAGGTTCTGCTCGTACGCCGGGCGGTTCAGATCCGGTGTATAGGTCCACGCCAGCGGCGTCGCGTTGAAGTAGCGGCCCGCCACGTAATTCTCATTTCCCCATCGCCGGTACGCGGCGTGAAACCACACCTTGTCCTGCTTGATAGGGCCTCCCGCGGCGCCATTGAGATCCCACACGCCTTTGAGCGTGGTCACGGTCTGCAGCCCGCGAGCCCGCAGTTCGTCGGTCAGGTTGTTGCTCTGCAGGTCTCCGTTGGAACCGTTGGCGACGAACGTGCCCCTGAAGACGTTGCCCCCTTCCTTGGGGATCACGTTGATGACGACGCCGCCGGTTTCGCTCTGGATGGCGAGATTACCCACCTCCATGCTGATTTCGTGGACGGCAGCCGGGTTGAAGAAGATGGACTGAGACCCGCCGCCCGCAGTGCCCACGGTGTTCACGTTGTTGGTGCGCATTCCGTCATAGAAGATGTGCTGGTCGGCAGCGCGACCGCCGTGGATGGCCGTCCCGAGCGGCTGGTCGCCGACCGTGCCGCCCACGTCGTGGTTGCTGAGGCCAGCCGTCATTCCCGGGATGAGCGCGGCCACGCTCTGGATGGACTTCGCGCTGGGCAGGTTCTCGAGCACCTCGGTCGAGATCAACCGCTGCTGGACCACGTTCTGCACGTCCACCACCGGGCTTTGTCCTGACACGGTCACCGTCTCTTCGAGCCCGCCAACCCGGAGCTCCGCATTCACCGTCGCGGTGAAGTTCGAGGTCAGCTCGAGGCCTTCCCGCTTGACGATGGTGAAGCCAGGCAGCATGAACGTCACGGTGTAGGTTCCTGGCCGCAGATCGACGATGCGGTAGAGGCCCTGGTCGTCGGTGACCACCGTGCGCACCTTCTCGATCAGCGCTGGACTGGCTGCTTCAACCGTGACACCCGGCAGCACGCCACCAGTGGTATCTCTCACCACCCCGGCAATGCCGCTACCTTGCGCCGAGGCAAGTGTCGGTAGGACGAGAGCGAGGACGAACGTCGTCGCAAACGCTCCAATCGAGCCGTTTCTGAGCATGGCCTTCTCCGTGATTCATGAGAGCGCGAACGAGAAAGGGTTACCACGCGTTTGGGCTCTTGCGCCCGACCCTGGACATTAGTTCAAGACCAGCCGGTGGTTGCACGGTACGAGAGAGCCGCCGCTCACCGCGCGGGTCGCGCTTACGCGCCCGCGTCGAGCGCCGCACGGATCTGCGCCTCGGCATGGCGGTTCGGGACGACCGGCACATGGCCGCTGTTCGGGAAAACATTCTCGGCGTCCTTTGCGCGCTCGGCGTTTAGATCGTCTCGGCGATCTCCATTTCCCGTCTGCGATTCAATCACAGATCACGAATATTCATGATTCGTGATTCATGATTCATGATTTGGGCTGAGATCGTCTCGGCGTTCTCTTCTATCGCTCGGGCGAAGCAGCGCGGACGCCTTCAGTCCACCTCGGCGGGCTCGATCCTCAGGAGGGCCCCATCGAGATCGTCGTTGCCGGCGTTCCGCATCTCGGTCAACACGTACAAGAGGCCGTCCGGGCCCTGCCGCACAATGCGAAAACGGACGCCCAGTTGATTGAGGATCGAGAGTGGACGCCCGATGACGTTTCCTTCCTTGTTGATCCGGAGCAGTTGGAGCTGCTTGCTTCCAAGCCCGCTGACGATGAGCATTCCTCTCCACCCCGGGAAACGGGTGCCTGTGTAGAACAGAATATTCGTCGGGTTGACCGACGGGCTCCAGAAGAACCGCGGCATCTCCATCCCCGGCCGCCACCAGGGCTCGGACGACACGGGAAGACCCGTGTAGTTGCGGCCCATCGAGACAAGCGGCCAGCCGTAATTCCGGCCGGGATGAAGCACGTTGAGCTCATCGCCCCCCAGCGGTCCGAACTCACATTCCCAGAGCTCGCCGGTCTCCGGATGAAATGCAAGCCCGTATGCGTTACGGTGCCCGTACGAATAAATCTCCGGCTTGGCGCGGGCGCGGCCGACGAACGGATTGTCCTTGGGGACCGTCCCGTCGTCCCGCAGCCTGAGTACCTTCCCCGCGTGATCGTTCAGGTTCTGCGCGCGCATCCGCACCGTCGCGTCATCCCCCAGCACCCGCGTATCGCGATCGCCCACGGTGACGTACAGCAGGCCGTCCGGCCCGAACAACATCCGGCCGCCGAACGTACCTCCGCCTTCAGAGGCCGAGGGTCCGCCGAGGTCCCACGCGTCGGCGACGAAGATGTCGCGCATCTCGACGACCTCCGTGCCGGTAAAACGGCCGCGTGCCAGCGCAAGCGTGACGCCGCGATCGCCGTCCTTCGAGTAGGTGAGGTAGATGTACTGGTTCTTCGTGAACTCCGGATGCAGCGCCACGTCGTTCAGGCCGCCGATAAAGGTCGGATTCAATTTCGGCACGCCGCGGATCGGCGTCGGGTCGAGTACTCCGTCCCGGATGATCCGAAGGCGCCCCGGCCGCTCGGTGATCAACATGCTGCGACCATCGGGGAGGAAGGTGAGGCCCCACGGATGGGACAGCCCGGCTGCCAGAGGAACAACCCGAAGCCGCTGCTGGTTCTCGGTCACCACCACAAGCGGCTTGTCGGGCGGCCCGCCGATGACGGGCGATGGTGCCGCGGACGATGGAGCGGCAACCTGTTGCGCGGCGCCCGCTCCGTGGGCGAGGACGATCACGAGCGACAACAGCAAGGCGGGAAACAGGCGCCAAATCATGACGACTCCTCACGGCCTGTTATGCGGACGAAACGCGGATTTTGTACTCATTGCGGGACCGCATAACGGGCCAGGCGCGCCAAGCGCGCCAAAAAACTGTGCTACCCAGGCGAGGGCTCTGCCGGGCTATCACGGGCAGAGCCCTTGACTGGTTCCGCGGCAACCTGACGCAGCGCGTCTCCGGTGAGCCGGAAGACCGTCCACTCGTCCATCGCCCGCGCGCCAAGGCCTCGATAGAAACGTCGCGCCGGCTCATTCCAGTCGAGCACCGACCATTCCATTCGTCCGCAGCCGCGCTCGACGGCGATTGTCGCCACACAGGCGAGCAGCCGCCGTCCGAAACCCTGGTTGCGCCACTCCGGCACGACGAAGAGGTCCTCCAGGTACATGCCCGGACGGCCGAGAAAGGTCGAGAAGTTGTGGAAGAACACCGCGAAGCCGACAGGCACCTGACCGGCGTAGCCGATGATGACTTCCGCCGCAGGACGGCGGCCGAACAACGATTCGCGGAGTCCGGACTCGGTCGCCACCACTTCATGTGAGAGCTGCTCGTAGTCCGCCAGTCCTTTGATCATGCGGAGTATGAGACCGACGTCGTCCTCGGTCGCTCGCTCGACGCGAAACGGCACTGGCCCGCTGGCTTTCATCAGGCGCCCTGGATTGTCGTGTTGCGGAAGGTGGAGGTCACCCGGCCGATATGATACTGCCGGGACCTGTCGGGAAGTCAGGGGTCAGAGACGGAAGGTTGTCGCGCACGGTCCCCGCGCGGACTTTACGCGGTCGCGTGCCAGGCCGCCGGAGCCGATCGAACGACCTCGTACGTGCTCTCGTGCGTGTGACGCAGGATACCGCGCACGGAAAGCTCCTCAATCACGCGACCGCACAGTTCGCCGTCGAACCCGAGCAAGCGTCTCACCTGAGCGTCGGTCAGCGTGAGGCCAGCGGTTGTCGTGAGCTGATGTGTGACGCGCGTGAGCAGTTCCTCTCGTGCTCCGCTGTCGCGGCGTTCCTGAGCTTCCCACCGGAAAGCGTTGAGGGATTGCACGGCGGCAAAACGTTCAAGACGTGCGCCGCTTCCCCACGAGACATACCCGTGTGATTCGGTTCCACAGTGCGCCATCGCGTCATCCTTCTCACCGGTTCAGTCACCGCACCGGCATCTCATAGGTCATTAACGTAGGCAGCAGGCGACACGCACAGACGGAGTACCAGGGTCTGGACGGGCAGGTGAAGGGTGGCCGATCGCGGTCCGGAAAGGCATGGAACCGGCTCGGCATCGAGACCGTTATGGGGTCCGCGCCGCCGCGAGACGGACGCTCCTGTCCGTTCGTGGCATCCCGCGACCGGGTGGCTGCAGTTTTCCGTGCTCCTGCCGATTGTCTCGGCAAATGGACCAGTTGACCATCGTCGCGCTGTTGGCCAGCTCCGGCGCCCTGGCCGTCGCAAGCGCCAAGGGCGTGCTCGTGCTCGTTTTCCGCCTGATGGTTCGCTTCAGCGTGCCGGCATCGAACGGCGCGAACGGTTCGCCGTCCCAGGCGTAGCCGGCTGCCCAACGCAGAGCACTTCGCGGCGCACACCAATGCCCGGCGCAGAGCAAGCGGAGCGACGCGGAGACGGATTTCAACCCCGAGATCGCCGAACTCGCGGAGTTTTGCTGAAAGGTTCTCGGCGCCCTCAGCGATCTCGACGTTTAAACTGTCTCTGCCCCTCTGCCCGGCCGCCCCTCTGCGCTCTCCCTCATCAAAAACTCATCGACTCTTCATCCTCTGACAAATTGCTCATCGGCGGGCCCCCGGGGAGAATGAGTCTATCGAGTGAGGCGGAGGGGCGATGATCTTCAAACAGTTCTATCTGAATTGTCTCGCGCACGCGTCGTATCTCATTGGCGACGAGGAGACGCGCACGGCAGCCGTGGTCGATCCGCAGCGGGACGTCGAGCCGTATCTGGAGGAAGCGGGGCGCCACGGCCTGCAGATTCGGCACGTGTTCCTCACCCACTTCCACGCAGACTTCGTCGCCGGCCATCTGGAGCTTCGAGACCGGACCGCCGGCACCCGCATCTACCTGGGCGCCCGTGCGCGTGCCGAGTATGCGTTCACGCCAATGAAGGATGGAGATACGGTCGAGTTCGGCCGCGTTCGTCTCACCGCCCTCGAAACCCCGGGACACACCGTGGAATCGATCTCGATCCTGGTTCACGACCTGGCGCGGGACGCCACGAGTCCCTTCGCGGTCCTCACCGGCGACACGCTTTTCATTGGAGACGTCGGACGCCCCGATCTGAGAGCTGCGCTCGGCTGGTCGCCAACCGAGCTCGGACGCCTGCTGTTCGAGTCGTTGCGCACGAAGCTCCTGCCGCTGCCCGATCCCACGCTCGTCTACCCGGCACACGGGGCGGGATCGTTGTGCGGCAAAGCGATCAGCGCTGAAACCGTGTCCACCGTCGGCGAACAGCGGCGGTCGAACTACGCGCTGCAGCCGATGTCGCAGGAGCAGTTCGTATCCCTGGTCATTGCGGACCAGCCTGACGCGCCGGAGTACTTCACCTATGACGCGGTACTCAACTCGAAGGAGCACCCGACGCTCGACGCGAACCTGGAGATCGTGTTGACTCCATTGCCGCTCCAACGGGTCCTCGAACTGCAGCGAAGCGGCGCTCAGGTGCTGGACGTTCGAGAGGCGGGCGAATTCGCGAAGGGGCATCTCCTCTACGCCATCAACATCGGCTTGAGCGGACAGTACGCGACGTGGGCCGGCACGGTCCTCAGCCGCGAGCGTCCAATCGTGATCGTCGCGGAGCCGGGGCGCGAGCGCGAAGCCGTGATGCGCCTGGGTCGCATCGGATTCGACAATGTCTCGGGATATCTGGAGGGCGGCATGCAGGCGCTTGCCCTTCGATCCGATCTGCTTGGTCGAACAGAGAGGGTGACCGCCGCCGTCATGGCAGAAGAGCTTCGGGCATCCGGGCCTTCGGTCGTGCTGGACGTGCGCACCGCCCGCGAATGGCGGGCGAAACATGTTCCCGGCAGCTTGAACGTTCCACTCAATCAGCTCCCGGCGCGTGTCGGCGAGCTGCCCCGCGACCGGCGGATGTTCGTACACTGCGCCGGCGGCTACCGGTCGTCGATTGCGATCAGCCTGCTTCAACCCCGCGGGTTCAATGGCCTCGTAGAGCTCATCGGCGGCCTGGCCGCATGGGAGGCCGCCCGGCTTCCGCTCCAGCGACCCGAAGCCGACGTCCCTGCTCTGCCCCGTACGTAGGCCGGATCTTTAGATCCGGCCCAGTGTCGTCTCGAGATTCGGTACGTAGGCCGGATCTAATAGTGTCATCTCGAGATTCCGTACGCAGGCCGAATCTTTAGATCCGGCCCGGTGTCATCTCGAGATTCCGTACGTAAGCCGGATCTTTCGATCCGGCCCAGGACCATTACCCGACATCCAAACGCTGAGCCGGGTCATAGACCCCGCCTGCGTCCTACCTGAGCGGCCTACGTACGTGACCGCGATTGATGCCACAATAGTGCGCCGCTGCCCCTCACATCCAAGGAGCCACACCTGAGTCGTCAATCCGGCGGGTTCACGCAAATCAGCGACGCTGAACTTCCACGACACGTTGTCATCGCCAGCATGGCCGGAGTGGTGTCGGCCATGCTGCTGGCCGCGCTCGACAGCACAATCGTCGGCACGGCGATGCCCCGGATCATCGCGGAGCTCCACGGGTTCGAGCACTACGCCGCGGTGACCACCGTCTACATGCTGGCCGCCACGGTCATCGTGCCGATCGTCGGCAAAATATCCGATCTCTATGGCCGGAAGCCGTTCCTGCTCGCCGGGGTCGCTATCTTCGTCGGCGGCAGCGCGCTCTGCGGCGCGGCAGCGAGCATGACCCAGCTCGTCATCTTTCGTGGAATCCAGGGAATCGGCGCCGGCTTCTCGCAGGCGATGGCGTTCACCACGATCGCCGACCTGTTTCCTCCGGCCCGCCGCGGGCGGGCGAGCGGCATCATGGGCGCGGTGTTCGGGTTTGCAAGCGTCATCGGTCCAGCCGTCGGCGGTTTCCTGACCGACGGCCCCGGATGGCGCTGGTGCTTCTACGTGAACCTGCCTATCGGCATTGCGGCCCTTGTGATTCTCTACTATGCGTTTCCACACATCGTGACGCGGAGGGCCGCGCGCCGCATCGACTGGCTCGGCGCCGCTACGCTGGTGCTGGCGGTCGTTCCGCTGCTGCTCGCGCTGTCGTGGGGAGGGCGGGAGTATGCCTGGGCTTCCGCCGAGATCGCCACGCTCGTGTCCATCGGCCTTCTCATGACGGTGGCCTTCCTGTTGATCGAGATACGGGTGCCGGAGGCGATTCTGCCTCCCGCATTCTTCCGCAACCGCGTCGTCTGGACCTCGGCGGCGGCGGCGACTCTCGTGGCGGTGGGAATGTTCGGCACCGCGTTGTTCATCCCGCTGTTCATACAAGGGGTCATCGGCAAGTCGGCGACACAAAGCGGCGCCGTGGTCACACCGATGATGTTCTCGCTCATCGGCGCAAGCATGACTGCGGGCCAGATCATCATGCGAACCGGTCGTTACAAGGCGATTGCCGTCGTCGGCGTCGGACTGGCGGCGATCGGGATGTTCCTGCTCTCGGGTATGGACGTATCCACCTCCTACAGCACCGTGCTGCGGAACATGATGGTGATGGGCGTGGGGCTCGGGCTGACGCTGCCCGTCTTTACGATCGCGGTGCAGAACGCCGTGGACGTCCGGGATCTCGGGATCGCCACCTCAACCGTCCAGTTTCTCCGCTCAATGGGCGGCGCGCTCGGCGCAGCCGCGTTCGGCGCGCTGCTGACGAATCGCTTCTCGACGGCCCTCGGACAGGCGCTGCGACCCGAGATCTCAGCGATAATCCCGCCAGGCCTCCGTGCGTCGTTCCAGAATCCGCAGGCACTCATGAACCCGGAGGTCACCGCCCGCATCCAGGCGGCCGGTCCTGACGCACTCGCGCGCATGGCGCCAGCCTTTGGAGCCGTGCGACACGCGCTCGCGGCCTCGCTCCACGACGTGTTTCTCTGCGGCGCGGTCGTCGTGCTGATCGGGGTCGTCTTTGCGGTGCTGCTCGTCGACCTTCCCTTGCGTCAGACGAATCGCAGCATCGTGGACGACGCCGATCCTGGAATCGGCGAGATCCGCCAGGCGGAAATGTAACGTGTTGATTGGCGCGCAAAGCGCGCCAAAGAGACACTGGCAACCAGTCGCGGGCTCCGCCGGACCGGGGTCCCCAACGCGCGTCCTTGGCGCGTTGGGGTGGAAGATATCAAGGGCGGAGCCCGTGACTGGTTCGTCGCTGCGGTTTCCCCTCACTCTGCGACGTGCGCCATGCTGTGGATACGCGGCCTCATTTTCACGGTTCTCGTTCCCGGTCTTGTCGGCGTCTTTCTGCCCGGGCTGGTCTGCAGGGACGGCAGCATGGCGGGTGGGTTGTGGCAGATCGGGTTGATACCGATTGCGGCCGGCGCGACGGTGTACGGTGCGTGCCTGGTTAGATTCCTGAGGTCGGGCGGTACACCGGCGATCTTCTTCACGCGTGGGGTGAGGACGTTGATTGGCGAGGAGCCACCCGTCCTCGTCCGGGACTGGCTCTATCGTGTGTCGCGAAACCCGATGTACGTCGGCGTGCTGCTCGTGGTCTTCGGTCAGGCGATCGTCTTCGCTTCAATCTGCGTGGCGTTCTACGGCCTCGCATTGTGGCTCTTCTTCCACCTGACCGTTGTGTTTCAGGAAGAGCCGCACCTGCGCCGGGAGTACGGCGCGTCCTACGACGAATACTGCCGCCACGTGCCCCGTTGGCTCGGCCGCTTGAAGTAGCGGGAGGCCTCCCGGTTGGTAGGCCGCATCTTTAGATGCGGCACACGCCGGGTCTAAAGAGCCTGCCGCGCCGGGTCTAAAGACCTGGCCTACGTACGGCTTCTCGATCTTGGCGCGTCACGTTCGAGCGTTCGGCGCCCGCTCCTGCTCGTCCTCCGCATCGATTTCACGTTCGGCCCTCAGCCAATCATCGAGTGCCTTCCCGTGCTCTCCGCCTCGAGCGACATAAATCTCGTGGGCTCGTCTCGCGATTCTCTCGATTCGCGGTTCCTTCGGTCCCGGCCGGGATGAAGGCGTGGGTAACTTCAGCGTTGCGGGCGCCGCGGGCGCGGTTTCGTCAACATCCTTCCGGGTATCCGGGGCAACCGATTTGACCGCGATAGATTTGCCCGGCGCGAAGTCCAGTGTTTTCTTCGACGCGGTGTCCAACATGGTTTCCTCCGACTGCGAAGCGTTCCCCGGGGTGTCCGCGTTTCTCTCAAAACACGGAGCATCTTCCAGGTCGAGCCGCCGCGGAGCATGAGTCCGTTATGCGGCTCGCGACGGAAATTTGTATCGGCAGCTGGATCGCATAACGGACGAGCTGCCCGTGGCCCGCCAGGAAGACATTGCGCCAACCAGCTGCCTGGTTCTCCCGCGCATCAACGTAGAGCCCTGTGCTGGGTGCAGGATTCGGTCCAGCGTCGCTGTGAGGGAGCGCATGTGCCGATCCCTTTTGACGTGCGAACGGCTCGCTGGGATTGGGCAGATGAGAACAGACGTACGTCACGCGGCTTTCGAAACACGTGGCCCGGTTTGCGAGGCGTGTCAGGCTCGGGTGGGTTCTACGGCCGCCTGGTACGCGAAGACGCCATCTTTCCCAGGACCGAGCCGCGGTGGGTGGAAGCATTCGCGCCGGGTAAGACAGCGCTCGCTGCGCTCGCGGCCTCGGCGCGGACGGCCGACACTTGCATCATGGATCGGCGTTCGCCAACAGGTGTGGCCCATCGTTCGGCGATGAGAAGCTCAGCATCACGGGAAGGGAGATCGAATATCTCGTCCACGGAACGGGTCGAGAGGTCAACGCCGTCCAGGCATTCAGCCAGTTTCTGTGTTAAACGGACCAACATCTTTCACCCACGACCTCAGACGCCGAGTGTGTAACGGGCGGCTGCATGACGTGCAATGCTATCTTTATATCTCAAAAGGGGCGCGGACGCCGCCACTTGATATAGTCCCGCGATTCACATGGAAAGCGCACGTAAACGTGCCAATATCGATCGGCGGCCTCCTTGCATCACGGGAACCGGCGCGTGGTGAATGTGCCCAACCTCGAGCAGACCGTGGTCAAACCAACGCGACGCCGGTCCGACAGCAGTCTCATCGCGGGTTGCAGGAATGGCGACGAAGAGGCATGGGCCGCGCTGCTCGATCGGTACAAGAACCTCATCTACTCCATTCCCGTTAATCACGGGCTTTCGCAGGCCGACGCACGCGACATCTTCCAGACGGTCTCGCTGGACCTGCTCACCGAGCTGCCCCGTCTCCGCAACCCGGACGCGCTGCCGAAGTGGTTGATGCAAACGACCATGCGCAAGTGCTGGCGGTGGAAACGGCGCGAGGGATTGTATTGTCCGGAAGGCGGCGCGGAGCCGGACGTGTTCGAGCAGGCGGCTCTTCCGCAGGCCACTCCTGAAGAAATGCTGGAGGAGCTCCAACGGGATCAGGTATTACGCGATGCGATTGCCGGTCTCGCGCCGCGATGCCGGCAGATAATCCGTATGTTGTTTTACGAGACGCCGGCGCGTCCGTACTCGGAAGTCGCCACCACGCTTGGCGTCGCGACGGGCTCCATCGGGTTCCTGCGCCGGCGCTGCCTTCGAGGACTGCGGCGTCAGCTCAAGAGGTCTGGTTTTGAGGGCGGTTCTGGAAGAAGCGGTCGAGACCCTGGTCACACTGACGGATGACGCCAGCCGGGCGATCTGTTTCGACCGGCGACCGGAGCTCCTGCAGGCCACGATCGTCGACCGGCTGATCGCCGCCGCCCGCGAGCAACTTCACGTCGACAGACGGCGGTCGCTTGCGTTGGCGCAGGCGGCACACGCCATCGCCCGCCGGCTTGAAGACGAGCACCTTCGCGCTCTTACCCTGCGGGCCCAGGGAAATGCGCTCTGGGCATTGAGAGCCAACCAGAAGGCGGTCGAGTGTCATGAGCAGGCGCTCGCCGTGTTCGATGCCGCAGGGGACGAAGCGGAAGCTGCGCGCACGTTGAATGCGCTGCTTCAGCCGCTCATTCATCTTGGCCGGTACGACGAGGCCATACGGGCGGCCGGGCGCGCACGCGAGCTGTTTACAAAGCTCGGTGACGGGCTCCGGCTGGCGCGGCTCACCATCAATACCGGGAACATCTTTCATCGACAGGATCGATTCGAGGAGGCGCTCGCCTCGTATGCGCTGGGACGCGAACAGGTGCGCGCGCTCGGCGATGTCGAAGGCATCGTCACCGCGCTGCACAACGAAGCGGTCACGCTCACGAGCCTGATGCGCTTCCCCGAGGCACTTGCGAAATACGAGGCCGCGCGCGAGCTCTGCGTCGAGCATCGGATGCCGCTCCTGGTCGTCCAGACCGATTACAACATCGCGTGGATGTACTACCTGCGCAGCGAGTACGCGCGCGCCATCGACCTGCTGAACCAGGCAGCCGACGCCTTCCGCACACACGACGACCGATACCACTCAGCGCTCTGTCAACTGGATCTCTCGGAGATCTACGTCGAACTTGGCTTGAACGCCGACGCGCGCGAGATGGCGGAACAGGCCTGCACCATGTTCGACAAGCTTGGCATGCGGTACGAGTCGGCGAAGGCCCTCGCGAACACCGCGATTGCCTTCGGCCGGGAGGGTCTCACCGCCCGCGCGCTCGACGTGTTCGACGAAGCGCGGCGCCTGTTCGTCTTCGAAGAGAACCATGTCTGGCCGTCGCTGATAGACCTCTACCGTGCCGTGCTGTTGTTTCAGGAGGGACGCATCGACGAAGCGCAGCGCCTGTGCGACGCCGCGCTCGGCTTCTTTGCCTCGTCGCCGCTCCTCACGAAGGCCGCGCTCTGCCATCTGCTTCAGGCCCGCCTCGATCTGCACCGGGGCGACGTCGCGTCCGCTCACCGCGGCTGCCAGAACGCGCTCCGGCAGATCGCAGAGCTGGACACGCCGGCGCTGCGCTACGAAGCGCATCTGGTCGAAGGGCAGGTATGCGCCGCAGCCGGCGAACGATCCCTCGCCGCGGCGGCGTTCGAGGTGGCGCGCCGTGAGCTCGAACGACTACGCGGCGAGCTCCGCGGCGACGAGCTCAAGATTGCCTTCGTCCGGAACAAGCAGGAGCTCTATGAAGGTCTCATCACGTTGTGTCTGGACGAGGGCACGCCATCGCGACTCGAGGAAGCGTTCTCCTATGTCGAGCAGGCCAAGTGCCGAAGCCTCCTCGACCTGATCGCCCGCCCGCTCGGATCGCTCGCGGACGTCGACGAGATGGACGATCCGACTGCCGCAAGAATCCGCGAGCTGCGTCTCGAGCTCAACGCGCATTACCGCCTCCTGGAGACCGAGCAGCTTGGCGTCGCCGACTTGGACACCGAGCGATTCCGCCAGCTCGAGCGCGAGGTCGCCGTGCGGGAGAAAGAACTGACCCGGGTTCTTCGCCAGCGGCCCTCCTCCCGCCTGGGCGAGGTCGAACGTTACACATCCACCACGCTGACGCTGGAACAGGTCCGGCACGCACTTCCCTCCGACGCCGTGCTGCTCGAGTACTTCCAGACCGGCGATCGCCTCCTCGTGTGGCTCGTCACGCGCGACCGGCTGCGGGTCGTCCCGCTCGCGTCCGTCCGTCGCGTGGACAACTGCATCCGTCGGCTGCGATTCCAGCTCGCGAAGTTCCAGCTCGGCGACGAGTACGTCCGCAAGTTCGAATCGCTGCTGCTGGAATCGGTCCGGGATCACCTCAGCGAGTTACACGCGGAGCTTCTGGGTCCGATCTGGGACGAGATCCGGGGCATGCACCTGCTCGTCGTGCCTCACCGGCTGTTGCACTACGTCCCGTTCCATGCGCTCCACGACGGTGACGTCTACGTCATCGACGCCTGCACGGTCTCGTACGCGCCAAGCGCGAGCGTGTACGCGCTCGCCGATCGGCGACCCGCCACGACCGCTGTTCGATCACTGGTCCTCGCAGTGCCCGACGCGCGCGCGCCGCTCATCGAGGCCGAAGCCCGTCAGGTGGCAGAGGCGCTTCCGGAGGCCAAGCTCTACGTCGGGGCCGCGGCCACGCTTGACGTTCTCCGATCGGTTGGATCCTCGAGCCGTGTCGTGCACATCGCGTCGCATGGGTACTTCCGACAGGACAACCCGATGTTCTCGGCGATCGGCCTCGGCGACAGCTACCTCAACGTGTACGACCTGTATCGCCTTCGGCTGCCCGCGGAGCTGGTCACCTTGAGCGGCTGCGCGACCGGGCTGAACGTTGCTGCCGCAGGCGACGAGATCCTTGGTATCAGCCGTGGCCTCCTGTGTGCTGGCGCTCGTTCGCTGTTGCTGAGCTTGTGGGACGTGCACGACGAGGGGACCACATCTTTCATGACCCGTTTTTACCGGGCGCGCATCGGCGAGGACACCGCCTCGGCCGTCCGGGACGCGATGCGCGAGACCAAAGCTCGCCACCCCCATCCCTACTACTGGGCGCCGTTCGCGCTCGTAGGGAAGTTTCGCGACCACTAGCGCTGGTTTTCGCGGTCCGCGGAGCTGGACCGCCAGGGGTGAAAGATATCGAGGGCAAAGCCCGGCACAGCCCTTGACTGTGTAGGGGCCTATATTTTTTGGCGCGCTGCGTGCTCATTTTCAGCGGAGGCACCGATGAAGCACATTACCGACGATATCTGGGTCGATTTCGTCCGCGGGACGCTGGCACCAGATGACGCCGAGGCGGTCGATCGACATCTCAGGACCGGCTGCGGCCGGTGTCTCCACGCGAGGGACCTGTGGCTTTCCGTACGTCAACGTGCTGACAGAGAGTCTCTTTATAGCCCGCCAGACGACGCATTGGCCATCGCACGCGCCCAATTCCGAGCTTTCCGCGCGGAACGCAAACTGACGCCCATCCACGCGGTGCTGCTGTTCGACAACCTTCACGGCGCCAGTCCGGTGGGCATCCGCGGCGCGATGGCACCGCTCCTGCGTCACCTCCTTTATCAGGCCGGCTCCTTCTCGATCGACTTCAGCATCGAACCACGGGCCGGTTCGAACGAGTTGGCTTTGACAGGTCAGGTTGCCGACGCAAAGCGTGTTGCTATCCGTGAGCCGAGGTCGCGAGCGCCGAGGCCCAAGGTCCTCCTGCTGCAGGGCGATCGCGAGCTGGCCGCAACGGCCACCAATCGCGTTGGCGAGTTCGAGTTCCAGTTCGAAGCTCAGGAAGATCTCGCGCTCATGGTGCTTGTCAAAGGCAGGCCACCGGTTCTGGTCGAGCTTGGCGAGGTTCTGGGACTGCGGGGGACTACATGATTCGAATGG
>DASYQV010000230.1:0-14336 GCA_036005125.1 Vicinamibacterales bacterium
CGACGGAGGCGGAGCTCAACGCCAAGGGCGCTGAGGCCGGGAGTCCCCTTTCAGAAATTCTCTGGTGCGGCTTTTGCGCGCTCCGCGTTGAGATCGTCCGCGCGCGCTCGGCCCCTGCCCCGCGAACCACCCGAGACCGCGGAGACGGATTCAAACGCCGAGAGCGCCGAGCCCGCGGGTCGAATCGGTCGGGGTCGTGCCACCCGATATGCACTGCGACAATCGTGGCCAACCCTCGACAGTTCGCGGTTTCCGTCTCCGCGCGCTGGCCGTGCGGGGCGGACACAGCGGAGACCGCGGAGACGGATTAAACGCCGAGAGCGCCGAGGCCGCAGAGTTTTCTCAGAAACTCCCTGGCGTGCTCGGCGCACTCCGCGTTGAGATCGTCTCGGCGCGCTCGGCCACTGCCCCACCGACACACCCGAGGCCGCGCACGTTGCTTCAGCAATCTCCCGCGTGCTCCGCGGGCTCGGCGTTTGAGACCGTCTCCGCGCGCTCGGCCCTGCGGGGCGGACACGGCGGAGACCGCGGACACGGATTAAACGCCGAGAGCGCCGAGGCCGCAGAGCTTTTTCAGGAATTCTCTGGCATGCTCCGCGCGCTCCGCGTTTAGCCCGTTATGCGGCCACACACGCGAATTTTGTACTCGTTGTGCGACCGCATAACGGGCGAGGCGCGCGGAGCGCGCCAAGAAGACACTGGGTCTAACCAGGCGCGAGGGCTCTGCCGGGATATCAAGGGCAGCGCCTGGCAGCGCCCTTGACTGGTTAGATCCGCTCCGCGCGCTCGGCGTTGAATCGTCCCCGCGCGCTCGGCCGCCGCCACCCCCCCGACGCCCGCGCAAGTTGCGTCCAGAAACTCTCAGGCGTGTTCGGCGCGCTCGGCGTTGAAACCGTCGCGCTCGGCCACGGCCGCGTGGACACACTTGAGGCTGCGGATTCGAGTTAAACGCCGAGAGCGCCGAGAGTTTTTCAGGAATTCTCTGGCGTGCTCCGCGCGCTCCGCGTTTAGATCCGCTCCGCGCGCTCGGCGTTGAATCGTCCCCGCGCGCTCGACCGCGGGGACCGATTTCACCGCCGGGATGGCCGGAGATCGTCCCCGCGCGTTGCGCGAGATCGATGCACGCTATTTTTTGCAGAACCGGTTCGCGTCGATGGACATGGCATGCGGCGGGGAAGTGGTTGGCCTCGCGATAAGGGCGCTCGCAAAGCTAAGGAGGCTGACGTAAATTACCTTGTCATCGCTCGCAAAGATGGCGGAGAGCGCGGAGACGATGTCGCGCAGAGGACGCTGAGGGGCGGAGTCACGCGGAGAGAAATGACACGCATCTCCCGCCGGTGGGCGCGCTGCGCGCGGCATCGATCGGGCGGCAGCACGGAAACACAAACGGCAAAATGCGCAGAACCCGCTTGTGTTTCCGTGGTGCCGCTCGATCGATGTGCCGGCCGCACGGCGGCCGGCACCCACCGGCGGCGGAGTGGTGGCCGGTCTCCGCGCACCTCCGCGGCTCCGCCTTCTCTGCGTGGAAACGTCTCGGTGACCTCCGCCTGCTCTGCGTTGGATGAGCGACGCAAGTTGACCATTCAATTTCGATCAGGCTCCTTAGGGCTCAGGGCTTAAGGCCCGATTCCAGTGCACGTCGCGAAACCCTCGACGCAGCAAACGAGAATCAGGCCCCGAGCCTTGAGCGCTAAGCCATGAGCCTAGTAACTGAAGAAGAAGATCAGATCGACGCCGCCGCGTTCGATGCGGCGGAAGGCGGAGCGCTGCAGGCCGCCGGACGTTTCGGCCACCGATCCCTGGAACCGGAGGAAGTCGGTGATCTGGTACTCGAGGATCATCTCGGTCGCCTGCTCGGCCCCGAATCCCTGCCGCAGACGCACGAAGGTCTTGTCTCCGACCTGCTGGCCAACCGTCAGGCTCGGACCTGCACCTTGATCCCCGGCCACGATCTCGAATTCCTCGAGGTTGAGCGCGTTGGCAACCGACCGCGTGAACCCCTGAGTGATATAGCCACTGGCGAGCGCCGCAGCACGTTCGCCGACCGATATCTGCTGGCCTTCGCCGAGCTCGTTGATCGGGGCGTTGAACACGATGAGCGACAGGATGTCCGCCTGGTCGAGCGGCGGGCGGCTGCTGAACGTCAGCTCCGGCTGCCGCAGGGTCCCTCCGATGCGGACGAACGCCTCGACCCCCGAGATGATCCGGCGGGTGCGCACGTCGAGCACCGGATCGATCTCTTCCCCGCCACCGAAGCGGATGCGGCCATCCCGCAGAATCTCGAAGCGGCGTCCCTGAAAGTCGTATCTGCCGCGGACGGTGTTGACCTCCCCGATGAGCTGCACCTTGCCGGCGCGGGGCTTCTTGATCTGAACCGCGCCGCCGACGGTCACGCTGATGTCACCGATGCCGATCGGCGAATTCGCCGGCCGTATGTCTGTTCCCTTGAGGATGAGGTTGCCGGGAACGGCCAGACCAACTTCCAGGTCGAGGGCATCGAACAGGTTCGATTGAACGGTGTTCTTGCCGGCAGCGGGCTCGAGCTCGGTGGCCTCGGTCGCATACGGATCGGTGGTCGCCCGCTCGATCACCTGCGCAACGTCGATCGTCCCGCTGTGCACGTCGATGCTGCCGACAACCTTGGGCTCGCGCAACTCGCCCGTCACGCGCACGTCGGTGTCGAGCTTCAGGACGGCGAGGTCGTTGTGGATGACCTCGAAGTTGTTCGACTGAATTTTCAGGTCGACATTGCCGATCTGACGCTCGTGGGTCGCCAGCGCGCCCGACAGGGTCATCGAGTTCTTGTGGTCGTCGGCGATCGTGAGCTTCTGGATCTCCACCAGATCGGGCTTGAACTCGACGCGCGTGTCGAGGCCCGTGTAATACGTCTTCAGGTACGGAACCGCGAATGCGCCTTTCTCGACCTCGATCGCGCCCGTGGTGTGCGGGTCGTAACCGGTTCCGGTCACGTGCAGATTGACCTGAAAGGTTCCAGTGACCCGTGAAACCTCCTGAGTGAACCCCTGAATGATGCCGAGATCGACCTTGCTGCTCTCGAGGCGGAGATCGACTGGCTCGCCCGCACCCCCGCGTTCCGCTTCGGTGGTGGGCCGGAAGAGGGACATGGGGGCGAAACCTTTGGCCGTCAGCCACGCCTGCGGCGTCTGCTCCAGGCGCACGTCGAGCTTCACACCACGCGGCGCATAGTCCGCCGTGCCGCCGAGCCGCGTGAACTTGAAGTTCTTGAACGCCCCCGGCGCCATCTCGAACTGTCCGTTGGCGCGGAGCGTGTCGGCGCGCCCCGACACGGTGGCGGTTGCATTGAGACGGCCAGTGAACCCACGGTTCGTCAGCATCAACTGCTCGAGCTGCGCGAGGTCGACGTTGTCCGCGCGGACCTTGAGCGTCTCGCTCGGCGACCCGATGACGCCGTCGGCTTCGATGCGCTGATCTCCGTTCACCAGACGCATGTTCTCGATCCCGATGCGTTCTTTGGCGTATTGGATGGCCGCACTGCTCTCGGGTGCGGTCCGCCACTCGACGTTTCCGGAGCGCAGCGACAGGTTGCGGATGTGAATTTCCTGGTGCTCCGGATGGAACACGATGGAGCCGGCGGCGCCCACGTTGCGGACGCCCTCCTTGGCGGTCGCGTCGAAGTCGAGCCGCCGACCGGCGTACTTCGTGTCGGCCGTCAGCTCGGTGATGTGTTCGCCGGCGACTTCGAGGAGCGTTGCCTTGCTCTTGGCGTCGAGCGCAGCATCCACCGCGCGCAGTTCGGGCACCCGCACGGTAAACGTCGTGTCGAGGTTGAGAGCCTCATTGTTGCCGTGGCCGACGTTGCTCCCCTTCAGCGTCCCGGCTGCCTGAAGCTCGCGGCCGTTGCCGGTGATCTTCGCGTCGACGGTGGCGGCGCCCTTGATCGGCTGGCCGATCAGCTCCCCGATCCGGTCGAGCGAGGGGCTCTCGGCGTGGACGTTCATGTTCGACGCCCCCGTGTCGTTCAACGCGATGGTCCCCGTTCCGTTGACGTTCGCGTCGGGTCCCACGATGGAGAACTGGTTCAACTGGCCGACGCGATTCGCGTAGGTCCCGTCGAAAACCGCCGAATCGATCGAGACGTCCCCGATAGACGACGTGCCGAGATTGACGCGACCGCTCGCGTCGATCGAATCAACCGTGACGCCGTCGCGGTAATTCCTCAGCGTCGTGTTGACATCGACCGCGCCGGTCACCTTCCCGGCCAGCCGCTCATTGCCGCTCACAACCGCGGGATCCAGGCCCGCAAACTGTCCGAGGGCACGGACCTGCGCATCGGAGCCGGCGAACATGGTCTTGAGGTCCATGCGCGGGAAGCTGGCGCCGAACAGCTCCGAGTCGGTCACGACGCCCGAGGCATCGAGGGTGAGCGGCGTCGAACCGCCGCCGCTTCCCTTCACGCTGAACGACGCGTTGATGCGGCTGCGGAAGCGGTCGGCCGCAAGGGCGCCGATATCGAATCCGCGACCGACCTTCTGGAGGTCCAGATTGCTGGCGGATCCATCGGCGGCGTACTCCGGGGCCGCACCGCCGCCAACGGTGAAGCTGGCCGTCGTGCCGGACGCGATGGTGGCGTCCGCGAGCGTCGACGTCGCCAGACGGAGACTCCCCGAGAAAACATCGCCGCGGCCGCTCAGGTCGTAGTCCAACTGCAGATTGCTCGGCACACGCGGCGCATTCACCTGCGGCGGCAGGTTGCGGAGATCCACCTTGGCCGCGCTGCCCTTGAGATCGAGCTCCAGGGGCGTGGCGATCTTGACCGTTCCCGCGGCCGTTGCCCGTGCACCGTACGCGGCAGCGCCGCCGTCGAGACGGATCGTGTCGCCGTCGATGCGCCCCTTCGCCTTGAGGTCGCGCGCCTCGTATCCGGCGACCATCGCGCGCGACGCATTGATCGAGTAGGTGCCGCTCAGCGGCTGCTGGCCCGACGGAAGCGTCAGATCCAGCTGACCCTGACCGGAAACATCGCTCTTGAACGCGTTGTTCTTCACCACCGGAGCCACGTTGAAGTGCGCGAGACGGACAGTGCCCGCAACCCGCCGGTCCGGCTCGACCGCGTCGATGGTGAGGTCGCCAATCACGTTGCCGACCTGTGCCTCGCGGGCATTCAATTGAACGGCGAGACGATCCGCCGGCCCGCGGGCGGACAGCTCGAACGCAGGCTGGAGAGGCATGCCGCGGAGAGCCGGCACGAGCTTGGCGATCTCGTTGAGTGCCAGCTTGTCCGACGAAGCCTTGAGATCGACGACCAGGTTGCCTTTCTCGATGTTCCGTATGACGCCGCCAACCTGCAGCGAGCTCTCCTCTGTACGCACCGCCACGTTCTCCAACGTCACCCCGTTCGCGGTCCGGACGATCCGGCCGGAGAGATCGTTGAGGCCGAACTCCGGTTCGTGTGCGCGCAGCGACACGTGCCCGATCTTCACGTTCAGCGCGTTCTCGTCGGTCGTCACGCCAACCGAGGCGTTCAGCCTGTCGATGCGCTGCGGCACGTTGACGGCCGCCTCGACACCGGCGGTCCCGACGGGTTTCGCGTCGTCGAAGTACAGCTCGCCATCAGTGACGCCGATCTCGCCAACCGCGAGCGTGCGGCGCCACTTCGGCTCCTTCGGGTCAGGCGTGCGCGCCTTGATCAACTGCGTGAGCGTCCACCCCTCGGGCGTCTTCTCGACACGGATGACGGGCTTGTTGAGCCGGATGTCGTTGAGCACCACGTCGCCGCGGAGGAACGTGAGGAAGTTGTAATCGAGGCCGATGTCCTTGACCTCGACCACCCTCTTGCCGTTCATCGTGACATCCACGTCTTCGAGCTCGACGCCGAAGAACAGGTTCCCGTCCAGACGGCCGATCGACAGCCGTCCGTTCACGTAGTCCTCGGCCTGCCGGACGATGAAGCCGCGCAGCCATTCCTTGAACCACGTGGTCTGCGTGACGATCACGGCCATCGAGGTGACGCCGATGACGAGTGTGGCGATGAAGGCGACGATCTGGAGCGATCTGCGGGCCACAGACATAATCAAATCATTGGTGATTTGCGATTTGTGATTCGTGATTGTTTTGCGATTTGTGATTGCCGATTTGCGATTCGCGGCTCTCGATCCGTGATGTACGCCAAACGATTTCCACTCTTCGGTTGAGTCATTGGTTTGAAATCACAAATCACAAATCACAAATCACAAAACAATCACCAATCACAGATTAGAAGGCTTGTCCGATACTGAAGTGGACGCGCCAGTGACGTTGCTCCGGATCGCCGTTGACGCGCAGGTTGTCGATCGGGGCGAGCTGCCAGCCGAAGTCGAATCGCGCCGGACCGATTGGCGTCAGGTAGCGAAGGCCGGGGCCCACCGCGTAGCGGAGCTTGCCGAACTCGAAGATGCCAGGCCACACGTTGCCGTAGTCGAGGAACGCGACCGCGCCGAGCTTGCCCCATATCGCCGGCAGGCGCGCCTCGCTCGATCCCTCGAGGAACGTGTGGCCGCCGATCGGAAGCCCGAATCCGCTCAGCGGACTGACCTCGAACCGTCCCCACCCGCGGAGGCTCGACGCGCCGCCCAGGAAGAACCGCTTGTAGAACGGCACGTTGGCCTCGAGATCGCCCCTGCCGTCGATCGTGCCGGCACCGAGCCGGTTCGCCAGCACGAGCCTCCGCCCCATCGGCAGGTAGTGTCGCGCCTCGCCCTGCGTGGACCAGTAGTTGAAGTCGCCCCACAACCACGAGCCCGCCTGCTCGAGATGCCATGACAAGATGTAACCGTGCCGGGGGTCGAGCACGCTGTTCGAGGTCGTGCGACTGACATCGAAGGCGACGGCCGAGAGCGTCCCGCGCTGTTCTCCCGTGCGCGGGTCGAGGCCGAGCGAGATCAGCGCATTCCGGATCGTGAAATCGAGCAGCCCCGCGGGGGCGATGCTGCTCCGCTGGTACTCGTCAATAAGCGACACCGACCATTTGTTGGCGGAGTTGGCCTGATGCGTGAGGATGAAACGTCCACCGACCCGGTTGGCGGAGTACACGGGCTCCCTGGCCTGCCAGGCCTCGCCCCGGAATGCCAACGAGAAGTGCGGGCTGAAAAAGTACGGTTCCTGGAAGTCCATCCGCACGCCGCGGTCGAGCGACGACCACTTGCCCTCGAATCCGGCGTGTCGGGCGCCGCCGGTGAAGTTGACGTGATCCCACCGTATGCGCGTCCGCGCCTGTTCCTCGGTGCCGTATCCGACGCCGAGCGTCAAACGCTGGTGCTTGCCCTCGGCGACCGTCACCTTCGTGGGAACCTGCACAGGCTGCTTGTCGCGGTCCTCGCTCGTCTCGATGTTCGCGAACTCGAACAGCTCCATGCGATACAGCTTGCGCTGGCTCTCGCGCATCTCGGTGCGCTTGAACAGCTCGCCGGGTTTGTACGTGAGCTGGCGCTCGATCACGTACTGGTCGACGCTCTTGTTGCCGGCGATCGAAACCGGTCCGAAGTACGCCAGTTGTCCGGGCGTGGCGCGGAGCGTCAGCTTGCTGCGCTTCGGTCCAACCGTCTCCTCGTGCAACTGCACTTCGGCGTAGGCATATCCGCGGTCGCGCAGCGCGTTGACGACACGCTCGCGGGCGGCGAGCGCCAGCTGGCGATCGAACGGTTGCTCCGGCTGGAGCGGCATCGATTGGAGCAGTTTCTTCCGCTCGCCTTCCGGGAGCACGTCGACACCCTCGACCTCGAGTGCCGCAACGCGAACCGGCTCGCCTTCCGAGATGTTGACGGTGATGTCGACCTGATCTTGCTTGTCGTTGAGCTTGACGTCAAACGAGGCGATACGCGCGTCGGGAAAACCGCGATCGCGATAGAACGCCTGCAGGCGCTTCAGATCGGCTTCGAAGGCGCGGCGATCGAAGAACCGCTTTCGCCCCCAGGGAAGGCGTGATCCCGCTCTCGTCTGCAGCGCATTGGCGAGTTGTTCCTTGTCGACGGACTTGACGCCATTGAGCTTCAGACTGGCAATCTTGATCTGACCCTCTTCGTGGCAGGCGGCCAGCGCGAGGGAAATGCCGAGGACAACAATGGTAAGAAAGGAGCGCGTCCGAGGCATGGCGACCTGTGCACTAACACAGTCCATGCCAGCGCCATGGATGAGATGGGCGCACGGGTCTGAAGACCCGCGCCTCCATCAGCGCAAATGGGGCCCGCGGTCTCCGAGGGATGCGGGCGGCGTCAATCGCGCGTCGTGACGACGGGATTCACAGACGACACGGCGAGGACGATGCCGAGGCCGACCGCAATCACGGCGGCAATCGCGATCCACACGCCAGGGATCTGACGCAGGATGCCGGACCGCCAGAGCGCGAGCACCGCGCCGAGCAGCAGAACGAAGTAGCCAACCAGGTACAGTCTCAGGAATCGCATACCGACCTGCGTGCACGAGGTACGCCAAGTGCGGAAGCCAGGGCGGATCCCGCTCAACCGAGTCCGTCATGCGGACGCGACGGGACCTGACGCAAGGCGCGTCGTTCAGCCACGAAGATCACAAAGTCTTAGCCACGAAGGTCACGAAGGTCACGAAGGTCACGAAGAAAAACCCGAAACCTTCGTGTTCTTCGTGTCCTTCGTGGCCAGAACGTCGTGCCCTTCGTGGCCAAAACTTCGTGTCCCGCGTGGCCTGACCGTTCAGTCGTTACTGCAGTCTCACCGTGAGCGCCGCACGGCGATTCAGTCGTCGCGTCTCCTCGCGGCTGTTGTCGTGCTTCGGCCGTTCCTCACCGTAGCTGACCGTCTGCATCCGGTCGGCCCCGATTCCGCGGTTCACGAGATACTCGCGGACTGCCTGCGAGCGGCGTTCGCCGAGCGCGAGGTTGTATTCGGCCGTGCCGATGTTGCAGGTGTGACCCTCGATCGTGATGCGCATCGTTGCGTTGGCGCGCAGCGTGTTGATGGCATCATCCAGAATCCTCACCGCGTCCGGTCGCAGACTGTAGCGATCGAAGTCGAAGTGCACGTCTTCGAACTCCACGACCTTCACGGCCGGTCTCACCACCTGGGCGGTCACCGTGCTCGTTCCACGACCGCCACGGTTGTCCTCGACGGTAACGGTGAGCGGGACATTGCCCTCCTGATCCGGTGCCGTCCATGTCGTCCTCGGCGCATTCGGCGTCCCGAACGTGCCCGCGGGAGCGCTCCATCGGTACGTCAGCGGATCCTTGTCCGGATCGGTGGCCTCGACACTGAGCTGCGCGCTCTGGCCCGGCGACAAGATGCACGGATCGCACTTGATCGGCCCGACGATCGGGTTCTGGTTGGGCGGCGGGGGCGGCGGCGGTGTGGGCGGTGCCGGTGGCGGTGGCGGCGGGGGTGGTGGCGGCGGCGGTGGCGGCACGTACTGCTTCACGCCGGGCGAGTAGCCAACGCGGACGTCGAACCCCCATTCGTGGTCGTGCGCATTGACACCTCCGACCAGGTGATCGCCGGTGCCAGCCGACCAGTTCAGGCCGCCGTGGACGAACCAGCCGCGGGACGACTGGAAGACCGCGCCGAATTTGACGTTCGCGGGATCGTGAATCCGGCTGAGAAGCGGCGCGATGCTTCCGTCTTCGGCGATGAAGGGCGGCGTGCGGAGTTCGGTATTGTCCTTGATGACCCACTCGCCCTGCCACTCCACGAGCGCCCGCAACGGGGAGCGGCTGGGAAAGGTGGCGCCCAGGCCCCACTTTGCGCCATCGGACACTTTGAAATCGTCCGGTTGTTGACGCAACACCGCGCCGGCCGTTCCCGTCAACTCGACCTGTCGATTGAATTCGCGACTGGCGACGAGGTCGAACTCGCCAACCATTTTGTTGGTGCTGGCCCATGACGATCCGGACGGGAACGATACCATCGCGCGCGCGGCAAGCCCCATGGCGTCATTGCGCGACTGCGAAATGAAGTTCCATTTCCCGCCAACGATGACCGGACCACCCAGCGTCTTGGACCAGGCTCGTCGTAGATACGGGTACTCATTCGAGACGCCGCCGAACACGCTGTCGGTCGGAACGAACATCGGGCTGCGCACGCTGCGGTCGAGGCGCACCACGCGCCACGACCCGAAGAGCTCCAATCGGTCGCTCACGCCGAACGCAGCCGTGACACCGATCTGGGCGACATCGGTCAGCCCTTCGCGAAGATCGAAGTTCGCGCGATACACGCTCGCCGATACCTTGCGCGCGGGGAGCGTTTCCGCCGTGGGCACGAACCACAGACCGGTGTCACCGTAGAACGTGGGCAGTGCCGGACGGCTTTCGCCAGACACTCCCTGAGCACTGCTCGACGCCACCGCGATGATGGTCATCAGCAGCGCGCAACACACTGTACGCACGAACACACCGCCTCTCTTTCCGGTCGTTGTCGAAGACGCCGGGCGAGCGAAGGGGGCTCAGCCCACCCGGCTCGGCTCCGAACCGGAGGCAGGAGCCGTTGCACCATTATTCATCTCCGAGGCCACGGTCGGAATCAGTCGTCCGCGACCGCCACGGCTGATCTGGCCGCCCTTGCGGCCGGCCGCGCGAGCCTCGTCCGGCGTCCACTCGTGGGCAGTGCCCTTCTCGTGGGCCGCACGACCACCCTTGCTGGCGATCTCGCGCTGCTTCTCCGGGGACATCGATGCAAACCCGCGACGTTCTTTACGCACTCCGTCCACAGCTTTCCTCCTGACTGGCTCGCGTCACGTAAGGCCCCGCCGGCCCAGGATCCGGTCGGGGATCCTGAATCGGTACGGGCGGCGGTTCGGTGGGCGGGGTTTCCGGCGTGTCGTCCCGATCGCGTTCGTCGGGTCCTTTGGGCGGAGGGGGGTGTGGCTCGCTCACCGATACTCCGTTCGGCGTCCGCGGTCGTTGCGAACTCGACCGCAGCAACGCATCGACGCCGTCGCTACAAGCCGCATGCCACCCCGGCCAGAAAGGATGAATGCGTAAACGTTTGTGTACGAACAGTTTGCAGGCTTTGCCCGAAATGTGTCGCCGGTTTCCCTGATGCGATTCGCGACAGTTGAGCTTGGAAAGCGTGATCTTTTTGTACGGACGGGCCTCGTCGAGTACCATCGGGAGCATGAATGAATGCGGTCCGTCTCCCCAGAACCAGGCGCCGGCTGGCAACACCAGCGGCCGCATGGTGCACTGCGTGAAATTCCAGAAAGACCTGCCCGGGCTCGACGCCCCTCCCTGGCCCGGCGAGCTGGGCCAGCGGATCTACCAGACCGTGTCGGTGCAGGCCTGGAAGATGTGGGAAGACCGGATGAAGATGATTCTGAACGAGTACCGCCTGATGCCGTGGCAGAAGGAGGCGCAGGAATTGATCGGGCGGCACATGGAAGACTTCTTCTTCGGCGAAGGCGCGGCGCTTCCGCCAGGCTACGTTCCGCAGCAATCGAAATAGGAACCCTGGGCTCAGGGCTTCGGGCATCTCGCTACGCCGTGACCGGGAAATCCCGGTCGATCACAAACCGCAATCGCGCGTGCGCGTCTCGAAGCGCGGACACCACGACGTCCGGCTGCGGCCCACGCGCGAAGATGAATCCAAGATAGCTCTTTCCTTCCGGCAGCGGCACAAGTAGTTGATCGGGCTTCACAGTGATCTGCAGGTCGTCGACACCGGCCACGGCGCGGGCGGTATCCGCCCCGTCCACACCCCGGTAGATGCCGCGACGGGGAATGGGAATCATCATGACACCTGAAGCCGCCGTGTCGCGGGTGTAGACGCTGACATCTTCGCGGAGCGCGTGACGCAGGAGCAGTTCCTCCAACGCAATGGTCCCGTTGTCACCGGTCGGGACGCGGCGATCGGTGTTCATGAATCGTAGCGCACGCGCACACAATCCGCCAATGGGTCGCGCGGCGACTTCGAGCACGAACACACCCCCGGGATTGACGCGGCATTCGGCGTGAACCGGGCCGTGGCGCAGCCCCAGCGCACGAGCCGCGGCGGCCACCGCGGCGCCGAGCGCCGGCTGCGCCGCCTCCACACAGACCGGCGGCGTGACGTAGATCGTCTCCTCGAAGAAGGGACCGTCGAGCGGGTCGGGTTTGTCGAAGAGCGCGAGCGGGCGCAGCATACCACCATCGAGCAGGCCTTCGAACGCATATTCACGGCCCGGGATGAACGACTCGATCATCAGCGAGTCGTGCGCCCGATCGCGTTCCATGCGCACGTCGGCCGCGTGGAGCAGCGCGCGGATTCGTGTGAATGCCGCCGTGAACTCCGCTCGATCGTCGGCGCGGATGACACCACGCGAGCCCGAGAGAGCCAGCGGCTTGAGCACGCACGGATACGGCACGTCGCCGGCCATCGATGCAGGATCGCACGCGAGCGGGACCGACCGGAACCACGGTACCGGCAATCCGGCCGCGCGCAGCGCGAGGCGGGTCTCGAGCTTGTTCCGGCTGGCGGAGGCGGCATCCGGCGGATTGCCCGGCAG
This sequence comes from Vicinamibacterales bacterium, assembly GCA_036005125.1. GTDB lineage: Bacteria > Acidobacteriota > Vicinamibacteria > Vicinamibacterales > UBA2999 > DASYQV01. The sequence continues at coordinate 12,457 of DASYQV010000230.1, forward strand.
GCCCAGCGCCTGCGCCGCGCGAGCCGCCACGACGGTCGGACGATCGCCAACGGCCAGGACGCCCCAGAGCGGCGCGTCCTTCACGGCCTCGACGATCGTCCGAACAGAGAGCTCCTCATCGTGGAACCGGACCGGAATGGCCTGGTCCCACCACGGATCCTCGAGCTGATCGCATCGATCCGTCGCGAAGACCAGACGCACGCCCAGCTTCCCGGCCGCCTCGCCAAAGGAGCGGGTCTGGTAGCCGGTCGTGGTCGCCACGAGCAGCACACGCCGCGCATCAGAATCAGCGCTCACCTTTGCCCATTGCCCTTTTGCCCTTTGCCTTTGCCCTTGCCCTTTGCCCTTTGCCCTTTGCCCTTTGCCCTTTGACCTTTGACCTTTGTGACCTTTGACCTTTGCCCTTTGACCTTTGACCTATTAAACCAGAGCCACCTGCTCCGGGTTGGGCTCCGCTCAACAGTACCAGGGCTCGTTCAAGTACGGCACGGTCGCACGATTGGGGCCCCCACCGCGCGTTGTGTGCGCGGTGGGGGAGTGGTTGCGGGCGGGACGCGGCGTGGCCCGGACGCGGCCTGCCGCATCGCAGGCCACGTCTCGCACCGCCTGGAATGTCGCGCCTCGCGAGGCGCCGATGCCCACGCCGACGACATCCATCACCGCAGCATGCAGCCGATCCACGCGCCCATCCTCATGGCGCCACGGCCATGTCAGCGATGCGCCACCGAACGGCTGCAGGACTCTGCGGATGTCGGGCAGATCGAGGAGCGGCGATCCGGCGGTCACCAGCAGGCGGATCGCGAGCTGGATCGGAGCGACGTGCTCGACCAGGCCGTGGTGCGCAATCGTCTCGAGCAGCTCGACGTAGCCGTCAATCGTCGTCCACGGTGTGAACGGGATGAACGTCGGCGAGAGGGTCAGGTCCGCGGCGCGGCAGAGATCCAGCGCGCGGATGAAGTCGTCGCGCGTGTGGCCCTTCGCGAGCTTCCGCAGCACCTCGTCGTCTATTGACTCGACGGCGCTCGTCACGAACAGGCACCCTGTGTCGGCGAGCAGCGGCAGCAGGTCGGCGTGCCGGAGCAGATGCTCGATCTTGATGGTCACGTCATACGTCACGCCCGCGACGACTGCCGCGAGGCGCTCGACGACACGCCGCGCGTGCGAAGGACCGTTGAAGAAATCAGGATCGCCAAAGGAGATGTGCTGCGCGCCAGCCGCGACCTGCGCACGTACGTCCTCGACGACAACGTCGACCGGCACCACACGGAATTGGCCCTGATAGACCGGCACGACCGGGCAATGGCGGCACAGGTGTTTGCATCCGCGCGTCGCATCGGTTGCACCCACCACACGGCGGCTGCCGTCGGGCATCTCCAGCGAGGCGTATCGCGCGAGGGGAGGCAATCCGGAGCGGTCGGGGCTGATGAGCGACAGCCTTGGAATTTGTGATTTGTGATGTGTGATTTGCGATTGGCTGGTGATTGATTGATTGGTGATTTGTGATTGATTTGTGATTTCCGATCGGCCCAGCGCAAGCGCGGTCAGCGCCTCTTCGTATTCCGCGCCGAGCACATGGTGCACACCGCGCGCGCGCAGCCATTCGCTGTTGAGCGCGGCATAGAGCCCGTAACAACAGACGCGGGCGGCAGGATTCACTCGCTGGACGCGCTCGATGAGGGGCACCGCCAGCCGCGTGGCGGTGTGCATCGGCAGGTAGAACGCTACGAGCGTCGCGTGCGCGATCTCCTCGTCGGTGAGGCGCGACTTCGAGACGTCAACGCAGGCGACCTCCACACCCTCGCGGCGCAGCCACGCAGCCGGCGAGGCCAGCCCGAACGGCTGACGGCCGAGGTCATACGTCGAAATCAGCAGCGCCCGCA
>DASYQV010000231.1:0-17348 GCA_036005125.1 Vicinamibacterales bacterium
GCCGGCAGACGTCTTCCCGTCCAAAACACAGCTCGGCCCGGTGAACCGACCGACCTCACATGGTCGAAGGAGGTGGGCGCGATGGCCCCGAGGACACGCATCATAGGCGCCGTGCGATTCTTGCTCTTTTCCGCATCCGTCCTCGCCGTCCTGGCGCAACCGGGTGTGGCGGTCGCGCAGACAAGCTGCCTTAACAGCGTGGAAATGGCGAAGCTGGCTTTCGGCACGCTGGTGACCTTCAGGAGCACCATCACCGCCGCAGATGTTGTCGACCTCGAGGACGTTCAGAAGGGCCTCGACGGCGCGATCGCGAGCCTCGCGGATAACGTTAGCGGTGCGCGATCAAGACTTGATCGATTATGCGACCGCCTCGCTGACCTCGTCTCAGGCAGCCGGGAAGTTTTCATCGCGGCGGACGACTGCGTAGGGGCGGCCAACAGCATCACATGCGACGGGGCCGTGATATTCGAGAACTATCAGGATGCAATAGAAGACCTGGCAGAGGACGCTCTCCCGAAGATCACGAGCTCCACGCGGCGGGGTGAACTGAGAGACATCATTGCGCAGGTTTACGCATCGATCGAACGTCTCGTTGCATTGGTTATTGCAGAGGCGAAGCTCAGCGTCAGTTCCGCTTCAGACTCACCGGCAATCGTCGACGCAGAGCAACAACAGAACACGGCACTGGGGCAGGAGGTGACCTGTTTTGACCCTACGCAGGTGGGCACGCGAGCATGCGGCGATGCGGTTGGCTCATTCTTCGACGCGTGGTTGAACGGGATCATCGAAATCATCGATTGAACACCCGCGGCGATGCCGACGCCCCAGCGCCGTAGCCGTGCTGGGGTAACGGCCGACATCGTCATCACCGCGCGGTTTCCGTCAGCAGCTGCCGTTCGAGCGCTCTGACTCTGGCCTCTGCCTGCGCTCGTGCGTCATCGGCCTGACGCGCGAGCCAGCGCAGCTCGATGTCGCCCATGGCAATCGCGGCGAGGTCCTTGAGGATCTCGATCTCATCCCACGTCCATGTCCTGGGCTCCGAATCGGTGACGCAGAAGCTGCCGATCGTGTGGCCGTCGGAGGTCGCCAGCGGGATTCCAGCGTACGCCACGATGCCCAGCTCCTCGATTCCGAGATTGCTCCACACCAGCGGATGCCGGCGCGCATCCGCGACGACGAGCGGCGCGCCCAACGCCACGACGTGCTGACAGAAGGAGTGCGAGAGCGGGGTCTCGCGCCGCGACAGCCATGGCTCGCGCAGCCCCGCGCAGCTCTTGAAGAACTGACGGTCGCCGTCGACGAGCGACACGAGTGCCACGGGCGCGTTCAGGATCCGCCGTGCGAGGCTCGTGAGCCGGTCGAACGTTTCTTCAGGCGGCGTGTCGAGCAGGCCGACACGCTGAAGGGCGGCGAGGCGATTCACGTTCTGGACGATGCGGAGGAGTTCTTCTGACATACTTGCTCCTCGTCGCGCGACGTGTCAACGCGGGCCGGCGCTGAATTCCTTCACGAGGGCTTCAAACGCGGGATCCGCTCGCAGCACCCTGTAGTCTGGATCCTGACGCGCCGCGGCCGAGGAGAACCCGGACCGAAACGCGGCGCGGAGGCTTGCAACCGCTTCGGGTACGCGGTCGGCCATCAGCTGGATAGTGGCTTCGTAATAAATCAAATCCACATCGTCGGGCTTGGTGCGCCTGGCCATCGCGATGTACTGCATCGCCTGCGGAATCTTTCCTCTTTTCGCGTACGAAAGCGCGAGGGCCGCGATCGTGCCGGGGTCCTGCTTGGCCTTCAGTTTTTGGAGCGCCACTGCAATCGCTCTGTCATATATCGGATCGGCCTTGGCGCGCTCGCCGAGCCATCGATAGGCGTCGGCGAGGTTCACCAGGCGTACCTCATTCGGTTCCAGATCCACAGCCTTTTGCTGCATCCGCACTGCCTCAGCGAACCGGCTCATGTTTGCGTACGTGATTCCGAGATTGGTGTAGACGGTCGCGTTCTCTTTTACCTTCAGCGCGTCCTGGAAGGCAGTGGCTGCCTCTTCGAACTGTCCCATCTTCAGATGCATAGCGCCGAGGTTGCTGTATCCGCGCACCTTGTTCGGCTCGAGCTCGATGACTTTGCGAAAGGCATCCGCGGCTTCCGAATATCGTCCGAGCCCGTTCGCGATGCTGCCCAGGGCGTTGTAATGCTCAGGGTCGAACGCATTGATCTCCACGGCCTTCTGCACCGACTGTATCGCGTCCTGCGCATGCCCTGTCGCCGCCAAGGCGCGGCCGCGTTCCCGGTACGCCTTATCGGATTTCGGTGACAGAGCAAGCGCGCGGTTCAGGGCAACAATCGCCTCCTGCCATTTCCCGCCAGCCGCGTTGTACACGGTGCCGACGGCCAGATGTGTCTCGGCCCGCGACGGCTCGAGCTGTCGCGCGCGTTCGGCCATGTACTGCGCCTGTTCGACCCACTGGCGCTCCTGCGTCTGGCGAAAAACCTCCAGCATCGCCTCGCTCATCGCCGCATACGCCAGGGCGAAGCCGGCATCCTGGCGCACTGCGTCCTCATAGAATTGAATAGCAGCCTTTGCGCCCTCGGAACCCGGCTGCTCTCGCCGGACGGTCATGCCTTTCAAATACAGCTTGTACGCCTCGGTGTTCGAGGTCGGCGACGATGCGGCCAGCGGTTCGGACGGCGCGATGTGGAGTGCGTCGAGCAGTCCGGCGAGAAGACGATCTTCCATCGACAGCACATTGGAACGATCCCCTGAGAGTGCCTGGGCCCACAGGCGTCGTCCGTTCTTGACGTCCTCCATGTTGACGATGACGCGGAGCGTACCGCCGATCTGCTGGACGGTCCCCGTCACGAGGACGTCGACGCCCAACTCGCGGGCGGCAGCATCGGTCGAGCCGCGGGCGGCCGCGCGCTCCACCGCGGCACCCGATGCGACAGGGAGCGCCGTCGACTGGAAGAGACGCGCCGCGAGTGTTTCACTCAGGCCACCGGCAAGAAGACTCGCTTCGGCGTCGGTGCCAATCGCACGGAATGGAAACACGGCAATCGATCGAGGCTCCGCCGAACCACCGTCACGCTGGAACCAGGATGAGGGCAGGATCATTCGCCGCGTCTGCGGAACGGCCAGAGTGGACAGCAGGATCGCCGCAAGAACGGCCGCAGCCGTCAACGACGTCTTCCGCGTCAATCGCCACTTCAACCGGGCGGGAACCGAAGGCACCCGTTCGGACCGCGGCGCCGGTCCTTCGAGTTCGCGCTGAATCGTTTCGAGCGCCGCGCGCACTTCGCTGGCCCGTTGATAACGCTGCCGCGGCTCCTTCATCAGGCACCGCAAGACGATCCCGCGAAGACCCGTGTCGATCGATGCGCGCAGCGGCCAGGGAGATTCCCGCAGAATCTCCGTGCAGAGCTCTGCGTTGTTGCGTCCCGAAAAAGGCAGACGGCTCGTCAACATCTCGTAGAGGACCACACCGAGCGCCCAGATATCGCTCCGTGCATCGGGCTGCAGCCCCCGCAGCACTTCCGGCGCCATGTACGCCGGCGTCCCCGCTGTCGTATCGGAATCGGTGTCTTCGCGCGTCTCCAGCTTGCTCACTTCGTCGAACCGGGACGCCGTGAAGCGCAAGGCCAGGCCGAAGTCGAGAATCTTCGTCCGTCCGTCGGGGGTGACGACGATGTTCGCGCTCTTCAAATCGCGATGGATGACACCGTGGTCGTGAGCGTGCGCGATCCCATCGGCGATTTGAATCGCGTACGCGACCGCGCTTTCGACCGCCAGGCCGTCGATCGGGATCACCTCGCGCAGCGTCTGGCCCTCGACGTACTCCATGACGATGAAGGCCTGTCCGCCGGCCTCGCAGACCTCGTGAATGGTGCAGATGTGCGGATGGTTCAAGGCGGAGGCGACGCGGGCCTCGGAGAGGATCTCATGCACGTCTCCGGCTGACGGAGACGTGAGAAACTTGATCGCGACGGGTCGTTCCAGGCGGACGTCGAACGCCTTGTAGACGACGCCCATACCGCCGGCGCCAAGTTGCGCCTCGACCGAATAATGATCGAGGATCTGACCAATCATGGTGCCTCAGGGAAAGCCGCGCTGCATCTTAAGCGCCGCGCCGCGGGCAAGTCAATGAGCCGCCACGCGGATGAGCCGCCACGCGGATGGCCGCGCGGTCGCTCCGTCGCAACGCGGAAGCGTTCGCGTGCCGTTCCCCCGAGCGACGCCTAGCGTCGCCGCTCGTCGGATGTAGAATGGCCGCCGACTGAGGAACCCACCGGGGGACGCACCACCCGCCACAATCAACCTCCACGGGATTGAGAGGCCACGATGGCTGCGAGTCTCATGGCGATTGCTGGTCCAATCAGGGGCCAGATCCTCTCGCTTACCGGCGAGGCGCTGTCAATCGGGCGAGCTTCCGCCAACCAGCTCTGTGTCAGCGATCTCGCGCTGTCGCGGCATCACTGCCGGATCGGCTGCGAATCGGGACAAACGGTCATCCGCGACCTCGAAAGTCTCAACGGAACATTCGTCAACGGGTTGCCGATCCGCGAGCGCACACTCGAGCACGGGGACCAGATCAAGGTGGGACATTCGGTCTTCGTCTTCGTGCTCTCCGAAACGACGGACATCGAGCTCGCGAACGTACCCCTTTCTCCGCAGAATCCCGCACTTCCGACGATCCAGCTTTCGCGGCATCGTCTCGCTCCGGGCTTGAAGGAGGCGGCCAAAGCTGGCGACAAGGCGGCCCAGCACAGCGACATCGGCATCCGCCACGCAATAATTGGCGAAAGCGCGCGGATGGGTGAGGTCTACCGGATCATCGCCCGCGCAGCGCGCACGGACACCACGGTCCTCATCCGTGGCCAGAGCGGCACCGGCAAGGAGCTGGCGGCACGCGCGATCCATCAAAACAGCCCCCGCGCCAGCGAACCGTTCGTGTCGATTAATTCCGCCGCTCTGACCGAGACGCTGGTCGAGAGCGAGTTGTTCGGTCACGAGAAGGGAGCGTTCACCGGAGCGATCGCGCAGAAGAAGGGACGGCTCGAGCTCGCCGACCGGGGCACGATCTTCTTCGACGAGATCGGCGAAATGGCGCCGCCGCTCCAGACGAAGATGCTGCGCGTGATTCAGGAGCGCGAATTCGAGCGGGTCGGCGGCACCCGGACTCTGCGCGTCGACGTCCGCGTCGTCGCCGCCACCAACAAGAACCTGGAGGAAGCCGTCAAGAAGGGGGAGTTCCGGGAAGATCTCTACTACCGCCTCAACGTGATCATGCTGACCATGCCTCCGTTGCGCGAGCGGAGCGATGATATTCCGCTGCTCGCCGCGTACTTCATTGCGAAATACAGCGAGCGTTGCGCCCGCCGTGTGATTGGCCTCTCGCAGGAAGCGCGCGCGCACATGATGCACTACGACTGGCCGGGCAACGTTCGTGAGCTCGAGAATGCGATCGAGCGCGCCGTCGTGCTCGGCAACTCCGATCGAATCCTGCCCGAGGATTTGCCCGAGCCGATCCTGGAGGCGGAAGCGGCTGGAGGCGTGACGACCGGGTATCACGCCGCCATTCGCGATGCGAAGCGGCGCGTCGTGGTCGAAGCGCTCCAACAGGCCGGCGGCCGATTCAACGATGCCGCCCGGACGCTCGGCGTCCACCCCAACTATCTGCACCGGCTCGTCCGGACACTCGACCTGCGGCGCGAGCTGAGCGGCTAACATCCGACGTGCTGCTTCAACTCCGAGTTCCACTTCCAGAGCTGATACATCGGTGGATAGATCAGCAGCTCCAGCAGGAACGACGTGAGAATGCCGCCGATGAGCGGCGCGGCAATCCGTTGCATCACGTCCGACCCCGTGCCGGTCGACCACATGATCGGGACGAGACCGAGGAACATCGTCGCTACGGTCATGAACTTCGGCCGCAACCGCTGGACGGCGCCCTGCAGGATGGCGTCGCGCAGTTCCCCGAGGCTGCGAAGGCGTCCTTCTCTCTTTGCCTGCTCGTACGCGAGGTCGAGGTACAGCAGCATGAAGACGCCGGTTTCAGCATCGACGCCAAGCAGCGCTATCAACCCGATGTACACGCCGATGCTCATGTTGTAACCGAGCAGATACAGGAACCACACCGCTCCGATTGCGGAGAACGGCACTGCGAGGACGATGATCAACGTCCTGGCGATCGAACGCGTGTTCAGGTACAGCAGCAGGAGAATCAACGAGAGCGTCAATGGCACGACGAGAGCGAGTCGTTGCCTGACGCGCAGCATGGCCTCGTACTGACCGCTCCACGAGATCGTGTAGCCGGGCGGGAGCTGGAGCTTGTCGGCGAGCATGCGGCCCGCGTCCTCGACGTATCCGCCCGGATCGCGTCCCGCCAGATCCACGTACACATAGCCGGTGAGCAGACCATCCTCGTTGCGAATCATCGCCGGCCCGGTGGTGGCACGGATCGTCGCGAGCTGGGCCAGGGGCACGTGGCGCTGCCCGCCGGACGCGGGAACCAGCAGCCGTTCAAGCGCGCCTATCTCATTGCGGAAATCGGGCATATAGCGCACGTTGACCGGGTAGCGCTGCCGCCCTTCGACAGTTGTCGTCACCGTCTCGCCGCCGATCGCGTTCTGGACCACGTCCTGCGCTTCATCGATGCCCAGACCGTGCCGGGCCAGGGCCTCGCGTTTCCAGTCGATGTCCAGGAAATACCCTGCGCCCGTACGCTCGGCGAATACGCTGCGCGTGCCGGGGACAGCCGGCAGGAGCGCCTCAATCTGCGATCCGATCTGCTCGATCGTGTTCAGATCCGCGCCGGAGATCTTGAGACCGAGCGGGGTGCGCACGCCGGTCGTCAGCATCGCCGTGCGGGCCTTGACCGGCATCGTCCACGCGTTCGAAACACCGGGGATGCGGAGTGCATCGTCGAGTTGACGCACGAGCTCGTCCTGCGAGATGTGATCAGGCGTGATGCGCCGGAAGATCGTTTTCGCCCACTCCGGGGCCCACGACGAATACCACGTCGGTTTCCGGCGCCACTCGGACTTCGGTTTCAGCGTGATGACGGTTTCGAGCATCGACAGTGGCGCTGGATCGGTCGGCGTTTCGGCGCGACCGACTTTCCCGAGTACGTGGTCGACCTCAGGAATCTTCTTGATGATGCGATCCGTCGCCTGAAGCAGCGTCTGGGCGTTCCCAATGGAAATCCCCGGCATCGTCGACGGCATGTAGAAGAGCGTGCCCTCGTCGAGCGGCGGCATGAATTCCGACCCGAGGCGGCCATATATCGGAACCGTTGCGACGAGCATCGCGCACGCGCCACCGATCACCAGCCACGGCCGGCGCAGTGACCAGGCAGCTACCGGCCCATACAGGCGGATCAACCCGCGGCTGATCGGATGTTTTTCTTCGGGATGAATCGTTCCCGCGGCGAACGTGTTGATCAGCCTGAACAGCCATGACAGCCGCGGCCTGATGCGCACCGGCCTCACGCGGGTAAAGAGCAGCCGCAAGGCCGGATCCAACGTGATTGCGAGGATGGCGGCCACGATCATCGACAGCGTCTTCGTGTAGGCCAGCGGCTTGAACAGACGTCCTTCCTGCGCCTCGAGCGTAAGAACAGGCAGGAAGGACAGGGCGATCAGCAGCAGCGCGAAAAAGCTGGGAGGTCCAACCTCCTTGACGGCGGCAATCACGATCGACCCGTAGTCCTGGCGCCGATCGGTTTGCTGCCACTGCTCGAGCTTCTTGTGCGTCTGCTCGACCACCACGATCGACGCGTCGACGAGCGCCCCCACCGCAATGGCAATCCCCCCGAGCGACATGATGTTGGCGCTCATCCCGAGCAGACGGAACGGGATGAACGAGACGAGGACCGCAATCGGAATCGTAACGATCGGAACGAGAGCACTCGGGATGTGCCAGAGAAAGAGCAGAATCACCGCCGCAACAGTGATCATGATCTCGATCAACGTGGATTTCAGGTTGTCGATCGATTTTTGGATCAACTCGGAACGGTCGTAGATCGGAACAACCTTGACGCCGTGCGGCAGGCCGCCCTCGATGGAGCGGATCTTGTCCTTCACACGAGCGATGACGTCGAGCGCGTTCTCCCCGTTGCGCATGATGACGATCCCGGAGACTGTGTCGCCGGTGCCGTCGAGGTCCGATGCGCCTCGCCGGAGGTCCGGACCAGGCACCACCTCGCCGATGTCCTTGACGCGTATCGGCGTACCCTGTTCGCTCGCGGCCAGCACGATGTTCTCGAGATCTCCGACGGATCGACTGTAGCCGTGGCCGCGAACCATGTACTCGGTTCCGCCGAAATCGATGACGCGGCCGCCGACGTCGGCATTGCCGCCTCGCACGGCGTCAACGACGCGTCTGATCGACAATCCGTATCCGCGCAGCCGATTCGGGTCGACGTTCACCTGATACTGCCGCACGTAACCGCCGAGCGACGCCACGTCGGCGACGCCGGGAACGGCCTTCAGGGAGTAACGCAGATACCAGTCCTGGTGCGAGCGCAGGTCGGCGAGCGTGTGCGTGCCCGATTCGTCGACGAGCACGTATTGAAAGATCCAGCCCAGCCCCGTCGCATCCGGGCCGAGCTCCGTCTTGACGCCGTCGGGAAGCCGCGAGAGCACCGGCGAGAGATATTCCAGCGTCCGCGATCGCGCCCAGTAGATGTCGGTGCCCTCCTCGAAGATGACGTAGACAAACGAGTAGCCAAAGTCGGAGATGCCGCGAACGGCCTTCACGCGCGGCGCGCCGACGAGAGACGTCACGATCGGATACGTGACGTGATCCTCAACGAGGTCCGGGCTGCGGTCCCAGCGCGAGTACACGATGACCTGCGTGTCGCTGAGATCCGGGAGGGCGTCGAGCGGCACATGCCGCATCGACCACCAGCCTGCGGCGGCGGCGGCCAGCGCGGCCAGGATGATGGTTGCCCGATGCGTCGCCGAGTACCCGATAATGCGGGCGATCATGGTCGTACTCCCAAGTCTGCAAATTGTTCATAGTCCCTGATGTCGCATCCGGGTCTCGGAGTCGAGAAGGAACCTGCCTGAAACCACGATCCGTTCTCCGGCTGCAAGACCTCTCACGATTTCCACTCTTCCGCCCAATCGCCATCCCGTCTCGACCTCGCGCGGTTCGAACGCACCAGTCGCGCTCTCGACGAACACCGTCTTCTTCAGACCTGAATCGAGAACCGCATCAATGGGAACCGCGATCGTTGGCGGCAGCGTGATAGCCACATCGACGTCGACGAACATGTCCGGGCGGAGAAGATAGCCGGGATTCTCGGCTTCGAGCCGAACTTTGACCGACTGACTGACCGGATCGAACTGCGGGAGCACCAGGCTGCTGACCCTGGCGCGAAGCGACGCCGTGCGGCCAGGCAGCGACACCTGCGCGATCATGCCGGGACGAACGTATTCCGCATCGGAGCCGAAGACGTCCGCCAGGATCCAGACGCGGCTGAGATCGGCAATGCGGTACAGCTCGTCGCCCTTCGCGAACTTCTGGCCGGCCGAGACGTGTCGCGCGAGCGCGAATCCGTGCGCCGGGGCAGTGATCCTGATGGTTGGCGGCACCTGTCGCGTCCGTCGGATCTCTTCGATTTGCAGGCTCGACATGCCAAGCGTCAGCAGCCTTTCGGTTGACTGCTGCAATCCGGCGGTCGCGAGCTCGATCTGCGCCGGCCCGTCGCCTGCTTTTCTGGCTCGCTCGAGGACGTCAACAGCAACGAGGTATGCCTGGATCGGCGAGCGGGCTTCCGGCGCTGAAAACGACGCCAGCCACTGGTCCTTGTCGACCTGACTTCCTGTCGTCACCGTCGAGATGTCGCGGACGAAACCGTCGATGCCGACGTCGACGTGATAGATCCGCGTTTCGTCCGGCGCGACGCGGCCGAAGAGATGCAGCTTTTCGGTTCCGGACGCCTGCTCCGCCGTGCTCACGCGCACGCCGATCAGCTGTTGCTTCTCGGCACTGATGTTGACGGTGCTCGCCTGGGGACGAATGTTGCTTGCAGCCGTACCGTCAGAAGCAGAGTGTTGTTGGCTGTCTTCGTAAACGGGTTCGAGCTGCATGCCGCAGTCGGGTGCGATTCCCGGCTTGTCCGACTTGTACGCGGGGTGCATCGGGTCGACGTAGTAGAGAATTTTGCGAGCGTGCACAGTCGCGGCGCTGACGCGCTCGGGCTCGTATTGCCAAGGGCCGATGAAAGACCCCGCGCCGAGTACGCCGATCGCGAGAACGGAGTAAATGATCTTGGTCATAGCGGTTGCTTTCATCTGTGAGGGCTGGATAAAGGGATTAGGGAATCAAATCCCTAATCCCCTGTTCCATGATCCCTACTCCTTACGAGTTGCCCCTAAGGCACGATCTCCCAACCGAACATCATCGAGTGGTCTTCGTGCGCCAGGTTGTGGCAGTGCGCCACATACTTGCCCGTGAAGGTTCTGAACTTTCGGTAGATGACGACCTCATCGCCCGGGTCCAAGGCGACCACGTCCTCCCTCGACCGATCGTCCGGGTGCGGTCCGTTCGCAACTGAAGGACCGGAAGGTGGAGCAGTCGGTACTCCATTCCGTGAGAGGACCTGGTGCTCCTCCTGGTGCATGTGAATCGGATGGATCCAGCCACCCGAGGTCTCGAGCGTCCAGACCTCCGCGCTGTTCTTGCGGGGGTACGCCCGCTGGATGCAGGGCGTGAAAGGCTGGCCGTTGATCAACCACTGACCCTCCGGGCCCAACGTGCTGCCGCCACGCTCCAGCTTGAACGCCCGATGCGGCAGCCTGTCCAACTCGTCGCGCGACGGCACGGGCGGCAGGTCACGCATCTTCCCACTGGGAATGAGGCTGTTGTCCGGCGCATCTTCACCGATAACGATCTTGATCATCGGGACGCGGGTTGTTCCGCCGTCCGACTTGCGACCGTCGTCCATCTCCAGGGTGTTCACGAGATAGATGACGTCGCCTTTCGTGGTTGGAGTCCCGTCCATGTACCTGGTGAAATCCACGATCACCTCCTTGCGCTTTGCCGGGTAGAGCTTGAAGGAATCCCGGACGATCGGGAACGATAGGAGGCCGCCGTCGCTCGCGATCTGCCTGAACCGCATGCACTGCTCCCCGTCGGGGAGCTGGTACTGCCCCTGCCTCCCCGGGGCGGCCTGCGGGCCTCCGGTCGAACTCATGAGCATGAATTCGTAGACCCGTGCGATCGACGCATCAAGAAAGCGGAAGCGATACTTCCGGCGCTTGACCTCGAGAACCGGATAGGCGACCCCGTTCACGGTGAAGACGTCGCCTACGAAGCCGTGATTCGGGAAGTGACGGAAGTACGTCTGCCCCCACCACTCCGGATGGGTCTCGCCGCAGCCGTTGTGAACGTCCTTGTGTGGCGTGACGCCGTCGTCCAGCGCGCAGTCAAAGAAGGCGAGCGGGATGTCGTAGTCGACGCGCCCCGTCGAGGGGTTCGGGACGCCAGGCAACCGGAGGCCCCTGGTCTCGTCGCCCGGGTCGCGAGTCGGATCGAGAATGGGGTAGAGGCCAACCATCCCCTTGTAGACGTTGGCACCGGTGTGGCCCTCCGTGTGGTCGTGGAACCACAGGGTCGACTGCATCTCCCTGGGGTCGCCATATGGCCAAAACCTCTGGATGTCCTGGGGATCAGTGGCCGCCCAGTTGAGGTAAAGGTTGTCGAGATACTCGGTTGGGTCGTAACCATGCTCGTTGAAGTTTGGATTCCCGTCGCTCTCCGGCGCCGTGTGGCCGTTGTGCAGGTGCGTGAGGAACCTCCAGTGCGGATCGCCGAAATCGCCACGATCGAGGTTGCAGGGGTTCTCGTGGAGGAGATTTTCGAACCGCACCAGGCACGGTTCCCCGTAGCGCGCATAGATCATCGTCTTGGCGAAGTTGTGGAAACGCCCGTCGATGCGCGGCGGGTCGCAGGACTTCCCCTCCGGATCACCCTCACCGTTGAACGCATAGAGGGTGCTGGGCCGCAACGTTCTTTCTCCCACGATGCGGTCAACCGGGTGTGGGACCGGAAGACCGTTTGCGTCGATGGGCAACGCCCTCAACGAGGTGAAGTCGTGCGGTAACACCTCCAATTTGACCCGGTAAATGAGAGGGGCCGGCAGGTTGAGGTCAGACGGCCAGATCTGATGTGTACTAAGTCCGTGCGAGTCCTGCTTGTAGCGGTCCGGCGGGTTCTTCCATGTGTCGACGATCGACCTCGGTACCGGGGCCAGCGGCGCAGGGATCGGAAGTCGATCCCTGAACGCCGAACCCTTCACCACCCCGTTCTCGACGTAACCACCGATCAGCGGACTGGTCGGGAAGACTTCGATCACATCTCCTCCCGCGCACGCCGCCGGTTCCATCGCAGGGGGCTTGCACTGGTCCAATGAGTACTGACCGAAGGCCGGGGTCGTTCGGAGACCCGCGACGGAGCCAACCACCACCCCTCCTGTCAGCTTGAGCAGGTCCCGCCTGCTCAATCGATGAACGTTGCTCTTGCCCATGCTGGTCACTCCTCGTCTGGAGGAACGGGATGCCAACCATCACCGTGTCGCGCGACCACTTGGCGAATATCGCGCTTCGGTCGGCTCGCGTGTCCTGCTCTGTGGCCGCACACATGGGCAATGAATCTGCCATCAGTCGACACCTGCGACGGGTCTGGTGTGTCGGACGGCAACTGCTTGAAATGGAGACCATTAGCGGTGACAGCCTGGTTCGCTGAGGAAAGTGCGTGGGCTCGGATGACGAGTCCGGACCTATCCGATCAGATAGCGACCTATCCGAGCGTGCGCGGGCGCTGCGCTCCTGAATCGAGCAGCGCCGCGAACAACGACGCGACGCTCGGCGAATGCCGAAACGCGATCTCGTTTGCCAGAAAAGCAGCATCTGACGGGAGTCAGATCGTTACGATCGCCGTCACATTGGACGTGGCGACGCACTCACGAGATACGTGAAAGTATCCGAGCCGCTGGAATTGGGCCAAGGAGTGTCCGAGAACGATCCGTCGGAGAAGGGAACCAGGCTGCCTTTCGTCGGACTCGTGATCCGATGGAACGTGAGCGTGTCGCGGTCGACGTCCTGATCGTAGTCCCGCAGCCGGGGAGCGACCCTGAGTCCACGGCCCTGAAGCACCCTCTAGGCGTCTCTTTCAGCGACCGGGACATCGTGCCGGGATGACTTTGATCGCTGGCCGTGATCACGTCAGGCACACAGGCGGAGGCTTGACCGGCGCCCTCAATTCGGCTGCTAGGCCCTTCGGCCGCTGCGCCTCGTCGAACTGACCGTAGAATCGGTCCCAGTCCTCCAGCTTCGGTCGCGCGATCGCCGGGGCGGACTCGACGAGCATCCGCTCGAACTCCGTCGCCAGCGCGCGGTCTAGCACGAATGCCTGTGAAGCCATGATCCACCTCGCGAATCCACGGTTTGCGCCATGGATGCCTTCCGCGTTTCGCAACCGCCGTACCAGAAGGCACCAGTTCGCCAACTCAGAGGCGGCTGCCGTAACCTCTTGGTGCGGAAGATAATCGCCAGACTGAATGCAGACTGAAGGGAGTGCGTATGGAGGCGCCAGCAGGGCGCGACTCTAACCAGCCAAGGGGCTCCGCCCCTTGATATCTTCCACCCCAACGCGCCAAAAACGCGCGTTGGGGACCCCGGGCCGGGCAGAGCGCGTCGGCTGGTTAGACCAGCATCTTTTGGCGCGCTTCGCGCGCCTAGGCCGTTATGCGGTCGCACAACGTGTACAAAATTCGCCTTTCGGACCGCATAACGGGCTAACCGATCGGATAGACAGCCTATCCGATCGTGCGGGGCGCGGACTCAACACCACTCGAATCGCGCGCGTCTACCGCTGTCTTGCGCGGTACCCACTTTGCCACTGCATGTGACAGCTGTTGGGAGAGCCAGCCATGAAGCGCAACGCCAGAACGGTTGTCGTCGTGAGCAACCAACTCGATCGCTCGCCTGTGCTGGAGAGTCTGGCCAATGACCCGGACTGCGACCTAATCGTCGTCGAATCGTTCGCCAACGCCTACTCCTCGATCAGGCGGCTCATCCCCGAGATGGTCATCGTTTGCCTGGACATCGACGACATGGCGGCATTTCAGGTGCTTTCGATGTTGACCAACGACAGCGCCATCTCGCGCGTGCGGGTCGTGATGCACATCACGACGGGTCAGCAGCGCGGACAGCACCAGGCAGTCACGAACGTCGATGAATTCATACCTCGCATGCCGCTTGCCCCCCCAGCCATGAATTGATCGCCCGCGCCATGGTGACAGGCTTCGTCTGTTTTCTTACTGGGGAGTCTACGACAAAGCGGCGCGAATGCGGTTTTCGGACACTACGCGATCAGGCCTGATCAATCCACCGTGCGCAGCCCGCACGCCCATCGCGGTCGACCACCAGGCCGACCTGCTGGCGACGCCGAATCACGGGTTCCGATTCAGCACGACTCACCGCGGTGACACGGCATTGTCGGCGAGCGGTATGAAGAGTGAAATCCGATCTTTGGTGCCAACCGCGCGCGAGATGTGACCCTGGCCGGTCGTGTCTTCCGCCAGCAGGATGTGACCGGGGCCCAGATGGAGCTTCTTGCCGCCGTCCAGCTCGATCTCGCTTTCACCGCTGAGCGTGACCACGAACTGGCGCCGTGGTGCGGCGTGCCAGTCGATGTAGTAGTCCTGGTTGGTGCGCCGGAACTGCAGGCTCGTGACCGCGACGGGTGCCGCCACCTCGGTCCCACGTCCCTGCGGCTTGAGCGGGACTTCGTATTCCTCGGCGTGCGTCTTCCCATCCGACCCTGTATAGATCCGCGTAATCTTCACGGGGGTTCGGTCTTGTACCCGCTGAGCAAAGAGTGGCTCGCCGTTCAACCACTTGGGAGCCGTAATCACAATGAGCGTCGGAATCCACCCCAACATCAACAGAGCGGATAGCGGCTTTTTCATGATGACGCCTCTTAGAACTGGAGATTGCACCTGGGCTGTCGACAACAGCGTCGCCGAGCCAAGATTGAGCGACCGGTTCGGGAGATGGCGACCACGCTACTCCAGCGCGGCCGTCCGATTCAAGGAGAAATGCCGTGAAGCACCGAGTTTCCCTGCCCCTCATGTCGATCGCCCTGACGACGCTCTCCTCGTGCAGGCGAACGGATGGGACGTCCTCACTCAGATGTGGGGAGGGTGTGTCTCTCGTGTCTCCGATGCGACCCGATCACTTCGGCTTGTGGCCAAACTCTCGCTCTCGGATGTCCGGCCACAACCCGAACTGATTCCCTTCGATACATGCAAAATTACATATTCCAATCAGGAATCACGAATCACGAATCACACATAGCCCTGGTCCTTACCGATCCAGCGCAAACACAAACAGCGTGTTGCCCGTGCGCGGTGTCGTGAGCTCCGGCGTGAGAACGTCCAGGATGTTGGTCCCCTGGGTGATCCCGCCCGCTCCGACAGCGATGTACTGGCGGCCTCCGACACTGTAAGTCATGGGACGACCCGACACCGGCCCGTTCAGAATCGTCTCCCAGAGCAAGTTTCCGTTCTCGGCATTGAGTGCTCTGAAACGCCGGACCACGTCGCCTGAAAAGATCAGATTCCACCGGTGGCCAGAACCGATCCGTAGATCGGCGCGCGCTGCAGGTACGTCCATAGCGTTCTCCCCGTGGACGCGGACACGGCCTGGAGCCGTCCAACCGGCGCGGTGGCGGGATCGATGTCGGGAACGTGACGAACCTTCGTGCTGAGATCGTAGCCATCGGACTTTCCGGCTTTCTCCACCGACATGGCGATGTCCATGCACGTGTTGTTCATCGGCATGTACATCGCGCCGGTATCGGGGCTGTAGGCGCCGGACGGCTGGTCTTTGCCGCCGAGCAGGTACGGACATGAGAAAGACGGTTTGTCCACCGACTGCGGGGTCGACTCCTCGTTGATGATCGGGCGGCCCGTCTTCAGGTCGATCCCGGTCATGACGTTCTGATGAATGGTCGGCCGCGCCCTCAGGGACGATAGAAGGAACGATAAAGGCCCTTTCACCCACGCTTCGCCGGTTTACGGAACCTCCCGTTATGCGACAGTCCCCCCGACCGCCACCCCGACCGCACAGCGCGGATGACCGCCCGACCGTACAGCCCCCCGACCGCACAACGCAGATGACCGCCCCACAGCCCGCTCCCCACCGCCCTACAGCCGGATGATCCGCCGGGGGGCGCGGTGGCAACGGCGCGGTCGCACCAGAGTCATGAACTGATTCTGCAGAAACGCCGACACACTCCTCCCGTGCCGCGAGGCACGGCTGTGCGATCACGCTTCTGATCTGACGGCGTCAGGGAGCGGAGATGTCGTCCTCGACGTACTCGGCGTAGTCGTGGACGCGCTCGAACGGGATCGGCGGGGCGCGTGGCGGCCGCGTTGCTGGCACCTCCGTCGGCCAGATGCGTCCGGCCGTCCTTCATCTTCGTGATCTTCGCGTCAGGATCGTGCGGATGCTGCCAGTCGTCATTCGAGCCCTTGTTCGGCCGCTTGCGATCGAGCCGCGCCAAGTCTTCACGGGTCGGCGTCTCGATTCCCGACGCCTGCGCCAGCCGCGTCAGAAACTCCTCGTAGCTCTCACCGGTGTCACGCCGAACGATGCTGCGCAGCGCTGCGTTCGCTTCCAGGGTCGTCGCGTCGATCCCAATCGTTTTCCCGTTCACGAGCTTCGCGTCGGCAAGTCGCTGCAACACCCAGGTAAAGACCGCCTGATGCGTTTCAACGTCGATCAGCCGGCGAGACCGTCGAATGATCCGGCGGCGCCTCGTGCAGCTCGAGCCCAAGAAAGCTCCGCACGCTCAACGAATCGGCTGCGCGCCACGCGATCGCGCGCTCCGAGTCGAGTCCCTCGAAGTACCCGAGCAGCAGCATGCGGAAGTAGCGCCCCGGTGGCAGACCCGGACGCCCAATCTCGTCGGCATAGAATCGTTGACAGAGCGACTCGACATATCCGTCGAAGTCTGCCTTGTCCAGGATCTCATTCAGTCGCGTGTAGAACGGATGTGCCGCGCTGCACGGCAGGTCTTGGTGGCCACTCACATCGACGCTTGCTTGGGGCGCCGTCGTCGTTTGCCCATCGCCATCGCCGACAGTGTAGTACGCGGGATCGATGTGTCGATCCCTAATTCAGACTTTCACCACGGGCTGCTAGGGCATAACGCCCAGCAAAGGATGGCACCGACTTCGGAACGTGGGCCTCACGCTCCGAACGTTAGTGTTAGTGGCGAGCGGGAACGATTCAGTTTTATGCCCGAGAGGTCACTTCTCCTCGTGCAGGAAGCCCTGCGC
>DASYQV010000232.1:0-16814 GCA_036005125.1 Vicinamibacterales bacterium
AGCAGAGAGACGATCTCCTTCTCTCGCTCGATCCGGCGCAGGCCACCCATGCAGCCATCGCCGAGAGCGGCGACACATGTCGTGGGCGCGCAGCACGAGCGAATGTGACCATCACGGCGATTACTCGGACTGACTCCTAGCACCTAAACCTTACCTGACCTTTGACCTTTGACCTTTGACCTTTGACCTACATGATCCGCTACCGCGCCAATTGGATCCTTCCAATCGCCAGTGAGCCGCTCCCGAACACATGGGTCGCCGTCGAGCGCGGTCGCGTCGTGGCGATCGGCCGGCCGCACGATGGTGGTGGGAGCGATGTTGTCGATCTCGGGCGTGCGGTCGTGCTGCCCGGCCTCGTGAACGCGCACACCCATTTCGAGCTCGCGTACCTCCGTGACGCCATTCCATCCGCGACGCAGTTCGTGGACTGGGTCCGTCAGCTGATGCGGCGCCGGCGCGAGTACCCGGATCCGGCGGACCCGGCGATTGTTGGATCTGCCGCAGATGCAATCCGCGAGGCACGCGCCGCGGGCACCGCCCTGGTGGGCGATATCAGCAACACGCTCGTGACCGTGCCGCTTCTCGGCGACGGGGGATTGCCCGCCGTCGTGTTCTACGAGCTGATCCGGTTCAACGCTCCGGACCCTGTGAGCCTCGTGCATCATGCGCGGCAGCGGCTCGACGGCCTGCCCCCGTATGCCGACGTACGCACCGCGCTGGCACCGCACGCGCCGTACTCCGTTGCGCCACTCGTGTTCCGCGCCATGAAAGCCGATCTCGAACGCCACCCGTTCGACCGCTCCAGCGTGCACCTTGGGGAGTCAGCCGAGGAAGTGCGGTTCATTCGGACGGGCGACGGGCCGTGGCGCACGCTTCTCGAGGAGCTTGGCGTCTGGACGGATGCATGGCGGGCCCCGGGTGTCAGCCCCGTTGCGTATCTGGTCGACGCAGGGTTTCTCGATCGCCGGGTCGTGGTGGTCCACGGCGTGCAGTTCACGGACGGCGATCTCATGCAGCTCGCCTCGATTGGCGCGACAATCGTGTCGTGCCCGCGCAGTAATCGCCATGTGGGGGTCGGATCGCCGCCGCTCGCCGCTTTCTATGCAGCGCGTGTCCCGGTGGCGTTCGGCACCGACAGCCTGGCGAGCGTGGAGGACCTGAGTATCTTCGGCGAGCTGGCGGAAGCGCGACGGATCGCGCCGGGCGTGCCGGCGCGGACGCTGCTTGAGAGCGCCACCCGGGTCGGCGCCGAGGCGCTCGGCTTTGGCGGCGAGTTCGGCACGATCGAGCCGGGCAAGCGCGCCGACCTGCTTGCGGTCCGCCTGCCGCACGACGTCGCCGATGTGGAAGAATATCTGCTGACCGGCGTCACGCCCGATGCGGTCCGGTGGATTCATTGATCGTTGATGGACGTAGGCCGCATTTTTCGTACGATTTACCATGAACAAACTCACGACCTACTTGTCGTTTGTCCGCTTCAGCCACACGGTCTTCGCGCTGCCGTTCGCGCTCACCGGCGCGCTGCTCGCGTGGCGCGAGCGGCCGTTCAGTTGGGCGACGGTAGCGTGGATTGTGGTCTGCATGGTCAGCGCCCGCACCGCTGCCATGGGCTTCAACCGCATTGTCGACGCACGGTACGACGCGCTGAACCCGCGAACCGCCATGCGCGAGCTGCCGCGCGGCGCCATGAGCACGGCCGAGGCCGCAGCGTTCGTCCTCATCTCCTCGATCGTCTTCGTCTATGGCGCGTGGCGCTTGAGTGCTCTGTGCCTGGCGCTCTCGCCCGTGGCGCTTGCAGTCGTATTCTGGTACTCGCTTGCCAAGCGCTATACGGCTTACACGCAGTTGTTCCTCGGTCTGTCGATGGCCGTCGCGCCGGTGGGCGGTTGGATTGCAGCAGGCGGTCGCGGCGGCTGGGAACCGTGGCTCCTCGGCTTTGCGATCGGCCTGTGGGTCGGTGGCTTCGACGTCCTCTACGCGTGTCAGGATTTCGAGTTCGACAGGGCGCAGGGCCTTCGCTCGATTCCAACCCGGTTCGGCATTGCGACCTCGATCCGCGTGTCGCGGATCATGCATGTCGCGACCGTCGTCTTCATGGCGGCGCTCTGGCGCGCGGCCGATCTGCCCGCGCTCTACCTGGCCGGTGTTGCCGTCGTCGCAGCACTGCTCGCGTACGAGCAGTCGCTCGTGAGCGATGACGACCTCTCGCAGGTCAAGAAAGCATTCGACCTCAATGGCTGGGTGGGGATCGTCTACTTCCTCTCCACGGCTGCCTCACTGTATCTGGCTTGACGGGTATTGATTTGCCGGTCGTTGACGTTCCCGATAAGAGGCCGGACCGCATTGCCAGCATGTTCGACGCAATCGCGCCTCGGTACGACCTGCTCAATCACCTTCTCACCGTTGGCATCGATCGCCGGTGGCGGGCAAGGGCCATCCGGTCGCTCGGCCTGACAGGAAGCGAAGTGCTGCTGGACGTCTGTACCGGCACCGCGGACGTTGCGCTGGAAGGGCGGACGGCCGGTGCGGCTGGCCGCGTGGTCGGCGTAGATTTTGCCGGTGCGATGCTGGCACGTGGACGCGAGAAGGTCAACCGTGCGGGGGAGGGGCGCCATATCGCGCTGATTCGCGGCGACGCGACGCGGCTACCGGTCCAGTGCGCCAGCGTCGATGCGGCGACCGTCGCATTTGGCATTCGAAACGTGCAGGAACCCGACGATGCCTGCGCCGAAATGGCGCGTGCCCTCAAACCGGGCGGCCGGCTCGCCATTCTGGAGTTCGGCGATCCTCGGATTCCGGGCATTCGGACCTTGTACCAGTGGTATTTCACGCGGCTGCTGCCGCTCGTCGGCAGACTGATTTCGCGCCACACAGGGGCGTATTCGTATCTGCCGGCGTCGGTCCAGGCCTTTCCGCCGCCGGAAGAGTTCATCGCGACGCTCCGCGCAGCCGGGTTCGACCACGTGCGGGCCGTCCCGCTGACACTCGGAATCGTCTATCTCTACACGGCCACGCGTCGCGTGAACGTGCCACAGTAATGTCTCTAAGTGTCACTAGCACCGGGTGTTATAATTTCTAGCCCGTACCTTGATTCATTTCGATTTCGACGATCGGTACATCGACGAGCAAGCCGTCGGCAGCGCTATTTCGCGCCGCGAAGGTGTCCTGCTCTCCGTCGTGTTTCACGTCGTGCTCGGGCTGGCGATTATCATCGGGCCGACTCTGCCGCTTTTTCGGTACACCCCGGAAGAGTTGCGCCTCATGCAGGAGAAGGAGCGGCAGAGGCTCGAGCAGCAGCGGCAGGATCGTACGTTCGTCTTCGTGCGGCCGCGTGTCGACCTGGAAGCCAAGCAGCCTCCTCCGCGCGCGGAATTATCCGATAAAGACCGTGTCGCGCGGGCGCCCGAACGGCCGCCTGCTCCCGCCAATCCGCTCCCCTACTCGCGGGGAAACACGACCGAGCGCGTCGAAGAAAGCCCGAGCGAACGCGCTCGCGGGCCGGAAACCCCGGCACCGCCCGCGCCTGGCGATGTGCCACAGCCGTCGGAGGCGGAACGTCGTCCGCTTCCCCCTTCGGAAAACGGGTTGACGCTCCCGCGCGAAGCGCCACAGGCGCGGGCAGGCAGCGGATCGCTCGGCGAGGCGCTGCGCAACCTGCAGCGCTACGTCCAGAATCAGACGTTCGACAATCCGCAGGGCGGGGTGACGCAACCGGGCGCCACGATTCAATTCGACACCAAAGGCGTCGAGTTCGGGCCCTGGATCCGCCGATTCGTCGCCCAGGTCAAGCGCAACTGGTTCATCCCGTATGCGGCGATGTCGATGCGCGGGCACGTTGTCCTGCAGTTCAACATCCACAAGGACGGTCACATCACCGACGTGACGGTCATGGGGCCGTCGGGTGTCGACGCGTTCAACAACGCCGCCTACAACGCCATCATCACGTCGAATCCGACCGAGCCTCTCCCGCCGGAATATCCGGCGGACAAGGCGTTTTTTACGGTCACGTTCTATTACAACGAGCAGCCGCCGGTGTGATGCCCACACGCACGCAGCAACTCGGGTTGATCCTGCTCCTCGCAGGCCTCGTCGTGTACGTGCTCTGGATAGAGTTCGTGAGCGGGGCTTAAGATCCTCAGAGATGAACCCGCGTCCCCTGTCGTACGTAGGCCGCATCTTCAGATGCGGCTTCCTCTATCTTCATCTTCAGGCTCGGCACGTCGCCGGGTCTGAAGACCCGGCCTACGTACGCATTGTCCTCGCGAGCGCCGCAATCGCGATGTGCCTGGCAGGCGCCGTTCTCGCGCAAGGTCGTCTGTTCGACGGCATGCGGTTCGAGCCGCGGGTGACGAAAGTGACCTACGATGGGCGCTTTGTCTTCGCCCGGTTGCGCTACACCCCGAAGCCCGACGGCTGGTACTACGGAGGACTCCCGGCGTGGGCGCACGGCTACCTGTCGCTCAAAGGCGGCGGTCGGGCCGAATTCGGCCTGGTGAAGATCCTGAATGAAATCAGCTACCTGAACGCGCATCTCGATGAAACCGCCGTGGTCGCGCTCGATGATCCCGAACTCGGGAAGTACCCCGTCTCGTACATGGCCGAAGCCGGGTGGTGGACGCTGACCGACAAGGAAGCGGCGGCCTTTCGAGCGTATTTTCAGAAGGGCGGCTTCGTGATCTTCGATGACTTCCGGGATCCTCCGGTTGGCGGCGGCGGCTGGGCGAACTTCGAAGCGAACATGCGGCGCGTGCTGCCCGACGGCCGATTCATCGACCTCGATCCGTCGTCCCCGATCTTTCACTCGTTCTTCGAGATCAACTCGTTCGACCTGATCCCTCAGTCCTACGACGAAGGCCGTCCTGTCCTCCGGGGCCTGTTCGAGAACAACGATCCGACGAAGCGGCTGATGGCGATCGCCAACTTCAATACCGACGTCTCGGACTTCTGGGAGTTCCTGGGAACCGGCTTCAAGCCGATTGACGAATCGAACGAGGCGTACAAGCTCGGCGTGAATTATGTCTTCTACGGGATGACGCATTAAGCGCCCCGACCAGCGACGACCGCTACCATTACAGCGTGCGGCCTCGGGTACTCGCCGTCCTCGGACCCACCGCCTCCGGCAAGAGCGCCCTCGGGTTGGCGCTGGCCGGGCGGTACGGTGGAGAGATCATCAACTGCGACTCCACCGCCGTGTATCGCGGCTTCGACATCGGCACCGACAAGGTGCCGGTCGAGGCGCGCCTCGGCATCCCGCACCATCTGATCGACGTTGCCGACCCGACCGACGTCTACACCGCCGCGCAGTTCGCGCGCGACGCGGCGGCCGCAATCCGCGCCATTCATGGGCGGGGTCGGCTGCCCATTCTCGTCGGAGGCACGGGCTTCTACTACCGCGCCTTGACGCGCGGCCTCTTTCCCGGCCCGGGGGCCGACGACGTGCTGCGCGCGCGGCTGGACTCGATTGCCGAGCGACGCGGCGTCGAGCGCCTGCACGCGCTGCTGCAGCGCGTCGACAGCCGTTCGGCCGCGCGCATCATGCCGCGCGATCGCAAGCGGCTCGTTCGCGCGCTCGAGGTCTACTTCACGACGGGCCGTCCGCTCACCGACCACTTCGCGCAGACGACATCGCCCATCGCGGACTGCGATGTGATCGCGATCGCGCTGCGTCTGCCCGCAGCCGAAACAGCCGCGCGCGTCGCTCGACGCGTCGACGATCAGTTCGCGCGCGGCATCGTGGACGAAGTTCGCGGATTGCTCGAGCGCGGCGTGCCGGCGATCGCCCGGCCATTCGGCGGCCTCGTGTACCGACAGGTGATGGAGATGCTTCGCGGGGTGAGAGACGAGGCGGCGACACGCGCATTGATCGTGCAGGAGAACCGTCGGTACGCGCGCCGCCAGTTGATCTGGTTTCGCAAAGAGCCTAATCTAATCTGGTTCGATGGTGCCGGCGAGCGCAAAGACGTGCAAGCGCGTGTCGAGGGGATGATCGAGGCACGCAACGTCGGAGAGATCGCTCGGGAGACGCCAGCTGATGGCCCAGGTATCTGAACCACGATCGTCGACGGCGCAGCCCAACATCCAGGACGTCTTCCTCAATTACGCCCGCCGCGAGCGTCTTCCCGTGACGATCCACCTTCTCGACGGACGCCATTTCGAAGCGCGCATCAAGAATTTCGATCGTTTCGCGGTCATCGTCGAGCTGAGTGGCGCCGACCAGTTGATTTTCAAGCACGCGATCGCGACCATCGGTACGCAGCGCTCGGTCGCGAACTACTTCTCCTCGCACCACCCCTGATTGCCGATTCCGATCTTCGCGCGTGCCATCGTCATCGTCCTGGACAGTGTCGGAATCGGGGAACTGCCGGATGCGGCGGTCTATGGTGATGAGGGCAGCGACACGCTCGGCCACATCGCCGGCCTGGTCCCGCTGAATCTTCCGGCTCTCGTTTCGCTCGGTCTCGGGCGGCTCGTGCCGCTCGCCAGCGGCGCGTCGGCACGGCCCCGTGGCGCCTGGGGCCGAATGGCAGAAGCCTCGGCCGGCAAGGATTCGGTGACCGGTCACTGGGAGATGATGGGACTCGTCCTCGATCGGCCGTTCCCCGTGTTTCCACGAGGGTTCCCGCAGGATCTGATCGCGGAGTTCGAACGCCGGATCGGCCGGGCCACGCTCGGCAATGTCGTCGCGTCCGGGACCGAGATCATCGAGCGGCTGGGCGCCGAGCACATGCGTACCGGCAAGCCCATCGTTTACACCTCGGCCGACAGCGTCTTTCAGATCGCGGCGCATGAAGAGATCATCCCGATCGCCGAGCTGTACGGGATCTGCGAGGTCGCCTTCGACCTGGCCGTTCGCGGTCTCGGTGTGGGCCGCGTGATCGCCCGCCCGTTTGTCGGCGTCCCGGGGAGCTTCAAACGGACGGCGAACCGGCGCGACTATGCGCTCGAGCCGACCGGACCGACGCTGCTCGACCATCTGACGTCGGCGGGAATTCCTGTCGTTTCGATCGGCAAGATTCAGGACCTGTTCGCCGGCCGCGGCACAGGGCGCTCCCTGCACACGGCCAGCGACGCTGATGGCATGGATCGTCTCACCGAGGTCATGGCCGACACCCACCAGGGCTTCGTGTTCGCGAACCTCGTTGACTTCGACACGCAGTACGGCCACAGAAACGACGTGGCAGGCTATGGTGCGAACCTGGAACGTTTCGACGCGCGACTGTCCGAGGTGCTCCCGCGGCTGCGCGATGACGACCTGCTCGTGATTACCGCCGATCACGGAAACGATCCCAGCACGCCGAGCACGGATCATTCGCGCGAGTACGTGCCGGTGCTCATCGCCGGACCGCGCGTTCGCGCCGGCGTCGACCTCGGCACCCGACCCACCTTCGCCGACCTCGGCCAGACCATTGCCGCCAACTTCGGCGTCGGACCCCTCGCGCACGGCACCAGCTTTCTGGAGGAGTTAGTTGGCCACCATCCGTGAAGCGCTGGAGCAGCGGGAGCGGGAGATGCTCGCGCCGCAGGCCGCCAAGAGCGCCGACTCGCGCGGTCGCCTGCGGCCCGAACCAGAGGACGATGTCCGGCCGGCGTTCCAGCACGATCGCGATCGCATCATCCACAGCAAGGCGTTCCGGCGGCTGAAGCACAAGACGCAGGTCTTCTTCGCGCCGGCCGGCGACCACTACCGCACGCGCCTGACGCACACCCTCGAGGTCTCACAAATCGCACGCACCATTGCAAAGGTGCTGTGCCTTCACGAGGAGCTGACCGAGGCCATCGCGCTCGGCCACGACCTCGGGCATACTCCGTTCGGCCACGCCGGCGAGCGGGTGCTGAACGACCTCCTTCCCGGCGGTTTCAACCACTACGATCAGAGCCTCCGCATCGTCGACGTTCTCGAGAACGACGGGCGCGGGTTGAACCTCACCTGGGAAGTCCGCGACGGCATCGCGCACCATTCGAAGGGAAAGAATGGCGCGCCGGTTGGCGTCGATCCGTCGAAGCGGTCGGCAACGCTCGAGGGGCAGGTCATGCGCGTTGCCGACCTCATTGCGTACGTCAATCACGATATCGACGATGCGATCCGTGCCGGCATGTTGAAGGAAACGGACCTTCCGCGCGCGTCCGTCACGGTGCTGGGCGATTCGCCGTCGGTGCGGATCGGCCGCATGGTGCGGGACGTGGTCCTCGAAACGCAGCGGACCGGGCTCATGGAGATCCGGATGAGCGGCGAGGTGCTCGATGCGACGCTCGCCATGCGCAGTTTCCTCTTCGAGGCCGTGTACGAGAACGGGGAGGCGACCGCGGAGTTCGAGAAGGCGACCGGCATCCTCGGCGGCCTGTGGGACAAGGTGCGCGCGCGACCGGAGGAGTTCCTCGACCGGCGCTCGATCGAAACCGAGGGGGTCGACGTGGCGGCGAGGGATTTTCTCGCGGGCATGACCGACCGGTTCGCCGTGAGCCTGTACGAACGGCTCTTCATCCCCAAGCCATGGGTCGGGCCGGTGCCGTGGAATCAGCTATAATTCCTAGGCCGAGCGTCGATCGCGGGCCTCATGAGCAAGCTCGATCTCAGTCGAATCCGGCGGGCGGAGACCCATTTCGAGCGCACCTTCGACCCGTCCGAGATGACGATGGAGGGCGACGCGTACCGGATCGTAGCGCCGGTCGAGCTGGTCTTCGACATCCACAAGGACAAGGACAGGTTCCGGCTCGAGGGAACGCTGAAGACAACCCTGGAGCTCCCGTGCAGCCGGTGCCTCGAGCCGTTCGAGATGCCGATAGACATCGAGTTCGATCAGAGGTACCTGCCGCAGACGGACGCCACGAGCGAGGTCGAAGCGGAGGTGCCGGAGGACGATCTCGAGACCAGCTACTATCGTGGCGAGGAGATCGACCTCAGCGATCTCGTGCGGGAGCAGTTCTATCTGGCGCTGCCGATGAAGCCGCTGTGCCGCGACGACTGCGAGGGCCTGTGTCCGCACTGCGGCACGAACCTGAATACCGGAACGTGCGACTGTGCTGCCGGCTGGGAGGACCCGCGTCTGGCGCCGCTCAAGAAGCTCAAGACCATTTATGATTCTTGATTCATGATTTTCACATCACGAACCAATCAAGAATCAGGAATCAAGAATCAAGAATACAAAGATGCCAAATCCAAAGAGACGCCACTCCAAGACCCGCACGGCCAAGCGGCGGACGCACGACGCGCTGCGTGCGCCGACCACCGGCCTCTGCCCTCAGTGTCACGAGCCGAAGGCTCCGCACCGCGTGTGCCCGCACTGCGGCTACTATCGCGAGCGCCAGGTGCGGCCCGTCGACGAGGAGTAAACCATTTGTAGATTTGTGATTTGTGATTGGTGATTGGATCGAGATCGTCGACGCACCCGACGTCGTGGCGATGGGCGATCCCCCCTCGGGTCTGTCGCGCCGCGCGTTCCGGCGGTTCCGCAGGCGCCTCGACTATTCCGAATACGGCGCGGCGCCGCTCCTCGGCGTAGCGGGCCTGACCCTCGTCGGCCACGGACGTTCGTCGGTGAAGGCCGTCCGCAACGCAATCGCCATGGCGTACCGCTTCGCAACCAGCCATTTCATCGACCGCATCGAACAGGACATCGCGGCCGCGACGGTCTCCTGATCGTGCACGGCGCATCCGGTCGCTCCCAGGAAAAGTGATCGCCTTCATTTTTCCCGGACAGGGATCGCAGAAGGTGGGGATGGGCCGCGCGCTTGCCGAGACCTTTCCCGAGGCGCAGGCGGCGTTTGACGAGGCCGATGGCGTCCTCGCGGAACCGGATGACAATCTGCCGTTGAGCCGCGTGATTTTCGAGGGCCCTGAGGATCGGCTCACGCTGACCGAGAACGCGCAGCCCGCGATACTCACCGTGAGCATCGCCGCGTACCGTGTCCTCGCTGCCCGGAACCTCCAGCCCTCGTTCGTCGCCGGGCACAGTCTCGGAGAGTATTCGGCCAACGTGGCGGCGGGGACGATGAGCTTTGCGGACGCGCTCAGGCTCGTTCGTCGCCGTGGGCGCTACATGCAGGAGGCGGTGCCACCGGGGGAGGGCGCCATGGCGGCAATCCTCGGTCTCGACACGGCGGCCGTGGCGCAGGCCTGCGAGGAGGCGGCCGGCGGCGAGGTCGTGAGTCCCGCAAACATCAACGGAGGTGGGCAGGTGGTGATTGCGGGCACCAGGAACGCCGTGCAGCGTGCGGGCGAGCGCGCGAAAGCGCTCGGCGCGCGGCGCGCGATGGCCCTGGCCGTGAGCGCCCCGTTTCATTGCGCTCTGATGCAGCCGGCGCAGGACCGCCTGGCGCCGGAGCTCCGGAGCCTGGCCGTTCAGGACCCGCGGATTCCGGTCGTGGCCAACGTCGATGCCCGGCCGAAGACCGACGCGGCTTCGGCCGTCGAGGCGCTCGTCAGCCAGGTCACGGCTCCTGTACGATGGGAGGACGTCGTGCGTTGTCTTGCGTTGAGGGGCGTCACCACGTATGTTGAGGTGGGCCCCGGCGCCGTGCTCACCGGCCTGGTGAAAAAAATCCACAAGGAAGCGAGGGTACTGACGTTCGGGGCACCGGGCGATCTGGCCGCGGTGGAAGGAGCCTTGCGCGTGTAGCTACGACGCACACAAAGACAATGAGCCACCACGCACACGAAGACGATCAGCCACGAAGCACACGAAGGTCACAGCGCGGCATACCGCAACCAAAATGCCGCGCTGTGACCCAGGCCCTGTCACGTTGGTGACACTACCGCGCTGGTAGTATTTGTCAAAAACAAAATCCAGCGCGGTAGTGTCACGAAGAAGGAGATGGCCCGGGAACCCCATCTTCGTGGACTTCGTGCTCTTCGTGGCTGATGCGTCGTGACCATCGTGGCCGGCTGGACGGACCATGCTGGACCTGAGCGGAAAAATCGCAATCGTGACCGGGGCGTCTCGCGGGATCGGCCGCGGGGTGGCGCAGCTCCTGGCCTCCCGGGGAGCGGTGGTCGTCGCCGCGGCACGCGGCGAGAACGCCGCGGCGGTCGTGTCGGACATCATCGCGGCCGGCGGGCGGGCCGAGATGGTGGGGGTGGACGTGACCGACGCCGACGCGGTCCGTGCGATGGTGTCCGGCGCGCTCGAACGGCACGGACACGTGGATATCCTCGTCAACAACGCGGGGATCGTGCGGGACCAGTTGATGTTGCGGATGAAGCGCGAGGACTGGGATGCCGTCATCGCCACGAATCTGACGGGGGCGTTCACCTGCTGCCAGGCGGTGATGCGGCCGATGATCAAGCAGCGCGCCGGTCGCATCGTCAATATCAGCTCGGTCGTCGGCCAGTCGGGCAATGCCGGACAGGCGAATTACGCCGCGTCGAAGGCCGGGCTGATCGGCTTCACCAAGGCACTGGCGCGCGAGATCGCGTCGCGCGGGGTCACCGTCAATGCCGTCGCGCCCGGAATCATCGACACCGACATGACCCGCGGGATCACCGACCCGGCGCAGAGCGACTGGTCGTCGCAGATTCCGCTCGGGCGGACCGGCACGGCGGCCGATGTGGCGGCCGCGGTTTGTTTCCTCGTCTCGGATGAGGCGTCGTATATTACAGGGCAGGTTCTGGGTGTCAACGGCGGCATGTACATGTAACTATTTGTGATTTGCGATTTGCGATTTGTGATTGGGCGCTCCGGATTCTGTGATTGAATGCGGGCGGCCGGAAGTGAAATCACTGTTCGATTGCAGATCACGAATCACGAAAGACAAATCACAAATCACAAATGGATAGGGGGCGTGATGGCCGTTGCAGACAAGGTCAAGAGCATCATCGTGGAGCAGTTGGGTGTTGACGAGGAGGAGGTGACGCCGGATGCCTCCTTTGTCGACGACCTCGGCGCCGACTCGCTCGACACCGTGGAGCTGGTGATGGCGTTCGAAGAGGAGTTCGGGATTGAGATTCCGGACGAGGACGCCGAGAAGATCACGCGCGTGAAGGAAGCGATCGACTACGTCGAGGCCCACGCGAAGACCAAGAAGTAGCCGGAAGCCTTCTTGGAGGGATATTGAGCAGGCGAGTCGTGGTCACCGGCATCGGCCTGGTGTCTCCGCTCGGCATCGGGACGGAGGCGAATTGGAGCGCGCTCCGCGCCGGGACGTGCGGGATCGACCGGATCACCAAGTTCGATGCCACCGGGTTTGCGTCTCAGATCGCGGGCGAGGTGAAAGGGTTCGACCCCCTGCGCTTCGTCGAGAAGAAAGACGTCAAGAAGATGGACGTCTTCATCCAGTACGCGATCGCGGCGTCGCAGTTCGCGATGGACGATTCGAAGTTCAAGGTCACCCGTGAGAACGCTGCGCGCCTCGGCGTGTTCATCGCGTCCGGCATCGGCGGGTTCACGACGATTGAGCGCGAGCACAAGGCGCTGCTCGAGGGCGGACCGCGGCGGATCTCTCCCTTCTTCATCCCATCGGCCATCATCAACCTTGCCGCGGGCCAGGTGTCCATCCGGTTCGGCGCGAAAGGGCCGAACTCCGCGACGTGCACGGCCTGCTCGGCCTCCGCGCACGCGATCGGCGACGCATTCGAGATCATCAAGCGCGGCGATGCCGACGCGATGATCGCCGGAGGGTCCGAGGCGGCGATCACGCCGATGGGCGTCGGCGGCTTCGCGGCGCTTCGCGCGCTCTCGACGCGCAACGACGAGCCGCGCCGCGCCAGCCGGCCGTTCGATCGCGATCGTGATGGCTTCATCATCGGAGAAGGCGCCGGCGTCCTCGTCCTCGAGGAGCTCGAGCAGGCGCGGCGCCGGGGCGCGCCGATCTACGCGGAGCTGGTGGGCTACGGCATGTCGGCCGATGCGTTTCACATCACCGCGCCGTCGGAGGACGGTGACGGAGCGGTGCGGGTCATGAAGATGGCGTTGAAGAGCGCGAATATCAGACCCGACCAGGTCGAGTACATCAACGCGCACGGCACCTCCACGCCCTACAACGACAAGCTCGAGACGCTGGCCATCAAGCACTGCTTTGGCGAGCACGCCGCGCGGCTCGCGATCTCCTCGACCAAATCGATGACCGGTCACCTCCTCGGCGCCGCCGGCGGTCTCGAGGCCGGCATCACCGCGCTGGTGTTATTCCGGCAGTGCATTCCGCCGACGATCAACCTGGACAACCCCGACCCCGAGTGCGATCTCGATTACGTGCCGCACACGAGTCGCGCCGCGAAGATCCGTTACGCCCTGTCGAACTCCTTCGGGTTCGGCGGCACCAACGGTGCGCTGTTGTTCAAGCGGTACGACGCGTGACGGTACGCTTGTGTCAGGCTTCGGGCTCCGGGCTGCAGGCTTCAGGAGGCCTCAGGCTTCGGTGCCAGGCCCTGAGCCGGCTGAAGCCTGAAGTCTGAAGTCTGAAGCCTGAATCCAGCCATGAAGATTGCCGTTTGCATCAAGCAGGTCCCCACGCGCGAGTGGCAGCCGCGCCTCAAGGACGACAAGACGTGGATTCGCGAGCAGGACGTCAGCTACGAGATGAACGAGCCGGACGCCTACGCGCTCGAAGAGGCACTGCGGCTGCGCGAGAAGCACGGTGGAGAAGTCGTCGTCTGTTCGGCCGGCCCCGCGCGCGTGCAGCAGGTGATCCGTGAGGCGCTCGCCCGCGGCGCGGACCGGGCGATCCACGTCGAGGCCGATTCCCTGGGCGCGGCCGACTCGTTCGTGATTGCCGACGCGCTCGCGGCCGCGATGGCGGACGAGAAGTTCGACCTGGTGCTCACCGGCCTCCAGTCCGACGATCAGGGCCATGCCTCGACTGGCGTCGTGCTCGCCGAACGCCTCGGCATCCCGCACTCCACGATCATCATGGATGTGCAGGTGCAGGACGGAGGCCTCCGAATCAAGCGCGAGCTCGAGGGCGGCTGGTTTCAATGGATCACAATGCCGCTGCCCGCGCTCCTGACGATTCAGAGCGGCATCAATCAGCTTCGCTACGCTACGCTCAAGGGCATCATGGCGGCCAAGAAGAAGGAGATCCGAAAAGCGGCGGTGCCGGCGGGCCTGCAGCCGACCCAGCAGATCGTTGCGCTGGGGTTGCCAACCAGGAGCAAGCAGACGCAGATGATTGCGGGATCCGCAGGCGAGGCCGCCAAAGAGCTGGTGCGGCGGCTGCGTGAGGAGGCGAGAGCCCTATGATCCTCGTTGTCGCCGAACAACGCGAGGGCAAGCTCAATCGCGCCTCGTGGGAAGCGGTTGCCGCCGCACAGCAACTGGCAGGCGGGATGCCAATCAAGATCCTGGTCCTGGGCGGTGTGACCGGCTCCGCCTCAACCGATCTTGCGGCGGCCGCAGTCACCGAAGTGCTCGTCGCGGAGCACGCCGCGCTCGAGCCATACACTCCGGACGCGTTCGTGATGGCGCTGCAGGGCCTCATCGAGCAACAGCAACCGAAGCTCGTCGTATTCGTACACAGTTACCGGACGCGTGACTTTGCGCCGATGCTTGCCGCCCGGATCCGCAAGCCACTGATTACGGATGTGACCGGTATCAGGGGCACCGGCACCGATGCCGTGCTCATGCGGCCGATGTTCCAGGGGAAGCTGTCGGCCGAGGTCAAACCTGTCGGCGAGTTGCCGTATCTCGTGTCGTTTCAGATCGGCGCATTCCGCGCCGACGCCGCGCAGAGAGGCGCCGCGGCGGCGCCGGTCAGCAGGGTGGAACCGAAGCTCGACGGGTCGGCGATCCGCCAGAAGCCCGAGGCACCGTTTCAGGAGGCGAAGGCGGCGGTCGATCTCAGCCAGGCGGAGCGCATCGTCGCGGTCGGACGCGGAATCAAGTCGCAGGAGAACCTCGGGATCGCCGAAAAGCTCGCGAGGGCACTCGGTGCCGAGCTTGCGGCCTCGCGGCCAATCTGTGACAACGGGTGGCTGCCGATGGAACGGCAGATCGGAAGCTCGGGTCAGACCGTCGCACCGAAGCTGTACGTGGCCCTCGGCATCTCCGGCGCCATCCAGCATCTGGTCGGCATGAAGGGCGCGCGCACGATCGTCGCCATCAACAAGGACGCGGACGCTCCCATCTTCGAGGTGGCCGATTACGGCATCGTCGGCGACCTGTTCGAGATCGCCCCGGCGCTGACGACGGAATTGGAGAAACAGTAGGCCTCAGGGATCAGGCCTCAGGCCTCAGGGCTGTCCCAGGCCTCAGCCTGCCTGATGCCTGAGACGGCCCGGATCCCTGAGGCCTGATGCCTGAGGCCTGTCTAGTTCGGATGGAACGCGAAACGCTTGAAGTCGACGTCCTGATCGTCGGGGGCGGTCCGGCGGGTCTGTCGGCGGCGCTCCGGCTCGCGCAGCTGCAGAAGCAGCAACCGGGCGAGCCGCTCTCGATTGCCGTGCTCGAAAAGGCCCGCGAGGCGGGCGCGCACATACTCTCGGGTGCGGTGCTCGATCCATCTGCTCTTCGCGAGCTGATTCCCGACTTCAAGGAGAAGGGCGCCCCGCTCGCGTCGGAAGTCCATCAAGATCGCGTCTACTTCCTGACCAAGACAGCGAAGGTACCCTTTCCAATCATTCCGCCGCCGTTGCAGAACCACGGTCACTACGTCATCTCGCTCAGCAACCTCACGAAGTGGCTGGCCGCGCAGGTCGAGGCCGAGGGAGTTGATTTCTTTGCCGGTTTCGCCGGGCAGGACGTGTTGATGGAAGGCAGCCGTGTGACGGGGGTCCGCACCGGCGACCGCGGCGTGGGCAAGCACGGCGAACGGCGGGAGAACTTCGAGCCCGGCGTCGACATCAAGGCGAAGGTGACGATCTTCTGCGACGGCGTGCGGGGGAACCTGACGAAGGAACTGCTCCGGCGGCTCACGCTCGGGAAAGGGCGTGCTCCGGAGCAGTTCGCGATCGGCCTCAAGGAGTTATGGGAGGTGCCCGCCGGCCGCTTCGCGCCCGGGACCGTGATGCACACGATGGGGTATCCGCTGAAGCAGGAGGAGTTCGGCGGCGGCTTCATCTATGCGCTCCCCGACAACCAGGTCTATGTCGGGTTCGTCGTCGGTCTCGACTACAAAGACCCGCTGTTCGACCCGCATATGGCGTTCAACCTCTTCAAGCAGCATCCGATGGTGACGGACCTGCTGAAGGGGGGCCACATGGTCCGCTACGGCGCCAAGGCGCTGCCCGAGGGGGGATGGAACACGATCCCTCAGGTCTACATGGACGGCGGGCTGATCGCGGGGGATGCCGGCGGATTCATGAATTCGATGCGGCTCAAGGGCATCCACCTGGCGATGCGGACCGGCATGCTTGCCGCCGAGACCGCGTTCGAGGCGCTCCGCGCCGGTGATACATCGGCCGCGAAACTGAGCGCGTATCAGCAGAAGATCGATAACAGCCCCGTGCGCCGGGAGCTGTACCCCGTTCGCAACGTACACCAGGCGTTCGGGTACGGCCTGTTCCCGGGACTCATGTACGCGGGGGTCGCCGTTTTGACTGGCGGCTGGTGGGTGGCCGATCGCATCGCGAGCCACCCCGGCCACGAGCGGCTGCGGAAGATCGCCGAGTACTACGGCTCGCGCGAGAAGTTTCCGGACGTGCCGCCACCGAGCAACGCCAAGGTCGTCGATCGCAAGCTGACATTCGACAAGCTCACCAACGTTCACTACTCCGGCACCTCCCACGACGAAGATCAGCCGCCGCACCTGCAGGTGCACACCGAGGTCTGCCACTCGATCTGCGGAGCCGAGTACGGCTACCCGTGCATCCGCTTCTGTCCTGCCAACGTGTACGAGATCGTCGACGACGGGGATGGCGGGAAGCGCCTGCAGATCAACGCATCGAA
>DASYQV010000233.1:0-15674 GCA_036005125.1 Vicinamibacterales bacterium
CGCATGCCAAACGCAAATACGACGACATCGCCGAGCAGTGGCCGACCGCGTGTGCCGAGATCGGCGCCCTCATCGGTGAGCTGTACGCGATCGAGCGTCTGGTGCCCGGGGCGTTTCCGGGCGACCCCGCGGCACAGGTGCTCCGGCGGCAGCTGCGCCAGGAGCGATCGCAGTCGGTCCTGGATCGCATCAGGCACTGGGCCACGGTGCAAATGGGGCTCCCGCGGAGCGAATTCGGGAAGGCCGTGCGCTATATGCTCGACCGCTGGGCAGGGCTGACCCGCTTCATCGATGATCCGCTCGTCCCGCTCGATAACAACGCCGCAGAACGCGCGCTCCGTGGTCCCGTCGTCGGTCGCAAGAATCACTACGGCTCACGATCGCTGCGCGGCACGCAGGTCGCGGCCCTCTTCTACACGCTCTGCGAGACCGCGAAGCTGGGTGGCGTGGACCCGCACGCGTATCTGCTCCGGGCGCTCTCCGCCGCGATCGCTCGGCCCGGCGCCGTCACATACCCCGAAGACCTTCTGAGCGCCACGCTGACACGGTAGCTGCGAAATCCCGTCAAAACAGATGTCGCCGCCGATGTCAGGTCAGACGTTATGCCGACGGGATGCGGCGAGGACATACGAACTCGCGCCCTTTTGTCCAGTCCTCAGTCGTACAAATCGGGAACGCTCCCCAGTCGAAGTAGAACTCCACATCCTTGGATCGGCTCCGACTTTTTCGCTGCACAGAGTGTGAAATACAAGTTGCTACCACTTGTGAGGCATGGTATAGACTCGCGCAGCGTTTCCAGATACCCACGACCACGCGGCGGAACCAACGTCTTCAGGTCGACCCTGCATTTCGGGAGGGCGAAGCATTAAACATGAAGCGTTCGCCTGCGTCGGTTCCCTTCTTCCTGCCTTGGCCTTCGCCCAGTGCGAAGCTGCCAGCCTTTCCGGAATTATCAAGGATCACCGGCAAGGAACCGTCCAGGCGTCACCTTGGACCGCTATGCGGCTTGGAACGTGAATTTTGTACCCGTCGCGCCGGATCCGCATAGCGGTCCTAGGCGCGCGCAGCACGCCAGAAAAGACACTGGCAACCAGTCGCGGGCTCCGCTGGGATATCAAGGGCGGAGTCCGTGACTGGTTAGGACTGCCCTAACTCTGCTCCCTGAGCCCTGATGCCTGAGGCCTGCGCGGGAACAGGTACTTCAGGAACGGACCCACGCGCGACGCCCACGCCGCCTCGTTGTGACCCGCGTCGCGAATCTCCGTGTACTGCAGGTCGGCGCCGAGCACCCAGCCGGCGCGTGTCATCTCGTCGCGCAGCGCCCGGGCGTCGCGCACGGTCCTGCCGCCCTCGCCGGTGCCGATATCGAGCCAGATCGACAGGCGCGGCTTGGGATCCGTCATGCGGACCAGCTTGAGGATCGCGCGGTTGTCCCACCACACCGATGGCGACAGCACCGCGAGCTTGCCGAACACGTCCGGATGCCGCAGGCCCAGATATAACGTGGCGAGACCTCCAAGCGACGAACCGCCCAGCCCGGTGTTCACCGGGTCCATCAGCGTTCGATACGTGCGATCGATGAACGGCTTCAGCTCGTCGGTCAGCATGCGCCCATAGCGGGCCGCGTCGCCGCCGGCCCGATGCTTGCGATCCCAGGTCGGCGTGTACTCGTACACCCGGTGCTCTCCCGTGTTGTAGACGCCGACGATGATCAACGGCTCAATCACGTCCGCGGCCATCAGCTCCTGCGCGGTATCGCCGACGTGCCAGTCCTGACCCGGAACGAATGCCGTCGCGCCCTCGAAGAGATTCTGTCCGTCGTGCAGGTACAGCACGGGATAACGCCGGTCCACGTCCTGGTCGTAGCCGGGCGGCACGTACACGATGAGATCGCGCGGCTCTGACAGGAACTCCGACGGGAATCCTGGATGTCTTCTCAGATCGGTATGGATGTGCGATGTGGTGACCGCCTGGGGATCTGACGTACGATCCATGGTCATTGATGAAACGAGAGTATCACCGGTGGCACTCGCATCATCTCGGGCACGACATGGAGCTGCTGCTGTTCGGCCACGCCGGCACGCCGCTCATCGTGTTCCCATCGTCGATGGGCTCGTTCCACGAGTACGAGGACAGGGGGATGGTCGGCGCGGTCGCCGACAAGCTGCGCCATGGAGTCCTGCAGTTGTTCTGCGTGAGCACCATCGACCGCGACAGCTGGTACAACCGGAGCGTCCATCCGCGTCATCGGATCAATCGCGCGCTCGCCTACGAGCAGTACCTGCTGCGCGACGTCGTGCCGCTCGTGCGCCATCGCAATCCACACGTGCGGGTCGGCGTCACCGGCTGCAGCTTCGGCGGGTACCACGCGCTGACGTTCGCGCTGCGGCATCCCGACGTCGTGGGGAGCTGCATCTCGATGAGCGGCGCGTACGACATTCACTCCTTCCTCGACGGTTACTACGATCAGGACTGTTACTTCCTCTGTCCGCCGGATTTCCTGCCCGGGTTGACCGACCCGTGGTACCTCGACCGCTACCGCGGGAACAAATGGATCCTGGCGACCGGCGAGCACGACATCTGCCTCCGCGACAACGAACGGATGTCGGACCTGTTGACGTCCAAACATCTCCCACACAGCCTCCACGTCTGGGGAGGCATGTGGCACGACTGGCCGTGGTGGCAGAAAATGGCCCAGGCGTATCTGCCGTGAAAAGGAACGTCGCAAGGCGTTCCGGTAGACGGCGCGGTCCGCCGGGGCCCTGATGAGTCCGTTGCAATTGCCAGGCCCTGAGCCTTACGCCTATGAACAAGAAAGTCGGCATCGTCTTCGGAATGGAGAACACGTTCCCCGGCGCCCTCGCCCAGCGGATCAACGAGATCGGGGCCCCGGACGTCACGGCCGAGTTCATCAAGGTCGGCGGCGTCCGCATGGCGGAACCGAGCCGCTATGCGGTCATCGTCGACCGCATCTCGCACGACATCCCGTTCTATCGTGCATACTTGAAGAACGCCACGCTGAACGGCACGCTCGTCATCAACAACCCCTTCTGGTGGAGCGCGGACGACAAGTTCTTCAATTACGCGCTCGCAACGAAGCTCGGCGTGGCCATTCCGCCGACCGTCCTGCTCCCTCACAAGGAGCACCCGCCGAATACCACCGCGCAGTCGATGCGCAATCTCGTGTACCCGATGAACTGGGACGAGGTTTTCGGGTACGTAGGTTTTCCGGCCTTCCTCAAGCCCTTCAACGGAGGCGGCTGGAGAGACGTGTACAAGGTGGACTCTCCGGAACAGTTTTTCATTGCCTACGACCAGACGCGCGACCTGTGCATGACCCTGCAGCGAGCGGTGAATTTCACCGAGTACTTCCGCTGCTACGTCGTCGGCCGGGAAAAGGTGCGCATCATGCAATACGATCCCCGCGCGCCGTTCCACGAGCGGTACGTGCGCGACGCCGTGGCCGTATCGCCGGACCTGTTGACCCGCGTCGAGCGCGACGCGCTGACCCTGTGCCGCGCGCTCGGCTACGACCTGAACACGGTGGAGTTCGCCGTCGAGGACCACGTGCCGTACGCGATTGACTTCATGAACCCGGCGCCGGACGCCGACGTGCACTCGGTCGGCCAGGAGAATTTCGACTGGATCGTGAACGCCGTGGCGGAGCTCGCCTGTGCGCACGCGCTCGACGCCGGCAACGCGCCGCGCGAGTATCGCTGGACGGCTTTTCTGAACGCGCAGGCATGACCAGGCAAGGGCTCTGCCGGCTCTGCCTTTGATATCCCGGCAGAGCCGGGGTCCCCACCGCGCAGGCTTGCGCGGTGAAGTGGAGAGCCCTTGCCTGGTTAGCCCAGTGTCTTTTGGCGCGCTTCGCGCGCCTAGCGCGCTGAACGATATGAAGCCGAGCCTGACGATTGGTATCGAAGAGGAATATCAGACGGTCGATCCGACCACCTGCGACCTGCGATCCCACGTGCACACCGAGATCCTGACGCAGGGGCGTCGGGTGATGGAAGAGCGCATCAAGGCGGAGATGCACCAGTCAGTGGTCGAGGTCGGCACCGGCGTCTGTCGGAACATCAAGGACGCCGCGGCGGACCTCCGGTTGCTGCGCCGTCAGATGATCGGGCTGGCGAAGGACAACGGTCTCATGCTCGTCGCCGGCGCCACGCACCCGTTTGCCGACTGGCGCGCCCAGGAGATCTATCCGGATGCCCGTTACCTGCAGGTTGTCGAGGACATGCAGCTCGTCGCGCGCGCGAACCTCATCTTCGGCCTGCACGTGCACATCGGCGTCGAGGACCGCGAGACGACGATCCATCTGATGAACCAGGCGCGCTACTTCCTGCCGCACCTCCTCGCGCTCTCCACGAATTCACCGTTCTGGATCGGAATGCGGACGGGGCTCAAGTCGTATCGGACGAAAGTGTTCGACAAGTTCCCCCGCACGAACATCCCCGACGCCTTTACCTCCTGGTCCGACTTCGACAATTTCGTCAACCTGCTCATTCGCACGCGCTGCATCGACAACGCGAAGAAGATCTGGTGGGACATCCGTCCGCACCCGTTCTTCAGCACGCTCGAGTTCCGGATCTGCGACATCCCGATGCGGGTGGACGAGACGATCGCGCTCGCGGCGATGATCCAGGCCACCGTCGCCAAGCTGTATCGGCTCCACTCGAAAAACCAGAGCTTCCGCCAGTACAGCCGGGCGCTCATCATGGAGAACAAGTGGCGCGCGTCGCGATACGGCCTCGAGGGCATGCTGATCGATTTCGGGCGCGAAAAAGAAGTGCCCGAGCGCGAGCTGATCCTCGAGTACCTCGAGTTCATCGACGACGTCCTCGATGAGCTGGATTCACGTGAGGAAATCAACTACGTCCATGAGATCCTGAGAAACGGCACCGGCGCCGATCGCCAGCTCCGCGTGTTCGAGGAGACGAAAGACCTGAGGCAGGTGGTCGAGTACATGGCGAACGAGACGCAATTCGGACTGCATGACATCGAACCTTCTGAACGAGCCGTTCGATCCTGAACTGACCCCCGGCGCACGAAACGCCGTGCGCGTCTGCCTCGCCATCGAGCCGGCGGAGAAGGTGACACTCATCACCGACCAGACCTGCCGCGAGATTGCGGCGAGCCTCGCTCGCGAGATTGCGGATGTCGGTGCGTCGTTCCGCACGTTCGTGCTCGAGGAGATCGCTCCGCGGCCTCTCGTGGAGCTGCCGCCGCCGATCGCCGCCGACATGGAAACGAGCCAGGTGAGCATTTTCGCCGTGCAGGTGCAGACGAACGAGCTCGGCTCGCGCATGCAGATGACCGACATCGTGAACCACCGCCGGATGCGTCACGCGCACATGGTGAACATCAATCGGCAGATCATGATGGAAGGCATGCGCGCCGATTTCCACAAGGTCGATCGAATCAGCACGCGGGTGCTGGAGATCGTGGTCCGCGCGCGGCAGGTGCGCGCCCGGTCCGCGGCGGGCAGCGATCTGGTGGCCGACCTCGATCCGAAGTACCGCTGGCTCAAAACGAGCGGCCTCATCAGCCCGGACAAGTGGGGCAACCTGCCTGGCGGCGAGGTGTTCACCACACCCGGCGAGGTGAACGGCACGTTCGTGATCGACGGCGTGGTCGGCGACTATCTCTGCGCGAAGTACGGCGACCTGCGCGATGCCCCGTTGACGGTGCGGGTCGTACGCAACCGGCTCACCGAAGCGTACAGCGACAACAAGGCGCTCGAGCGCGAGTTCTGGGAGTACACGCACACCGACGCCAACAGCGACCGCGTGGGCGAATTCGCCGTCGGCACGAACATCGAATTGCGCGACGTCATCGGCCACATCCTGCAGGACGAGAAATTCCCAGGTATCCACATCGCGTTCGGCAACCCGTATGGCGCCCACACCGGCGCCAAGTGGTACTCGTCCACGCACATCGACGTCGTCGGCACCAAATTCGACATTTGGGTCGACGATCAGCAGATCATGCGGCGGGGGCAGTTCTTGATCGCGTAACTGCTAGGTCAAAGGTCAAAAGGCAAAGGTGAGGTCAGGCCTGGGCTGACCCTTTGACCCTGAACCTTGACCCTCAACCTTGACCCTGAACCTTTGACCCTGAACCTTTGACCTCACCTTTGACCTTTGACCTTTGACCTTTGCCCTTTGACCTACGCGCCCATAATCACCGTGTCGTGATCCCTGAACTTCGCAAGCGTTTCAACGCCGCATTCGATGAAGCGCGCTACCGCGCCTTCGTCAGTGACCTCCAGCGCCGGTGCGGCGCGGACATTCACTTCCGCGTCTCGGAAACCCCGTGCTTCTTTCCGCGCGAGTTGATCGATCGCCTGGCGCGGACCGGCGTCGAGCTGATCGACCAGCTCCTGTCGAATCCGGAGTACATGCGCGCGTCGGACGCGACCATACCGCCCGAATTCCACGCCCGCAACGAGGGCGACCATCCTCTCTTCGTGCAGGTCGATTTCGGCCTCGTCCGCGGCGAGGAGGGCCGCGTGGAACCGCGGCTCGTGGAACTGCAGGCGTTTGCGTCCCTGTACGGACTGCAGCGTGAGCTGGCGGATCAATATCGTGAATCGTGGGGTCTTCCGTCGGAGCTCCGCACGTTCATTGGCGACCTCGATGATGCCGGCTACGACGCGCTCGTGCGGCGCGCCGTCGTCGGCGCGCACGATCCCGACGAGGTCGTCCTGATGGAGATCGATCCCGAACATCAGAAGACGCGCCCCGACTTCGTTGTGACGGAGCGGCGGCTGGGCGTGCGGGCCGTCGATATCCGATCGCTCGTGCAGGAAGGCCGGCACCTGTTTTATCCCATCAACGGCCGACGCGTCCCGATTCGCCGCATCTACAACCGCACGATCGTCGACGAACTGATCCGGCGCGGCGTGAAGCCGCCGTTCGAGTATCGCGACGATCTCGACGTCGAATGGGCAGGACATCCCAACTGGTACTTCCGGATCAGCAAGTTCTCGCTGCCCTGGCTCCGGCATCCGGCCGTGCCGCGCACCTGGTTTCTCGATTGCCTCGAGTCGCCGCCGGACGACCGCGAGAACTTCGTGCTGAAGCCGCTCTATTCGTTTGCGGGCAGCGGCATCGTCTTCGAGCCGACCGATGCCGATCTTGCTGCCATCCCGCCCGAACGGCGGCACGAGTACGTCCTGCAGGAGCGAGTCCGCTTCGCCCCGGTGATCGAAACGCCCCACGGGCCGACGCACGTCGAGATC
Source organism: Vicinamibacterales bacterium (assembly GCA_036005125.1). GTDB lineage: Bacteria > Acidobacteriota > Vicinamibacteria > Vicinamibacterales > UBA2999 > DASYQV01. Next base: position 7,247 of record DASYQV010000233.1, read on the forward strand.
CGCATCATGTACATCTGGCTCGATCGCCTGACCCCGGTCCTGCCGCTGCTGCGCATGGGACGCGGCCAGATGATGGGCGTCGATCACAATCGCAACATGCAATGGGTAGGAGCGTCTGGGGCGCTGATTCAGTAGGAGAGAGAGTGTCAATGTAGGTCAAAGGGCAAAGGGCGAAGGTCAGGTCAAAGGTGTAGTTCCAGGTTCGAGGTGTAGGTCCCAGGTCCAGGCGTAGGTTCCACGTTCCAGGCGTAGGTTCGAGGTGACTGCCTTTATAGCCCCGCTGGTATCGTTCCCGCCGACCGTGATCTGTCAGTCGACTTCACCATGGGCCCGCACCTTTGACCCGCACCTTGCACCTGTGACCTGACCTTTGCCCTTTGACCTACGAAGACACTCACTTCTGCTGCTCAGGACGCAGGTCCGGCTTGCGCGCCCAACGCGTTTTCGGGTAGCCTGTTGCTTCATGCGTTTCGGCTTCCATCACGTGCATCATCACCATCGCCACGGCCATTCGGGCCGGCTGGCAGGTCTGCGCGTGTTGGGAGACTAGACGTCACCTCCGAAACCCAACGAGTTGTGCAGCCCCGCCGGAGTCCGGCGGGGTTTTTTGTTTTTAGGGACAGAGGGCCCCAACGCGCGTTCCTTTACGTCGCGGTCGCGTGCGACCGCGACCGGCCAGCGCTGGTTTTGCGGTCCGCCTGCCGCGGACCGCTGGGGTGGGCGAGGCATGTATGGACTTCTCGAAACTTGACGGGCTCGTACCGGCAGTCGTGCAGGACGAGCGGACCGGCGACGTGCTGATGGTCGGGTTCATGAACCAGGAGGCCTGGGACATCACGCGCGAAACCGGCTACGTGACGTTCTTCAGCCGCACGCGCAACAAGCTGTGGACGAAGGGTGAGTCGTCCGGCAACCGGCTCGCGGTCCGCGACCTGCTGATCGACTGCGACGAGGACACCGTGCTCGTGCGCGTGGAGTGCCTTGGCAGCGGCAACGTCTGTCACACCGGCGAGCGGAGCTGCTTTTTCCGGCGTGCGGACGAGTTCACGAAAGGCGAGGCCTGAGATGAAGCTCAAGCTCGGTATCCCGAAAGGCTCGCTGCAGGATGCGACGGTGCAACTCTTCGCGCGCGCGGGCTTCAACATCTACATCAACATGCGTTCGTACTTCCCCTCGATCGACGATCCAGAAATCGAGTGCATGCTGATCCGCGCGCAGGAGATGGCCCGTTACGTCTGCGACGGCGTGCTCGATGCCGGCCTCACGGGCCAGGATTGGATTGCCGAACACGAGCTCGGGGACAACGGCGGCCACGCGATCACGCCGATTGCTGACCTGATCTATTCGAAACAAAGCTTCGGGAAGGTGCGCTGGGTACTCGCCGCCCCGGAGGATTCGGCCTTCCGGACACCGCAGGACCTGAGGAACGCGACGATCGCGACCGAGCTGGTGCGCGTGACGAAGGCGTACTTCAATCGGCTCCATGTCCCCGTCAACGTGGAGTTCTCGTGGGGCGCCACCGAGGTGAAACCCCCGGTGCTCGCCGATGCGATTGTCGAGGCGACCGAGACCGGGTCCACGCTGCGTGCCAACCGCCTGCGCATCCTCGAGACGGTGATGGAATCCAATACCCAGCTCATCGCCAACGCCGCCGCGCTGAAGGATACGTGGAAGCGTACCAAGATCGACAACCTGGCGCTGCTCCTTCGCGCCGCCATCGAGGCACAAGGCCGCGTGGGGCTGATGCTCAATGTCCAGCGGGCCCAGCTCGACAGCGTGCTCGCGCTGCTGCCGGCGCTGCAACGGCCGACCGTGTCATCGCTGAGCGATCCGGACTGGGTGGCGGTGAACACGATCATCGAGGAGCGCACGGTCCGCGATCTCATTCCCAGGCTGAAGGCTGCCGGCGGTCAGGGGATCGTCGAGTACCCGCTCAACAAGATCGTCGTGTGATGATCGCGATCGTTCCAGCGACCAACCGTCGTGCCGTCGCGGCGCTGCTCGAGCCCGGGCGGACGCGCGATGCCGCCACCGAGCGGGCGGTCCGGCAGATCGTCGACAGCGTGCGGCGCGGGGGTGACCGCGCGCTCCTCGCGTACGCGCGACGCTTCGATGGGCTCAACGAGCCGTTCGAGATCAACGACGACGAGATGCAGGCCGCCGTTCGTCAGGTCCCGGCCGGAGTACGACGCGCCATTCGACAGGCGGCGCGCAATATCCGGACGGTGGCGCGACGGCAGGTGCCGCGCGGCTGGCGCGTGCGTGTCAACGCCGGGATCAGCGTCGAGCAGCGCGTCATCCCGCTCGACCGCGTCGGTTGCTACGTTCCAGGCGGACGCTATCCGCTTCCCTCGTCACTGCTGATGACCGCGATCCCCGCACGCGCGGCTGGCGTGCCGCAGATCGTCGTCGTGTGCCCGCGTCCGACACCCGTCGTCCTGGCGGCCGCCGTCGAGGCAGGAGTCACACGCATGTTTCGCGTCGGCGGCGCGCATGCAATCGCGGCACTGGCCTACGGAACCGAGACCATTCCGCGCGTCGATAAAATCGTGGGGCCGGGCAATCGGTACGTCGCCGCGGCAAAGGCGCTCGTCGCCGGCGACTGCGGAATCGACTTCTATGCGGGCCCGACCGAGATCCTCATGGTCGCCACGCGCGGGCCCGCCTCGTGGATTGCGGCGGACCTCGTCGCCCAGGCCGAGCACGATCCCGACGCCCGAGCCGTGCTCATCACGCCAAGCCGCACGCTGGCCGAGCGGGTCGCCCGCGAAGTGGCGCGGCAGGTGCCCGACTCGGGACCCGCACCGCAATCGCTCCGGCGTCACGGGGGGATCATCGTCACGGCCACGACGGATGAGGCAATCGAGCTGGCGAACGCGTCGGCCGCGGAGCATCTGGTCGTGGACAGCGAAGCGCTCGCCCGGCGTGTCCGATGCGCAGGATCGGTATTCGTGGGGCCGTGGTCGGCGCAGGTGGGCGGCGACTATGCGATCGGGTCGAACCACGTGCTACCGACCTCCGGCGCCGCGCGCGTACGTGGTGGGCTGTCGGCTGCGGACTTCGTGCGCCAGATCACCGTGCAGCGCCTGACGCGCGCAGGCCTTTCGCGGATCGGACCGGCAGTCGTCGCGCTCGCGCGCGCGGAGGGTCTCGAAGCGCACGCGCGATCGATCGAGATTCGAAAACGGGAGGAAGGCGGCAGGAGATAGGAGGAAGAGTGTCACTCTTTCTCCTTCCTCCTTTCTCCTTCCTCCTTGGGGTAACAATCAACATGCGTATACAAGGCTATCCAAGCCCGGGGCCGGGCCTCCGGCTGCACCTGAACGAAAACACGGGCGGCTGTTCGCCGCGCGTCCTCGAGGCCATCCGCGCGCTGACGCCGGCGGAGATCGCGACCTACCCCGATTACCGCGAATCGGTCGTGGCGTGCGCGGGGTATTTCGACGTCGATCCCGACTGGCTGCTGCTCACGCACGGTCTCGACGAAGGAATCCTGATGATGGCCATCGGCTTGCTCGCGAAGGACAAGAGTCCCGATGCCGAGGCGATCATTCCCGTGCCCGCCTTCGATCCGTACTTCGCGGCGGCAGCAGCCGTCGGTGCGAAGCCGATCCTCGTTCCACCGCTCCAGGACTTCGAATTTCCGACCGGGGCCGTGCTGGCGAGCATCTCGCCGCGGACGAGGCTGATCTTCCTGAACACGCCGAACAATCCGACCGGCCAGCTCGTGCCCAAGGACGCGATTGCGCAGGTTGCGAAGGCTGCGCCGAACGCGCTCGTCATGGCCGACGAAGCGTACATAGAGTTCGGCGGAGACAGCTTTCTCGAGGAGCTGCCGGAACACCGGAATGTGATCGTCGGGCGGACGTTCTCGAAGGCATACGGCCTGGCCGGCATGCGCGTCGGCTGCGTGATCGCGCACCCCGACACCCTCGATCAACTTCGCGACGTCACGCCCGTATTCAACATGAATATCGTTGCGGTGAAGGCCATGCAGGCGGCAATTGGCGACGCCGAGTTCCTTCCGCGCTACGCCGCCGAGGTCTGCGAATCGCGGCAGCGGCTCTACGCGGCCTGCCGCCGCCTCGGCCTGCAGTACTGGGAGAGCGCCGCGAACTTCGTGCTGGTGCGCGTCGGCGAGCGGGCCGGAGCGCTGGTCTCCGCGCTCGCGGCTCGCGGCGTGCACGTCCGCGACCGCTCGCGCGATCCGTACTGCCTCGGATGCGTACGCATCACGGCTGGCATTCGTGCTCACACTGATGCCGGGATTGCTGCGCTCGACGAGGTCATGGCGGGGAGCGCGTCGCGATGAGCGCACGGGCGCGCGCTGCGGCGTTCGATAGGCGGACGACCGAGACGAAGATCCACGGTCGTTTCGTGATCGACGGACGCGGACAGTACGACGTCCGCACCGGCATCCGGTTCTTCGACCACATGCTGGAGCTGTTCGCGCGGCACGGCGGCTTCGACCTGGCTCTTCACGCCGATGGAGACCTTGACGTGGACCAGCATCACACCGTCGAGGACGTCGGGATCGTCCTGGGCGAGGCCACCCTCGCCGCGCTCGGCGACCGCCGGGGGATCAACCGCGCCGGCTACTTTGTCATGCCGATGGACGAGACGCTCGCTGTCGCGGCGGTCGATCTCGGCGGACGCCCGCACGCCGTCGTCAAGCTCAAGCTGCGGGTCCGCCGCGTTGGCGACCTGCAGTCGGAGCTCGTGCACGACTTTTTCGAGGGCTTCGCGATTGGCGCGCGTGCCAACATCCACGCGAACGTTCTGTACGGGCGTTCGAGCCATCACCACATCGAGGCGGTGTTCAAGGCCTTCGCGCGAGCGCTGCGCGTGGCGTGTGCGCGCGACGCGCGGCTGAAGACCATGCTGCCAAGCACAAAGGGGCTGCTGTGATTGCGCTCATCGACTACGGTGCAGGCAACCTCACGTCGGTGCGGAAAGCGCTGTCAGCGCTCGGCGCCGACTATGAAACCCCTGCCGCCCCGGCGGAGCTGGATCGCGCCACCGGCATCATCGTGCCCGGCGTCGGCCACTTCGCCGCCACGGCCGCGCTGGACGAAGTCTGGCGGGCCGCGATTGTCCGGCGTGTGGGGACTGGCGTTCCGCTCTTCGGCATCTGCCTCGGCATGCAGTGGCTGTTCGAGGGCAGTGACGAGGCACCGGAGCTCCCCGGTCTCGGCCTGCTGGCAGGGCGCTGCGCGCGCCTCCATGGAGACGAGGGGCATCGTCTCAAGGTGCCGCACGTCGGCTGGAACCGTCTCGACCCGCCTCGGTCGTCCCGGCTGCTCGCGGGCATCTCGGATGGGGCGCAGGTATATTTCACGCACTCGTACGCGGCGCCGGTCACGCCCGACTGCGTGGCCGTGACGACGCACGCGGAATCATTTTCGGCGGCCGTCGAGCGCGACCAGGTGTTCGGCGTGCAGTTCCATCCGGAGAAGTCGTCGGACGCAGGCCTGAAGATCATCTCGAACTTCCTCCATGTTGTCGAAGCGCATCATCGCGTGTCTTGACGTCCGCGACGGCCAGGTCGTCAAGGGCGTGCAGTTTCAGCAGCTCCGTCATGCCGGGGATCCGGCGGAGCTCGCCCGCCGTTACAACGTCGAAGGGATCGACGAGGTCGTGGTGCTCGACATCACGGCGACGATCGAAGGGCGCCGGACGCTCGCCCGCACCGTCCGCGCGGTGGCCGGCGAGATTTTCCTGCCGCTGGCCGTCGGCGGCGGCATCCGATCCGAGGCCGATGCCGCCGCGGTGATTGAAGCAGGCGCCGACAAGGTGAGCCTCAATACAGCGGCCCTTCGCGAGCCGTCGCTCATCTCGACGCTCGCGCGCCGATACGGCAGTCAGGCGGTCATCGTGGCCATCGACGCGAAGCGACACGGCGAGCGATTCGCGGTGTACGTCAGGAGCGGCCAGTCGGACGCCGCGCGTGATGCGGTCGAATGGGCACGTGAGGCCGAATCGCGCGGGGCAGGCGAGATTCTCCTGACGTCGATGGACCGTGACGGCACGAAGATCGGGTTCGACTGCGAGCTGACCGCGGCCGTGTCCGAAAGCGTCGACATTCCGGTCATCGCATCGGGCGGCGCCGGGGGCTTCGACCACTTCGTCGACGTGTTCACCCGAGGCTGCGCCGATGCGGCGCTGGCCGCGTCGATCTTCCACTACGCCGAGTCGAGCGTGACCGATCTGAAACGCCACCTCCGCACGCACGGCATACCGGTCCGGTTGTAGTCAGGTCAAAGGTCAAAGGTCAAAGGTCAAAGGTCAGGTCAAAGGTACAGGTCAGAGGGGCAGGTCAAAAGTGCAGGTCAAAGTGCAGGTCAAGGGTAGAAGTCAACGATGTAGGATCACGCGGAAGGACCTGCACCGTCACCTACCCCGCTGACTTGGCCTTGGACCTTTGACTTGGCCTTGGACCTTTGACCTGGCCTTGGACCTTTGACTTGGCCTTGGACCTTGACCTGGCCTTGAACCTTTGATCTGGCCTTGAACCTTTGACCTGGCCTTGAACCTTTGACCTGACCTTGAACCTTTGACCTGACCTTGAACCTTTGACCTGACCTTGAACCTTTGACCTGACCTTTGACCTTTGACCTTTGACCTTTGACCTTTGATGCTGATTCCATCCATCGACCTCCAGAACGGCCGCATCGTCCAGCTGATTCAGGGGGAGAAGCTCGCGATCGCGACCGACGATATGGAGGCCTGGATTGTGCGGTTCGCGCGCTTTCCGAAGGTGCAACTGATTGATCTCGACGCCGCGATGGGCAAAGGCAGCAACCTCCCGCTCGTGAAGACGATCTGCGGGCGTCTGCCCTGCCGTGTCGGAGGCGGCATTCGCTCGGTTGAACGTGCGCGGGAGGTGCTCGATGCCGGCGGGCACGCCGTCATCGTCAGCTCGGCGCTCTTCACGAACGGTCGGGTGGACACGGCGTTCGCCCGATCGCTGGCAGCGGCCGTCGGCGCCGAACGGGTCATCGCGGCGGTGGACAGCCGCGGCGGCCAAGTAGTGATCCACGGCTGGAAGACGCCCCTTCCCATCACCGCCGTCGAGGCCGTCCGCGAGATGGAGCCGTTCTGCGGTGAGTTCCTGTACACGCATGTCGACACTGAAGGTCTGATGGGAGGCACCGACATCGCGGCAATCCTGGCCGTCCGCCGCGCGACGAGCCGGCGCCTGACCGCCGCCGGCGGGATCACGACCCGCGAAGAGATCGACCGCCTGGACGCGGAGGGCATCGATGCCGTCGTCGGCATGGCGATCTACACCGGCCAGCTCAACCTCGACGAGATGGCGTGAACGGCCTTTACGGCCCCGATGGGCTCTAGTACGTTAAACAGCGTAATGATTACGTCGTTTAACGTAATGACGTGGAGCGGCCGTGCAGAATCCGTTCGTCTACGGCGAAATCGTTCCCGACGAGGCGTTCGTCGATCGTGTGGTCGAGCTCGACCGCCTGATCGCCGACCTCGGCAGCGGTCAGAAGGTGTTCCTCATCTCGCCGCGCAGGTACGGCAAGTCGTCGCTCATCCGACAGACGCTCCACTCGTTGGCGCGCCGCGGGGTCCTGACCGTGGACGTCACCGTCAGCAGCTACAGCTCCTATCTCGCATTTCTGGAGGGGTACGCCCGCGCGCTGGCGGAGGTCGACACGAGGCTGGAGCGCGCCCGGACATGGCTAGTCGAAGCCATCACCTCGACGCGTCCCGAGATCCGGTACGAACCGAAGGAGCCCGGCCTCGGCCGCTTCTCGGTCGCGTTTCCGGTCGTCACCACATCACGCGACATCAATCGTCTGGCGGCTGAAGTCTTCGAGCTGCCGGGCCGGCTGGCGACCGAGCGCAACCGGACGGTGGTGGTCGCGCTCGACGAGTTTCAGGCCGTCGCCGCGTTCGACGGCGGCGGCATCGAGAACGCGCTTCGCGCCGCCGCCCAGCAGCAGCGGCGCGTCGGCTACGTGTTTGCAGGCTCGGAGCCGACGCTGATGGAACGCATGATCAGCCCGCGCCGCCCGTTCTACAAGGCCGGCCCGGTGATGAGGCTCGAGAAGATCCCTGCCGACGTCTTTGCGGAGTTCCTCGAAGCGCGGTTCGCCGCAAGCGGCATCCGCGCCGAGCCGGGCCTCGGCGCCGCGATCGTCGAGCTGGCCGCGAACCTCCCGTACGACGTCCAGCGGCTCGCGCACGAAACCTGGGACGATCTGCGCGCGGCCGGCGGCCGGCGGGCCGCGCTCGAGCACCTGCACGCCACGCTCGCGCGCCTGCTCGCCGAACAGAACACGATCTTCGAAGCGTTATGGCAGCGTCTCACCCTCGCCCAGCGCGCGACCCTGCGCGCCACCGTGCTGCAGAACGGCCGCGAGCTGCTGTCCGCCGACACCCGCACGCGGTACCGGCTCGGCGGCCC
>DASYQV010000234.1:0-12766 GCA_036005125.1 Vicinamibacterales bacterium
GCGCGTGCGTGCGTCATGGACGACACCGGAAAGCGCGCCAGTCGTTGCCTGCGCGAGGACGTGAGACGGCCACCCCGTCAACAGCAGGACTACGAGGTTCACGGATACCCATACGCCGCGCGTCTTCACGATCACCGTGCAAGTCTCCTGAAACATCGGTCTTTTTTGACCCTACATTATCGACGAACGGTCTACGGACGGAGCTCCCAGGGGCCGCATCCAAACAGAGAGAAAGAAAGACATCGTGATTCAATGATTCTCGTGTCACGAAAAACGCGGAGATCGCGGAGATGCGGAGAATCGCCGTTCGACTGGCCGCCGAAGGCGCCGCGCAGGGGATGAGAGCGCGACCACAAACGGCGCAGTAACCGACCGCCGTTTGTAGTCGCGCTCTCATCCCCTGCGCGATCGGCCTGCTCTGCAGGCCGACCAGTCGAACGGCGCTGAACAACATCGAATCACCCGATTCCTCTCTGCGTCCTCTGCGCCTTTGCGGTCTCTGCGTGATGCGTGGCAGTTGAATCAAATCTCGATCACCCCGCGAATTTCAGCAACCTGAAAGATGCGGCCTACGAAGACTCATATGAGTTTCAACGTGGGCTGACAAGCTTGAACACGATGAAGCGCGGCAGTCTCGTTGCGTACTCTGCGTTCCTGTCTCGCTCGAGGATCTCTTCGGGAAGATTGTGCGGCTCCGTTATCCGATCGATGTAAAAGCCATGGCTTCGAAATGCGTCGACGTACTCTTCGATCGTGCGGTGATAAAGGGGCCATGAATCGGCCCCGGCTCCCGTGCCGAAATAGCTGAACGTCCGACCGACAACTGGCCGTCGAAGCCATTTCGCCCAGAAGGGTTGATCGAGCCGCATGGTCGGATTGCAGAAAGCCGGATGGTGCACCGAGATGACGAGCGCGCCCTGCTTCTTCAGTATCCGGCCTGATTCCGTGAGAAACGGATCCAGTCGCGGCAAGGACATCAGGACGCCCAACGAGACAATCGCATCCATGCTCTCGTCCGCGAACTCCAGACGATCTAGAAGATCGGCGGTCTGAAAGTCGATGTCCGGGTCTCTCTGCCTCGCGTGCGCCAGCAGCTTCTCCGAACCGTCAATCCCGACGACCCTGGCCCCACCATGTTTGAGATACCGGGAATACCGCCCTTCACCGCAGCCGGCATCGAGCACCGTCTTGCCCCGAATGTCACCCAGCAATCGAGCAAGCTCGGGCTCGATCAGCGCAGGGGTGAAATCCAATCGGGGCAACACATTGTTGACCCATGCGTCGCCGTAGTCGTCGGCCCATCGTTTCTTGAGATCGCCTTTCGGGCCGGCGCGCCCGATGTCACCCTGTGCCGCAGTGTCCAGTAATGTATGTGCCATTGATTTCGTCCCGTCTGTATATCCATCCGGAGGTCTAAAGACCTCCGGCTGCTGTGATCTGCCGAACCAGCGCTCGGAATTCATCGGCCGTTGGATGGATGTACGTCCGCCTGTCCTCCGAGAGCTGAAGACTGCGGTAGCTCTGGTAGGCGATCTCTCTCTTGAGTCGATTGAAAGCCTGAACGTCGAAGCCGTCCGCCATGCTGCCATCGGCGATGCCACAGGCGGGTTCGAGTCTCCCCTTGAAGACCTGCTCGAAACCGTATCCAACCGCCAGGACACGTCCGTCCGTACCAGGCGCGCCCAGGATTGAGATGCCCCAGGGGACGCGGCTGCCTTCAACGAAGCCTCCCGCAGTCATCTCCCGCTCGGCTTCGATGTGACCAGCGGGAACGGTGAGATGTGGAATCCGCGCGAGCGTGGCAATTCGACTCGGCGCCGGAGTCGTAACCGAAATGAGAACCTCGACGTTCGCGGCGGCCAACAGCCGACGAAAGCACCGCTGGTTGTGCTCGATCACTCTGCGATACGACCAGGCGAACACATTCGGCAGGCGAACAGATAATTCGAACCTGAACAAGGGATGCCCGCGGACCTTGCGGATGACGGGTGAAATTCTGTCGGCCGTGTAAAGCTGGTGCGGACTTCTGGGAAACGCCTGCCGACCGCGAAGCGATTCGATCTGCGAATTGTAGTGCTCCAGTATCGCCTTCCGCGTCCAGCGAAACCCCTCGAGCCGGAGATCCCGGACGACGGTGACGCCCGCATCTTCGAGTTGCGCGAGCCGACTGGCGAACGCCTCTCTCACGGCCGGGGGCACATCCGTCATGAAGTCGACCGAGTCGGTCGCGGCAATGACACCGACCCGTTTGCCTCTCAACCGTGCTTCGGTCGTCATCTCGAAACCCGCCTCGGTCGCCGGCCCCGCCAGGACGTCGAACATCCTGGCAGCATCCATGACGGTTCTGCAGATCGGGCCGGGCGTTGTTTCCGTTTCTGAATAGGACAGAAGACCGGCGCGGCTCACGAGGCCAGCCGTCGGCCTCAGCCCCACGCAGGAATTGAGCGCCGCCGGATAGGTGATCGAGGCGCAGTCATCGACGCCCACCGCGAGCATTCCAAGATTCAGCGACACCGCCACCGCCGATCCGTTGCTGGATCCGCCCGGCGGGTTCCGCGGATCGAGGGCATTGCCGATGCGGCCGCTCATGGTGCTGTATTCAGATGATCCGATACCCAGTTCGGTCATCCCGACTTTGCCCATGATGATCGCGCCCGCGGCCCGGAGCCTTCCGACGAGCGGTGCGTCACGGAGCGCCACACCTTCTTCGAGAGCCAGGCATCCACCGGTCGTCGGCAGTCCTTCCACCTGAATGTTGTCCTTCACCCAGACTGGAATGCCGTGGAGCGGCTTGATCACGCCGTGACGCAGAATCTCATCGCCGAGCGCAGCAGCCTCTTCACGGACGGAGGGCGATACACAGACGATGCAGTTGAAAGGGGGCCCGGCGTCCGTGTTCAAGTCGAGCAGATCAATTCGGTTCAGATAGAAGTTCACGAGCTCCAGCGGCGTCAGGCGGCCGCTGCGATACAGTCCGTGAATGTCGTCGACCTGCGCCTCGACGAGGCTGCCCTCGGCCGCCTTCAATTCGTGATTCATGATTCGCGATTCATGATTGGAGACAGCGGGTTCAACACACTTCCGAATCGCGAATCATGAATGTGTTATCGGGCATGCGCGGGTGCTATCGACCGCCACTTGATGTTGCATCCCATACCCGGCCGCTGGCTCGAATCAATCGGCGTGCCCGCGAGGAGCGCGTCCAGCGCCGCGCGGATGGGCGCGCCATCGCGCTCCTTCGCCAGATGCGTCGCGCTGAACAGCGCGCTCAAGCGGCCGGTCGCCCGGGTCTCGTCAATCTGTCCGCGGTAGACGAGCTTCCGCTGCCGATCGTAGAGAAAACATTCGGGTGTGCACGTCGCGCCAAACGCGCGCGCAATCCCCTGACCTTCGTCGTACAGGAACGGACCGGACAGCTCCACGGCGGCTGCCAGACGCTTCAAGCCCTCTCGCGAATCCTCGGGCACCTGGACGACGTCGTTGGCGCAGAGCGCGATCATGCTGACGCGATCGCGGTAGTCGCGAATGACGCCGCGGATGGCCGACGTAAGGTTGCCCGTGAACGGACAGTGGGGCGCGATAAAGAGAACCAGCACCGGCTTGGCCGGATCCAGCGCATCCGAGGACACCATCTGTCCGGATGTCACGTCCGGCAGACTGAACCCGGGGATTTTCGTTCCGAGCGACACCATCGCTGAGCTCGTGACTGGCATGCTTCCTCCGCAATGAATCTTTGATTTTCCGATTTGTGATTGATGATTGGTTGGTGATTTCTGATTGATGAATTTGTGATCTATGTGTGATTTTGGTCGGACAACAAATCAGAAATAGATCACCAATCCGCAATCACCAATCGCCAACCAATCAGCAATCACAAATCAGAAATCATCAAATTAAGTTGCTGACTCCAGATGGCCCGTGCCTGCGAGTGTTTTCAGTTCGATAGCGGCAACACACCGCACGTCCACGTAATCGAGCGTCAGGCTTCCGACGAGGGTCACGGTGCCCTCGCCCTTCGCGAAATCCGCGCCGCTCGCGTCGGTTGCGGCCGCATCGACCTTGACACCCAGCTCTGTCCCGCCCCGCGTGCCGGTGAACTTCATCAGGACATATCCGCGATCGAGACATTCCTTGAAAGCCTGCGCCGAAGACGTGGGGCGAAGACTGGCGATCACGGGATGGTCGCCCGTCGAGAGCCGCTGAACGAGTTCACTCATGGTTTTTCCTCAGTCCATCCGGAGGTTCGACCGCCTCCGATCATTTCTCGCGAAGCTTCGCCTCGCTAGAAACAGTGTTGGTCTACATGACGGTTGCCGCCTGCAGCGCGGAGCTCGCGACGAGGTCCTCATCGAGAACGATTTTTCCCTGATCGAGCTTGATCAGCCGATCGCCGTACGCGTAATAGCGATCGTCATGACTGATCACGATCACCATCTTGCCGCGCGCTTTCAGCTCGGGCAGCAGGTGCAGATAGAACCGTTCGCGGTATTCGGCGTCCTGGTCCGCAGCCCATTCGTCGAAGATACAGATCTGGCGGTTCTCGAGCATCGCAACGATCAGCGCCAGCCGCTTGCGCTGGCCGGTTGAGAGGCTGAGATCCGAAAACCTGCCGTCGCGAATCGTCACGCGTCGCTCCAGCCGCATCCGGGCCAGCCAGTCGCCCGCCTCGCAGTCGATCGTCGGGCGTTCCACGCCGAGAAGCTCCCGGAACAGGTGGAACTTCGCGAACACGGCCGAGATGTGCTGGCGGTACTGGTCGCGATTGGCGCTCGTCACCAGCTCGCCGTCAAGGCGAACCTGCCCGGAGGTCGGCACGTACAGTCCCGCGACGATCTTCGCGAGCGTCGTTTTGCCGCTCCCGTTGCCGCCGGTCACGAACACAATCTCTCCGGCGCGAAAGGTCAGATCAATCGGGCCGAGGCCGAACCGGCCGCCATCTTCGCCTGCGTACTTGTATTCCACGTCCAGCAGTTCCACCTCGCGGCATGGCGGGAACGCGGGTACGCCGTCATACACATCGTGTTCTGCGGGAAGCGCGGACATGATGTCCTCGTACTTTTTGAGCGCCACCTCCGCCCGTGCCATCGTGGGCACCGCGTTCACGACGACCTCGAGCGGGCCGCGCCCGTAAAGCAGCGCCAGAACCGCGCTCGTCATCGTTGCCGGATCCACGCTCGCCCACCTCGACGTGCCGAACACAATCACGCCCACGACCGTGAAGAACATGAACTGGTTGTAGTTGGCGGCAATGTTGTAGAGCGTGAGGCCCTTCCGGTTCAGGAGCGCGATTCTCTCCAGCGCCGCGTGAAGCGTCCGTGACAGGAATGCCAGCCGCCGTGGACGGTGGAGCTTGAGCTCGCTGAACCCGTCGGTCAACGCGTGATAGTGGTCCATGACCGCGTCGCGATCGTCGCGCGCCTTCACCAGCACCGCGGTCCCGCGTCTGGCGACGACGACATACGAGCAGATCGCCACCACGACGCATACTGCCCCGAGCGCGAACGCCACCCAGGACAGGTAGGCGACGTACAGGAAGCACGCCACGACGACCGCCAGGTTCGCGACCACGATCGGCATCGCGGCGATGGTCGTCGTGATGAGGGCGATGTCTTCGGTCAACGTGGCCAGCAGACGGGCCGACCCGACCTCTTCGACATTCCTCAACCCCGAGTCCACCACGCGCCGGGTGAGGTCCTGACTCATCCCGAGCATGTGGCGTTGACTGAAACGGGTCATCAGGTCCGACGATACGAATCGCAGCACACAACCGGCGACGGCCAGCGCGGCGAACGTGAGCATCTGGGTGGACGTGCCCGCAGCGGTCCGCAGCGTCTGGCCTACGAGCGCAACGATCCAGGCTGTCAGCCCACCGCCGATCGTTCCGAAGATGACGGCCCAGAGGACCGTCCCTCGCGCGTAGCGCGCCGCATATCGCAGGATGTTCATGCAACTAATCCACTCGCAACGCGACGTTGGGCTCGACGGCCATCGCCTGCCGGGCCGGAAGGTAGCTCGCAGCCATCGCGACGCCAACGAGGACGAGAACGATGACGCCGAACGTGATCGGGTCGGTCGGCGTCACGCGGTAGAGAACTGTCCCGACGACCTGCGTCGCGCCGAACGCGCCCGCGAGCCCCAGCGCAATGCCCGTCCCGGCAAGCCGCAGCCCTTGTCCAAGAATCAGTCTCAGAACGTCGCCGCGGGTGGCGCCGAGCGCGACGCGCAGGCCGATCTCCTGCGTGCGCTGCGCGATTGAATAGGACAGCACACCGTAGACGCCGATGACGCCCAGGAACAGCGTCACCCCTCCGAGAATCGCAAACAGCCAGCCGAAGATCCTGAACGGCCAGAACCCGAGCCGGCGCAGATCCTCCATCGTTCGAATCGGTCCCACCGGGACGTTTGGATCGGACTGTCGAATCTCGTGGATGACGGCGCTCGTCACACGCGCGGGCTCGCCCCTGACGCGAATCGTCAGACCCGTGTTGAGCGGCGCGTTGTAGGGATACGGCACGTACGCGGCAGGCAGCGGATCGTCTCCTGGCAGCGGATCGTGCCGGAAGTCGCCCAAGACGCCGACGACGGTCAGCCATTGGCCGGCCTCGCCCTTGCGCTCGAGCCGGAACCGCTGTCCGAGCCGATTGCCGTCGGGCCAGAACCGTCTCGCCATCATCTCGCTGATCAGCGCGACGCCGGAGCGCGTCCTGGCTTCGGATTCGCTCAAGGGGCGGCCCTCGACGATCGGAACGTTCAGCGTGCGCGCCAGGTGTTCGGTCACGCCAACGAACCTGATGGCGGGCCGCTCGTCCTCGGTCGAAGGCCGGCCGTCGATGACGACAGGTCCGGAATCGCCCCCGCCCGAGAGCGGAATCAGATTGGACGCGAATGCCGCTTCAACGCCCGCGAGCCCTTCCACACGGCGCAGAATGTCGCCCACCCGCCGCATCCTGGCGTCGGCCGACTGATAGGTGTCGGCCGCCAGGTAGAACCGCATCGTCATCAAGGGCCGCGTGTCGAAGCCCCCGCCGGCGCTCTCCAGGTTCATGAAGGTGCGCACGAACAGCATCGCACCGACGAGCAGCACGAGCGACAGCGCCACCTCGATCACCACGAGCGCGTTGCGGATTCGATTGCGTGACGCGCTGCCGCCCGCCCCGCCCGCGCCCTCCTTGAGCACATCCTGAAGGTCGGTGCGCACGGCGTGCAGGGCGGGAACCAATCCGAAGATGATTCCGGTGGCGAGGGCCACGACGATCGCATACACGAGCGTTCGAACATCCACCGACCACCCGATGAACGAGGGCACGTTGTCGGGGGGCAGCGCCGCGAAGATGCGACCAGTGAGGTAGTACGCGATGGCCACGCCAATCGGCGTGCTGATGAGCGCGAGGATCACGCTCTCGGTCAGCAGTTGACGGATGATCCGACCGCGACCGGCGCCGAGCGCAGCACGCAGCGCAATCTCCTTCTGGCGAGCCGCCGCGCGCGCCAGCAGCAGATTGGCGACGTTGGCGCACGCGAGAAACAGCACCAGGGTGACGGCGCCCATCATCGTCAGAATGACCAGCTCGATGTCTTCAGGAATGAAGTAATCGCGCATCGGCCTGACGAGCGGCGTCCACCCCCGGTTCTCGGTGTACTGTTCTTCGAGGCGCCGCGACACCGTCGTCAGATCGTCGCGGCTGCGCTCGAGCGAGACGCCCGGCTTGAGGCGGGCGAAGGCCACGGCGGAGTGGCTGCTCCGAGGCGTGTTGTAGACGAGCGGCACGAGCGGGATCCAGACGCGGTTCACGCTCGGAAATTCGAATCGCGGCGGCATGACGCCGATGACGGTGTATGGCTGACCGTCGAGGTGAATGGAGCGGCCGGTGATCGTGAGATCCCCCGCGTAACGCCGTTGCCAGACGGCGTGGCTCAACAGCATCACCGGCGCGGCGCCGGGCCGGTCGTCTTCCTTGGTGAACCCCCGTCCGAGGATTGGTTGCACGCCGAGCATCGGAAACAGCTCCCAGCCCACAGCGCCACCAATCAACCGCTCGGGCTCGCCATCGTCGGTGATGGTGAATCCCCTGCCCTGGAATGCGCCAATCGCACTAAAGGCCGACGTCTGCTGGCGCCAGTCCTGCAGATCGAGGTACGAAATCCCGCCGAACCGCACACCCGTTCGCGCGTTGGACTGATTCAAGACGACGAGACGCCCGGAGTCCTGATACGGCAGCGGCTGAATCAGCACGCCATCGGTGATGCTGAACGCGGTCGTGTTGACGCCAATCCCGAGCGCCAGGCAGATCACGGCGACAGCCGTGAAACCCTTGTTGGCGACGAGCGTTCGCCACGCGTATTCGATGTCTCGAAAAAGTGTCATCGTCTCGGCACACGTAGGCCAGGTCTTTAGACCCGGCGGGGTCACGCTGGGCCGCATCTACAGACGCGGCCTACGCCAACTCCTCATTCCGTCGCAGGCGTCGCACGTTCCGGCGGCGCTTCCTGATCCGCCGGCTGCGCGCCGAAGCGCGGTCTCCACGACGCGAGCCAGTTTCCCGAGAGCGTCCCGATCGCCATCGGCAGCGCGGCGAGCGTCAGGAACGCCTCGAGTCCAGTCCATTTCAGCCACCACTGACGACGTTCGCAGCGCGCCACGGCATCCGCATAGGGAATCGTCGTATGCGTGACGAGCGCGTACAGCGTGGCAAACACACCCGGCCACCAGCGATCGAGCACGAGGTCGATGCGGCGGCGCGCGAGGAACATGGGCGAACGGATCCTGTCCTTGAGCTCGACGTAGTTGTCCTTCGACAGCTTTGCCAGCGCATCGGTGTGCCGCTTCCGCCTCGCCTGATACTCGCTGAACGCGACGTCCAACCGATCGGCGTGCCGCCCGACGCACTCGTCGAGGACGCGGCAGTCTTCGAACGCGGCATTCATCCCCTGGCCGTAGAAGGGGAGCACCGAATGACACGCATCACCCAGCAGGACCACGCGGTCTTCGAAGTACCAGGGCGCCGTTGTGGTCGTGAGATATCGCGCGGGCGGCTTGGAGACGAACTCGTCGACGATCCCGGGCGCGATGGCCAGCACGTCGGCGAGATGCTGTTCGAAGAACGACCGGGCCTGCTCGAAAAACGCGAGCGAGGCAAAGCTCGAGGGCCCCTTGAGCGGCATCGTGCACGTGCAGG
Organism: Vicinamibacterales bacterium; assembly: GCA_036005125.1. Taxonomy (GTDB): domain Bacteria; phylum Acidobacteriota; class Vicinamibacteria; order Vicinamibacterales; family UBA2999; genus DASYQV01. The sequence goes on from DASYQV010000234.1 coordinate 9,177, forward strand.
TGAAGGATCCATCCAGGTTCGGAATGGCAATTAACATCGTCTCGCCGCGCGGCCAGACGTGCAGCGCTTCGGGATCGAGCTGGAACCCGTTGCTCCCGGCGGGAATGGTGAGCTCCTTGTAGCCTTCGATCAGGTACTCCTGGGTGTAATCCGCGGGTTCTCCACGCTGCATGTCCCTGCGCACGACGGAATGCGCACCGTCGGCGCCGACGACGACGTCGGCATGGACGTATTCGGTTTCGCCGGTACGCTCGTCCTGCATCAGCAGCATGCCGCCGTCCTTGGCGCCCTTGAGATAGCGCTTGTGAAAGAACACCTGGACGGTTGGTTGCGCCTCGGCGGCATCGATGAGCAGCGAGTTCAGCTCGCTCCGCTTGATGGAATGATGGACCTGGCGCGACGTGCGACCGTAACGTTGAAAACGGGCGCGCCCGTCCTCTCCGTGGACGAGCCGTCCTTTGAGCGGCATCGTGATGCGCATGACGGCGTCGCGCAGACCCACCGGTTCGAGCGCCTTCAGGCCGCGCTCGGCAATCGTCATGTTGATCGAGCGGCCCTGTTCGACAGTGCCCTTGCGCAGGTCGGACCGTCTTTCGAAGACCCTGACATCGAATCCGCGCCGCGCCAGATAGATCGCGATCAACGTCCCGCCCAGGCCGGCGCCAAGGACGGCGACAGACGGCGGCTTGGCTGGAGTGGTCATGACATGACTCCGGTGGTCGATCAGTTTCAACAACGTGGGCAGGATGCGAAACGCACAATGATCGGCGTGGCTTAGGGCTTAAGGCTTAGGGCTTAGGGCTTAGGTCCTGATTCCCATGCAGCGTCGCGGAGGCGCTGGAACGTGTGGAGGAGAAGCAGGACTTGAGCGCTGAGCCCTAAGCCTTAGGCCCGGCCGAAGGCCGAGCCCTAAGCCCTAAGCCCTAAGTTAAGCCTTGAGCCTTGAGCCGGAAGCCCCAGCGTCTCCTCCGTTGCCAGCGAGCGTAGCGAGGCCCCCAACGTACGGAGTAACTGGGCTTCAGCAGAGTGCAGATAGAAGTGATCGCCTGGGAATTTGAAGAGCATCCGCGGACCGGTCGTGTGCATGTCCCACGCCTCGAGACGATCCTCGGCACTCTCGATGTCGTCGATGCCCCCGAAGACGGTGAGCGGACACGCGAGCGGCGGCCCGGGCACGTATTCGTGGCTCCGGCACACGTCGAAGTCCGCGCGGATGGTCGGGAGCAGCAGGGACATCAGCTCGGGGTTCTGAAGGACCTCGTTCGGCGTTCCGTTGAGCTCGCGGAGCCGTTCGTTGAACTCTTGATCGTTCAACCCGGCAGGCAGAAGGTCGGTGTCGGGCATGTGCGGTGCGCGTCGGCCCGATACGAACAGGTGCAGCGGTTGCGGTAGTCCCTCCCGCTGGAGATAACGCGCCATCTCGAATGCCAGGAGCGCGCCCATGCTGTGGCCGAAGAACGCGAACGGACGATCGAAAAACGGTGGAAGGACCTGGGCCAGCACGCGCAGAGCGTCTTCGAACCGTGTGAACGGTGCTTCCCGCATGCGGTTCCAGCGTCCCGGCAACTGCACGGGGCGAACGTCAACCGTCGCCGGCAGGAGATCCGGCCAGCGCGCGAACGCTGACGCCGAGCCTCCGGCGTAGGGAAAACAGAACAGGCGCAGGTGCGACCGCGCAGGCGTCCGCAGCGGCGGCAACCACACGCTTTTCTTCTCGTTCACGGCCTTGTCAACGAACATCTGCCACCTCAACGACCTGCGCCTGTTGGCTCGTGCCGTCAAGGATCGCTCGAAGACGTCTGGCGACCTCTGCCACCTGCGGCCGCCGAACGAGCGACTGATGTGTACCCGGTACCCAATACACGTCAACCCCTTCCTGCGCAAGCGCGTCCCACCCCTGGGTGAGGCCACGGTCGTTCTCCTGGTGCTCCTGCGCGCGAATCAAGGTGACGCGCCCCGGATACGGCCGCGGGCGATATCGCTGCATCGCCTCCACGCTGATGCGGAAGCCGTCTGCCAGCACACGCACCCATCGGAGATCGACCTCGTGCGCGAGTCGGCCGTGACGCTGCGCGAGCTGCAGGAACGCCTCCATGCGCTCCTCGCCCGTCACGTCTCCGAGCTCCGTCAGATCCAGATCGAGATGCTGCGCTCCCAGTTCGAGCGCCGCTTCGGTCGGGTCGCGCAAAGGCGCGTTCGGATCGGGAACGCCGATGTCGAGCAGCGCGAGAAGCTCCACCTCTTCGCCCGCGTCGCGAAGGAGGCACGCCATCTCGTAGGCCACGAAACCTCCCATCGACCACCCGGCAAGCGCGTACGGACCCTTCGGCTGAATGCGCTGCAGCTCTTCGAGATCCTCGCGCGCCATGGCCTCGATCGTCCGCGCCGTCGCGGTCTCCTGCATCGTGTTTCGAGGCTGCAGCGCGTAGAACGGCCGATCGGTGCCCATGAGCTCCGCGAGCGAGACGTAGCAGGCCAGCGTGCCGCCCGCAGGGACCACGCCGAAGACCGGTCGGCCTGCGCCTTGTTGCATGAGGACGAAACGCGATTCCGTTCCGGAACGTTTCTGCCGGATCATCAACGCCAGCCGTTCGATTGTCGTGCCCTGTACGAGATCGGCGAGCGACAGGCGCACATCGAACGTGCGCTCGATGTGGGCGACGAGGTGCAGTACCAGCAGCGAGTGTCCGCCGAGCTCGAAGAACCCGTCACGCACACCGACCGGATGAATGTGGAGCAGTTCCTCCCACACGCGTACGAGCTGCAGCTCGAGGCCGTCGCGGGGTGCCAAATACGTGTCGGACGCGCGCCGTGTGATGCCGGGGGCCGGCAGCGCGCGGCGATCGAGCTTGCCGTTGGACGTCAGCGGCAGGACGTCGAGCGGCACGATCGCGGACGGAACCATGTAGTCTGGCAGCATGGCTTGCAGCGCGCGTTGCAGCTGTTCGGGGATCACCTGTGTCTCGCGCTCCGGCACAACGTACGCGACAAGGCGGCGCTCGCCGGGCACATCTTCACGGAGCTGCACCACCGCATCGCGAATCCCCGGCCGGTCGCGCAGCGCCGCCTCGATTTCGCCCGGCTCGATCCGATACCCGCGCAGCTTCACCTGCTGGTCCGCCCGGCCGAGGAACTCTGCGACACAGTGCCCGCCTTCACTATCCGCGCGCCACCGCGCCAGGTCCCCTGCGCGATACAACCGGCCGCCCGGCGTCGTCCCGAACGGGTCGGGCACGAAGCGCGCGGCCGTCAGATCCGGCCGACCCAGATACCCGCGCGCCACGCCTGCCCCACCCACGTAGATTTCCCCCGGCACCCCAATCGGCACCGGCTGCTGCGCGGCGTCCAGCAGATAGAGCTGCAAGCTCGGGAGCGCGCGCCCCACGCGGCTCCCCGTGCCCGGCGCCAGGTCCGCCTCGTCCAGCGCGTAGCGCGTCACGTGCACCGTCGTTTCCGTGATCCCATACATGTTCACCAGCCGCGGCGTCGTCAGCCCGTGCCGGCCGTGCCACGTCCGCAGACTGTCGAACACCAACGCTTCCCCGCCGAAGATCACCACGCGCAGCGCCAGGCCGCTCGTCTCCACCGTC
>DASYQV010000235.1:0-13544 GCA_036005125.1 Vicinamibacterales bacterium
GGCCTGTTCGGCCACCTCGTCAAGGGCGCGAAGCGTGTCTTCGAGCGTGGGACGCATGATGAATTCTACGATTGGTCCGACCCGTTCTCCGGCACCCAGACCGCGGGCTGAGACAGGATTCGGTCCGCATGCTCCGCATCCTCCTCGCGGACGAGCAGCTCGATGCCTCCATACCACATGTGCGGGCGCATGCCGCCGCAGTCGTCGGGGCGAATCAACACGTCGATGCCTGCGGCCGCGAGCGCGCTGGCGGCGAGGTCGGCATCGATGCGGATGAGAAACGTCCGAATCGTGACGAGCGGTGAATCGGTCACGGCTCGCATTCTAGCCGGATCGTGCTCGAATCGCGTCGAGAAACCGTTCGCCGAGGTCGGCGGCCTTGCGTTCGCCAACACCGTACACGGTGCGCAGCGCGGCCACGGTCGCCGGCTTGAGACGCGCCATTTCACGCAGCGTGGTGTCGTGGAAAATGACATACGGCGGCACGTTGCGTTCTCGGGCGATCGCGAGGCGGATCGCGCGCAGGGCGTCGAACAGTTGCCGGTCCACGCCCTCCCACGACTCGGCTTCAATCCGCGAACGCCTCGGCTGCCGATCTTTCACCGGCCGCCGCTGGCGCGCGAGCGCCAGGTCCGCATGACTGGCGCCGTCTTTCAACAGCGCCAGCCCTTTCCGCGTGAGCTGGAGCACCGGATATCCATCGTCGGTGTGCCGCAGAAAACCGTGCGTCGTGAGCTGTTCGATGTATCCGCGCACTTCGGCCACGGAGGCGTCGCGCAGCAGGCCGAACGTGCTCAGCTCGTGATGGCGCCGCGTGACCACGGCCTCTACCGACTGGCCGCGGAGCACGCTCGTCACGTGGCCGGCGCCGAATCGCTGACCTACTCGCACCACACACGAGAGGATCTTCCGTGCAACGACGACCGGTTGGGCAATCGGCTCGAGCTCTTCGAGGCAATAGTCGCAGGCGGCGCAGCTCGCGCGCGGGTAGCGTTCGCCGAAGTACTCGACCAGATGCCGGTGCCGGCAGCGCACGCTCGTCGCGTAGCGCTCCATGTCGCGCAGCAGCGCGCGCGCCGCGTCGGTGAGCTCGCCGCCGCGCTCGAGCATGACGCGCCACTTGAGGAAGTCGGCGGCCGAATAGATCAGCACGCACTCCGCTTCGAGCCCGTCGCGGCCGGCGCGGCCCGATTCCTGCTGATAGTGCTCAAGCGAACGCGGCGCGCCAGCGTGCACGACGAAGCGGACATCGGAGCGATCGATGCCCATTCCGAACGCGACCGTCGCGACCACCACGTCGACATCCTCGTTGAGAAACGCATCCTGATTGCGGTGACGCTCCCGGTCGTCAAGTCCCGCGTGATAGCGGCACGCGCGAACACCCTCGTCGGTGAGCCACGCGGTGAGCGCGTCCACCTCGCGACGGGACGTGCAGTAGACGATCCCGGCCTCCTGTCGATGTCGCCCCAGGATCTCCGTGAGCTGCTGTTTCAGGCCCGAGCGCGCCACCACCCGGTACGTGAGATTCGGTCGATCGAACGATCCGACGAGCTCCACCGGATCGCGAAGCCCGAGCTGCTCGGCGATGTCGCGCCGCACGCGGGCGGTTGCCGTCGCCGTGAATGCGTGCAGGCTCACGCCGGGGAGGAGCGTCCGCAGCCGCCCGAGTTGCCGGTACTCCGGCCTGAAGTCGTGCCCCCACTGACTGATGCAATGCGCCTCGTCCACCGCGACGAAGCTCACGCGGGCCGTTGACAGCCGCGCGAGAAACCACTCGTTGCCATCGCCGACGAGGCGCTCGGGCGAGACGTACAGAAGGCGATACCGATCGTCGCGGATCCCGGCGGTCACGTGGGCCTTTTCATCCGCGCCGAGCGCGCTGTGATAGCAGGCGGCGGCCACGCCGTTGCTTGCAAGCGTGTCGACCTGGTCTTTCATCAGCGAGATGAGCGGCGAGACCACGAGGGCGAGCCCGGGCCTGACGAGCGCCGGTGCCTGAAAGCAGAGGGACTTGCCGCCGCCCGTGGGCAGCACGACCACCGAGTCGCGCCCGGCGAGGACGGCATCCATCGCCTCGCGTTGAAGCGGACGGAACGACGTGAAGCCCCAGTAGCGCGTCAGGACGTGTTGGAGATCGGACAACACGTAGGTCAAAGGTCAAAGGGCAAAGGTCAAAGGTTTAATGTCAGGTTCAGGTCCAGGTCCAGGTTTCAGGTCCAGGTTTCGGGTTCAGGTTTCAGGTCCAGGTTTCAGGTCCACGTTTCGGGTTCAGGTCTCGGGTTCAGGTCTCGAGTCCACGTCAGATGGTTCTATGCCCGTCGATCCACAGTGCCATGATGAGAGTCACGGCCGCGCCAGCGAGGGATACCATCCACAACGCCTCGATGGACGGTGGAGGGCCGCCCACGATGTTTGCAACGTACGCGATGACGAGAAGGGCGACAAGGCTGACAAACCCCCAGCGCCCTGTCGCATCGCGGGGGCGCGTGAGGCGTGCATAGGTCCACGTACCGGCCACGAAGAGCGCGCTCTCGACGACGATCGTGCCGGGCACCGAATACCACAAGCCGAGGCCGTACGCGGGGCCGCCCGGATAGAGCGGCATGTCGGGTGCGTGCGTCACCCAGTCCAGCACCCAGTGGCTCACGACGAGCAGGGCGATGACCGCCACGGCACGAAACCCGTGCAGCCGCAACCCGTACAGCCCGCCGAACGCGAGTCCCCAGATCGCCACAAAGAGCAGTGAATGCGAATAGGGATAGCTCACGAATTCGAGCGGCGTGAACGCCGTCGCGCCGGGCGCAATCCGCACATGTTCGATCCCGAGCGCGACGAGCACAGGCCACAACAGATCCGGGAGCTGCGATGCGGCAAACAGTGTTCCCAGCGAGATTCGTGGCGCCGCCCGTTTGGCCGCGAATCCGAGAGCAAAGTGACCGATGAACATGCGGCTCTTCCTCGAGCAGGTCGCGCACGTGTTGAACACCCGGGCGTGCAGGATCGGTCGAGGCGACCGTGGAGCGCACCTGTCGTCGCCGGTCTTCAGACCCGCGGGCCTGCTGCGCGCGTGGTCAGCAGAGTACCCGAATGATATCCGACCGGGTAATGATGAACGTCTTGTCGGTCTTGAAGTCGCGGATCAGAACCGCCGGGTTCTGCGGCGTGATCATCGTCGCGAGGAGATCGACTGGCGTGGACGCGTCAACGAATGGGAACGCCGGCTGCATGATGGCCTCGACCGGCTTGATCTTGACGTCGTGATCCTTCACGAACTCGGAGTAGAGATGCGTTTCGTTGAGCGACCCGACCACGCGCCCGTCGCGCGTGACGGAGAGCTGCGAGAAATCGTGCTCGCTCATGACCCGCACGGCGTCCTCGACGGGGCGGCTGGCCTCAATGGCGAAGAGCTCTCCCGAGACGCCGAGCGCGACGAGGTCGCGCGCCGTCATGCCGGTCTTCTCGAGGAATCCCTTCTCGCGCATCCACTCGTCGTTGAACATCTTGGCAAGGTAGCGTGACCCGTGGTCGTGGAAGATCACCACCACCACGTCGTCTTCCTTGAAGCGGTCCCTGAGCTGCAGCAGCCCTGCCATCGCCGAGCCCGCCGAGTTGCCTGCGAAAATACCCTCTTCGCGTGCGATGCGCCGCGTCATGATGGCGGCGTCCTTGTCCGTCACTTTTTCGAAGTGGTCGATGACGTCGAAGTCGACGTTCCTCGGCAGAAAGTCCTCGCCAATCCCTTCGGTGATGTAGGGGTAAATCTCGTTCTTGTCGAAGATCCCCGTCTCCTTGTACTTCTTGAACACCGACCCGTAGGTATCGATGCCCCACACCTTGATCGTCGGATTCTTCTCTTTGAGGTACCGCCCGACGCCACTGGCCGTGCCGCCGGTGCCGACGCCGACGACGAGTTGGGTGACGGTGCCGTTGGTCTGCTCCCAGATCTCGGGTCCGGTCTGTTCGTAGTGGGCGGCCATGTTCGAAAGGTTGTCGTATTGATTCGCCTTCCAGGCGTTTGGAATCTCCTTCTCGAGACGCGACGACACGGAGTAATACGACCGCGGGTCCTCGGGATCGACGTTGGTTGGACAGACGATGACCTCGGCGCCAAAGGCCTTCAGCGCGTCGATTTTCTCCTTCGACTGCTTGTCGGTGGTCGTGAAGACGCACCGGTAGCCTTTGACGACGGCGGCGATGGCGAGCCCCATGCCGGTGTTGCCAGACGTCCCCTCGATGATGGTACCGCCCGGTTTGAGCTTGCCGGCGCGCTCCGCGTCCTCGATCATCCGAACGGCCATCCGGTCCTTGATGGAGTTGCCCGGGTTGAACGTCTCGAGCTTGGCGAGGACCGTTGCCTTGACGAGGCCGTTCGTGATGCGGTTGATGCGCACCAGGGGCGTCGAGCCGATAGCTTCCAGGATGTCGGCGCAGATCTTTCTGCCGCGTGCGTTCGCCACGATCTGATCTGTACCACGTAACGTCGCCACCGACTATACCGGGGTCAGACCGGGGTCAGACCGGGGTCAGACCGGGGTCAGACCAGGGTCAGAACGGGGTCAGACCGGGGTCAGAACGGGGTCAGACCAGGGTCAGAACGGGGTCAGACCAGGGTCAGACCCTGAGTACGGGTCGACTCAAGGTACGCAGGAAGTGCATATGTCCGCAGATGTCGATTGGCCATTGGTGGCACGCCGTGGATTCGGAGTCAGTTACGGTCAGACCAGATGATGCGGATCGACTCAAGGGGTTACATGCCCCATCACCAGGGTCTGACCCCGGTCTGACCCTCAGTCGGGGAAGTCTTTCTTGTATTTCGGCTGGTAGAGCTGCACCGAGAAGTTTCCGGGGACCTTGAAGTGCGTAACGAAGCCGTAGCCGTGGTCCGCCACCTCGTCCACGAACTGCACGCCGCGCGCACCCAGCTCCGCCACGGTCGCACGGATGTCGTCGCAGTAAAACGAGATATCGTGAGTGCCGGATGGAGCGCCGTGGGGTGCGCCCGCCGGGTGGCAGCCGAGGTCGGCTTCGGGAATCTGGAAGATGAGCCAGCCATCGCCCACGTCGGTCGCGCGAAAACCAAGAACGTCGCGGAAGAACGCGCGCATCGCCTCGGGCTCCGACGTGTAGAACATCGTGTGCACACCACGAATCATAGAATGTCTCCTCGCGCATCATCCTATGACAGGTGTGCCAGGCCCGGGCACCGCAATGGAGGCGCGGGTCTCAGGCCCGCACCTCCACGTGTACTGCTCTAACCGCGGGGCTTCAGACCGCGGATCCGAACGAGCCGCGGGCCCTAGTGACCCACCTTCAGCTCGACGACCACACGCTCCACGCCCTTCGTTTCCTTCGCCAGCTTCTCGGCCTGCCTCGCTTCGGCCTGCGTCTTGACCGGGCCCTTCAGCGTCACGACGCCGTTCTCCGTGTCGACGTCGATCTTGAGGCCGCTCACCATCCTGTCGGCGAGCAGCTTCGACTTCACCGCGGCCGTGATCGAGGCATCGGTCACCTTATCGGCCGCGTCGCCCGCGGCGCCCTTCACGCGGTCCGATATGTCGGGGCTCTCATTCGGGAGACCCGTTGTCGCCGCGGTCTCCTTGACCGTCAACTGGTCGACCACGTCACGCACGCCTTCGGTCTGACGCGCGATCTGAATCGCCTGATCCTTCGCGGCTGTCGACCCGACTTCACCGGAGAGCGTCACGACGTGGTCGCGCGTCGTCACGTTTATCTCGTGTGCTTTGACGGTGTCGTCCGCAACCATCTTCGCCTTGACCTTTGTCGTAATCCCTGAGTCCGATCGACTGCATGCTACTGTGAGCACCGAAGCACACAGCAGGACCGCAAACCTCTGCAGCACGTTAGCCTCCTTGGGCGCATGTCGCGTCGCCAATGCCGTTTTTAGCATCTGGCGTACCAAATGATTCCGACTCATATGTAGTCGCGGCTCGACTGAGATGATCGAGCTCTACTGCAGCCTCATCCCGGACGCAGCGTGAGTCGACGTGACGCGCTGGCACGAGAATCCCTGGGTCTGGGCAGTGACCTTCACGGTGCTAGAGCCTCGATCGAGCTGAAGTGGATAGCAGCGGTCTCGCCCGACGCTCGCGCCTCTGCTTGACTACGAGAGGGGCTGGCGCCACCCTATTCCGATTGTCATCCGCGTCTCGATCTCGTCGCCGCCCTACCGGCGTGCCGCACGCTCCGTTCCGGGACGCCGATGCATCGCTCACACTCGTCGCCCACGTGAACATCCTGATACTTGGCGCGAGGCTCCGGGGAGAGACCGCCTCAGGTCAACGGCGAGAAGAGGGCGCGGCAGCACCTCATGAGGGCGACTGAACCATTGACAAGTGCCTCTAGACTAATTAGTCTACCAAACATAGACAGTTGTGGAGACAACCATGGCACTCGATAAAGACCTTCTCGCCGCCGCGAAATCTGCCGGAGATCGGCTGGCTGCAGCGGACCAGGACGCCCGCGCCGCGCGGGCTGCCTACCATCACGCCGTCCGCCGCCTCCACGTCGCAGGCGCGCCGCTACGCGAGGTGGCCCAGGCACTCGGCATCAGCCATCAGCGCGTCCAGCAGGTCGTGCAGGCGACCGGCGGGACCTGGTGGACCCGCGTGTGGCGCACACGACGCGTCGGTCCGGAGATGGCGTGTTCCTTCTGCGAGCTGCTGTCCGAGCAGGTGGACAAGCTGATTGCAGGACCCGAAGTTTTCATCTGCGACGCCTGCGTGAAGCTCGCCGAACAGGTCCAGCGCACGCGCAAGCCCAAGGCCACCACACGCGCGCGCCTCGAGCCGATCGAATCGCCGAAGGTACGCTGCTCGTTCTGCGGAAAAAAGGGTCGTGAATTGGAGCTCGTCGGCGACACCGCGAACACGGTGTGCCGCCAGTGCCTCGACCTCTGCCGGCGCATCCTCGAAGATCGATCGCAACCCGGCGATCGCGTCACCACGTAAGGGCGCCATGTCGTCTTCGAACGGGGCAGCGGCCTTCGACTCACCGCGCAGCCGACAGAATCTACAAGCATGAAGATCGAGCGCCGCTGGAGCAGAGTCCGCACATGCTATGTTCCCGGTTCGATTACGATTCTGCCCGTGACGCGTGAGGGGCAGATTTCAGCGTGCCTGCAGGCCATCGTCACGATGAACGGTGTCCGGTGAGAAGGCGGGGAGACACACGGCCACGTACTCCGCGCCGCCGGGTTCCGGCGTGCTGTACCGAACCCATTCACCCGGCGCGGTGACCACGGCCTGTCCCGCGCGGACGTCCATCACACCGCCCTCGTGGTCGACGCGCAGCATGCCTTTCAGCACGACGGTGATCTCCTCGAACTCCGGACGCTGGCCCGGCTCCTGCCAGCCAGCCGGCGACACCATGCGCGCCACGCTGACATCAGCGTGACCTGAATTCACGCGGCCGGCAAATTCCTCAATCCGCTTCGGCAGCGTGCCGGCGGCCTGGACAATCGCGGGTGCGGCAATGAGTCGTGGCATGGGTGGATATCGTCACGCCTAGGTCAGTCACGCGCACTGATCATGAGCTTCTTCAGCAACTGGATCTGCCCGGCATGATACAGGTCGTGCGCGATCACACCCGCGATGAGGTCGAAGGTCGTGACCGTGCTGCCGGCCGGCACGCGGTCCAGAGCGCTGGCAGGTACGTGTATCACGGCATCGCGCAGTTGCCGGTGCATCCGGCCGAGCAGCTCGAGATCGGCGCGCCACGCCGATTCGTCCGGTCGCTCGGGTCTCGGGAACCAGTTCGAACCCTTCAACGGGAACGAGCCACGCGCCTCGCCCGACAGACGACGCCAGACGGCGTACTTCCAGTAGGCCGCGTGCACGGCGAGCTCCCAGATGCTGTGCCGGTCGCGGGACGGCTTCCACGCCGCCTGCTCCGGCGTCACGCGACGCAGCGATCCACGCAGGTTCGTGCCGTGCCACGATTTGCGATCGAACGCCTGATCGAGCTGCGAGACGAGTTGACGAACGACGGTGTCCATGCCAGCGGACGAGAGAACAGCATGCGCCCCGCGCCAGCGAAGCTGCATGCGAGTCATGCAGTTCATTCCTGACGAAGATCCTCCGCGTCCCTCGCGTGGTCGGCGTTTGAAATCGTCTCGGCGCTCTCCGCTTCCGCATCCGAGGCTGCCGACACGGATTTCAACGGCGAGGCCGCCGAGTCCGCAGAGATTTCGTGCGATGGAGTGATCCGATCGTTCCGGACGAGAAACCGGCCTCCAAAACGCAGCGGAACGCCCGGACCGGCCATCATCTGCCCCGCGTACTTGCCTGCCTCGGCGTGAACGTGCAAATGAGGCTCAGTCGTGTTTCCCGAGTTGCCAACGCGCGCGAGGCTCTGGCCGACACGTACCTGCTCGCCAACCTGCACGAGAATGCTTCCGCTCTTCAGGTGGGCGAGGAAAACCGTCGCGGTTTCGGTTTCAATGGCCAGACAGTTGCCCGCGGGACGACCCTCGTCGCACTCGGGCGGCGGACGATCGGGGACGCCGTCCTCGACCGACGCGATGACGCCGTCGCACGGGCCCACAACTTCCGCCTCGTAAATCGCGTAGCGCGCGAGCTCCGCCGGGTACAGACCGTTCGCGCGGATACCAGCGGCGTTCAGCTTCAGGATATCGAGCGCCCAGGCCTGCGAGGGATGGTCGGCGTGGTAGTTCACCGCGGTGGTGCTTCCCCCCTGACCAATCACGAACGTGCCGCCGCGAAGCGGAAAGGCGAGGTCGAGCGCGGGCCCGCGCACGCGCCGGCCACGCACGGCCGAAACCGTCGCGATCAGGAACATCGTGCCGACGCCGCCTCGGACGATCAAATCGATCACGTCGAGACTCATCAGGGGGCTCGCAACCGAGCGCCGCGCGCCGGCCACGGCCGCCCCGACCGTAACCCCTGCCAGCAGAAGACGCACCGCGTGGCCGAACCAGCTCCATGCACCGGCCAGATAGATGAAAGCGCCGAAGGTGAGCGCCAGATATACCGCGGGCAGCCAGTTTGCGATGCCTGACGCGGCGCTCCGCCAGACCGCGTAGGCGAATATCAGCGGCAGCGCGAGGTGGACGATTACAACGGGAGCGACGATGGCCAGAGTGCGCAGGCGCGGCATGGGTAAGGTACTCATTCGTGTCGAAGCGCGATCGTCGGCTCCATGCGTGTCGCCCGCCGGGCGGGCAGCCATGACGCGGCGGCTCCACACAGGAGCAGCGTCGCGGCGGCCACGGCATATGCAAACGGATCGAACGGACCGATCCCGTACAGGAGCCCACGCAGCGCCGGCAAAGCCAGGAGCGCGAAAGCGAGGCCCGCCACGAGGCCGACCGCGACCGGCCTCATGGCCTGCCTGACGACCAGGGCCACGAGCGCGCGGTCGCCGGCCCCGAGCGCCCGGCGAATGCCGATTTCGCGCGTCCGCTGTCCCACGGCAAACGCCAACAGCCCGTAGAGTCCAACCGACGCCAGGAGCAATGCCAGCATCCCGAACGCACCGAGCAGCATCGCCGCGCCGCTGGCCGGCGCCCGCGCGATCGCGAGATGCTCCTTCATGGTCCGCACGTTGTACAGCGGCGCCGCGGCCGCAATCGCGCGCGCCTCCTCGCGGACGCGCGCCAGCACGGTCGCCGGATACCCGGACGCGCGAACGAGGACGGTCAGCGCGCTGCCGCCCGCCTGCTCGTACGCGAAGTACACGAACGGCGCCGGCTCCTCCCCGAGCGTGAGGTACTTCCCGTCCTGCACGACGCCGACGACCTCGCGGGGGCGATGTCCGATGAACAGCGTCTGGCCCACCGCGCGACGGTCCGGCCACAACAGGCCAGCCAGCCTCTGGTTGACGATGACGCGCGGCGACGCGCGCGCATCGGCGTCATCGAAGGCGCGACCGTCGCGGAGCATGATGCGCAGCGTCTCGAAGTAGGTCGCGTTCACGACCGCGAAGTCCACCGAGATGCCCGGGTCGGCCGCGTCCGCCGCGACCGCCGTGCGAGTGATGTTCAACTCGAACGGAATCCTGCTCGCCACACCGACCGAGTCGACCCCGGCCGTGCTCCGGAGCCGCGTCAGAAGCCGCGTCACGGCTTCGCGACGGCGCGCTTCGTCATAGGCCGGCGCGCTCAAGTCGATTCCTGCAATCACAACCCCTTCCGGGTCGAAGCCGAGATCAATCCGGTGGACGTTGGCAAGGCTTCGCAGGCACAACGCGGCGCCGACGAGCAGCACGAGACATAACGCGATCTCCCCCGCAATCAGAGCGCTCCGGGCCGGCGACCGGAATCCAGGCGCGCGGCCGTAGTCGCGCAGAGCGTCAATCAGGTCCTCCTTCACCGCGGCAGATGCAGGTGCCAGGCCGAATGCAATCGCTGTGACGAGCGTGAGCGCGATTGAGTAAGCGAGCACGCGCGCATCGAGATGAGCATCGATGAAGACGGGCCGATCCGTCGGCAGGTCGATCGACCCGGCCAGCCTGAGGATCGCCATCGCGACCGCGACTCCCACGGCGCCTCCCGCGAGCCACAACATGACGCACTCGACGAGCAACTGCCGTACTATCTGCAAACGGCTGGCGCCGAGCGCGAGCCGGACCGCGATCTCCCGCCGCCGCATGGCGGCCCTGGCCAGCAGGAGACCCGCCACGTTCGTGCACGCGATGACCAACACCACGCCGACGACCATGAGCAGGGCCGCCGAAGCGCCGAGGAATCGCTCGCGCACGTAGGGATGGAGCCCGCCTGCCGATTCCGGGAGCACGGTGAACGTGATCCCGCGATTGGTTGCCGGATACGCCTCCTGGAGGCGACGGGCCAACAGCCGGGCGGCCGCGCGCGCCTGTTCGAGCGTCACTCCCGGCTGCAGCCGTCCGACGACGAAGTAGCCGCGGCTGCCCCGCCGTTCCGTGCCGGTCACTGGGGCGAGCCGATCGGCGGTGAGCGGCGCCCAGAGGTCGCCGGTCAGCCCGACATTGGTTCCATGCAGTCCTGGCGGTGCCACGCCGACGATGGTGAACGGCCGACCGTTCAGCAGAATCGATTCGCCGATCGCGCCCGGGTCGGCGCCAAGGCGGCGCTGCCAGAATCCATGACTCACGATGACCTCGTCGGCCATTCGGTCGTCGGAAAGATCGGACCGGAAGAACCGCCCCATCGCGGGTTGCACACCGAGCACCGCGAAGTAGTTGCTGCTGACGAGAAAGCCCCAGATCCGTTCGGCGGGCCCGTTCATCGTGAGACTGAGTGGGGCCGGCCGATCAGCGAGGACGCCGGAAAAGACGTGGGCGAGGTCACGCAGATCTTCGTAATCCGCCTGCGAGAGCGTGAAGTACTGAGGACCGCGATCGTAGGTCGTATAGAGTCGTACGAGCCGTTCAGGCGCCTCGACGGGCAGAGGACGCAGGAAGAGGCTGCTGACCAGCGAGAACGCGGCGCCGTTGACGCCAATGGCCAACGCCAGCACGAGCGTCACGGTCAGCGTGAACGCCGGGCTGCGTGCGAGCACCCGCACGGCAAGTCTGATAGAACCCATCTGTGATTTGTGATTTGCGATTTGTGATTGCTGATCGTATTGTGATTTCTGATTTGCGATTTGGGATTATTTGGGATCATGATTTACGATTTGTGATCGCGTTTGCAATCGCCAACGGGCGCCGATCGCATATCGCAATTCGCCAATCACGAAGCAATCGCAAATCACCAGTCACAGATCACGAATGGTAATCACGTCTGCGACCTCCACGCGAGCGCGCGAGGGCGGCCGCTCGTCTGCCGCCGCCTCCTCGATGCGTATCCACGAGCCGCGCTTCAACAGACGCTGGCCCCATGACGTCTCGTAGAGTGGCCGGACGAGCGTGCGTATCGAGGCGAGCCGCGACCCGAGGCTACCAGCATCAGCCGGCCACAGCGTAGCTCTGGGCGACACCTCCGATCCGGTGACACGCGCTTTCCAGCGGCCGGGGAACGTCGGACACTTCAGGGCGGAGATCGTCAGCCCGCGCTCGTCGAGCTTCATCCGCAGGAAGCATTTGTACTGTTCGCATCGCTGTGCGGCGAACACATCGTTCATGTGGAGCGCACCCTTGCAGCGGTGCGCCATCCAATCGAGGTACAGCGCACAACCCCAGGTCCCGATCAGGCCGCCGAGGAGCGCCGTCATGATCCCGAAGAGAAACGGACGCAGCGGAATCCATCCCTGCCAGGGAGTGTAGTACGTCTCGGCCCACCCCGGCCCCAGCAGCCACGCCGAAATGGCCAGCACCACCCCGAGCAACACGACGTGCACCACGGTATGCGCCACGCCCGACATCGTCTTGCGCCTGTTCGATGCCGCGGGGCAGAACATCACCAGCAACGTCGCGAGCGTGACGATCCAGGCCCACATCGCGGGAGTTCTGAGCAGCGTGCTCGCATAGATGGTCACCGCACGGGCGGGCGCCGCGAGCATCTGTTCGACCATGGATCGACCGTTCTCGAGCTGGCTCAGAAGCTGCAACTGCCACATCAGGAACAGATAGACGAGGCCCACCAGCAGCGTGAACGTCGGGCTCGCAAAGGGCAGAATGTACACCCGGCGTGCCAGCCGCGACGATTGCTTCGCGTCCGGGTACCGGGCCTGAAGTCGGTAGCTCGTATCTCTCCCCTCGTGGTCGAGCAGCATGAGACGCTCACGGAGGTGATGCGTCGCGGTGGTGTACGCGCCGCCGCTCCCGGCCGTAATCAGATGGCGCGGCAGCGACGAGGGCTTCTCATCGCTTCGCGCGTAGTGTGCGTAGTGATGAAGATCGCCGGACAGGACGACCGCAACCTCGATCCTGCGGCGGCGGTTCTCGTCCGCGCAGTAGATGACCTCGTCGAGGAAGAATGCCAGCGCGCGGAAATCCGCGGGATCCGCGCCGATCACTCCGCGCCGCTCGTCTCGCGTCGCGTCGGATGTCACCCAGCTCGGTTGCGCGGTGACGAGAATCACCCGCAGAGGCGGATCGCCCGCGGAAGTCCTCGCATTCGCGTCCTCTTCCATCTTCTGCGCGATGTCGCGGAAGTACCGGAGCTGCGGGTAGTCGATGTCCGAGCCCAGCTGGATGTCGATGCCCCAGATCCACCAGTTCCGGATCAACTTTGCGGCAAAGTAGCTGCGGAACTGCTCTGTCTGCCATGCGCCGATGGTTCGACGCTGGCAGAACTGTCGTGTGAAGCTCGTCAACCCGTCATACCAGTCGTGGTTGCCGGGAATCGCGAAGAGGACCGGCACGTGGCCGCTCACCGCCGGCAGCGCGGCGGCGTACGGCCCGGCCATGCGGTCGCGGTAAGTGTCGCGTGTGGCCGAAGGATAGACCTGGTCGCCGCCCAGCACGAGCACGTCGGCGCGCGGCGTCGGCTGCGACACGCCTTCGACCTCGAGCTCGTCGCGTGAGAGCAGCCATGCGACCGAGAACGTCGTGTTGAACCCGTCGCCGACATCCGCGACGTAATCCAGCCACATCTCGGTGCACTCGGGCACGCGTCTGGCGCACGGTGTGGTGAACGGCGTGTC
>DASYQV010000236.1:0-7561 GCA_036005125.1 Vicinamibacterales bacterium
GCGACCCCCTGCGCCCAAGGCAGGTGCGCTACCAGGCTGCGCTACGCCCCGACTCTGAAGATGCTTAATCTTACCGCGGTTTTCCTTGGCTCGCCCGTTCGCGTGCTTCGCTTTCCTGACGAAATTGTCGCAGAACTGTTCGAGAAATACGCCGATTTATCCCGCTTGCCCAAAAACCCTCGCCGACTCGTTGCTCGTTGAATTGAGCCTGTCCGGTACTCGCGTTTCATCTGCAACCTCGTCTGCGAGTACTTCTTGAAGACCTTCGCATCGCCTTGACGGGGGAGCTGCGTCACCCACTCGGCGGTGGCGCCGCCGGCGCTCACGCGCGTCGCGTACGTCGAGCGCATATCGTAGATGCGGACGTAAGGCACCTTCGAGCCGGAGCGTGAGCCGCCATGCCGTTTTGAACATCGTCTGCTCGCGTGGAATCGCGAGTTGTGTCGCGCAGTAACCGGGGTGGCCCTGCGTACGGTGCTCGGGTTCTGCGTGGCGGCCGCTATTCCCGTGCGTCAGACCGTCGACGGCTCCTGTTGCACATGGGTGCTCGCACCGACAAAACGCTGAACTGCATTTTGCCACGAGGGCATGGGGATTCCGGAATGAGCCAGCCTGGCAGGCGACATGGCGCAGTATCGCGGCCGGTGCGCTCTCGTGCTTGCTTCCTTCCTCGCGACAGGCACAACGGTTCCGCCAGCTTGAATCAGCTCACGCAGATAGCTGGCCAGGTCGTACCAGGTGCACGCGTTCGAGGAGACACAATGGTATACGCCGAAAGGCAAACCCAGACGCAAGATCGCCTCTATCGCGTGCCCGACATCTACGGCATAACTCGGTGCGACGGTCCTATCGATAAATGCCGGCACTTCCTGGCCCAGCGTCAGAGCCCGACACATCCACTCAATCGTGCTCGGACGTGACCGCACGTTCGCGCACCGATTCCCGAAGAGGCTTGCGAGTCGCAACACATAGTGGCGCGAAGCAGCCGTCGCCAGCCGTTCCCCCAACAACTTCGAAGCCCCATACGCATTGACGGGATCGGGCTCATCCTCCTCGGTATACGGGCGCTCGCTCCGGCCGTCAAAAACAAAGTCAGTGCTGAAGTGAACCAGCACTGCGCCTGTTGCCACACTCGCCTCGGCAAGGTATTCACACGCGAACGCGTTTACACAGAGGGCAGCATACGCATCGCCTTCTGCGCCGTCGACGTCGTTGAATGCCGCACAATTCAGAATCACATCAGGCCGCAGCTCGCCAACGTAATTCTGAACCGCGCGTCTCGAGGACACGTCCAGGCTCGTGCGACTCGCGCGATGCACTTCGTGGCCTGAGGAGAATTGACGGGCGAGTTGAGCAGCCAGTCGCCCTTCGCCTCCCGTGATCAGAAATCGCACGTCAGGTCAGCTTGTCGCTACCAATGGACCCGCGCCGCCGGTGACCAGAACATCAACCATCCTTGCGGCTCCAGTCGTATGGCAACGTATTGTGCGGCTCGAGCCGGTATTCGTCCGGCTCCGTGTAATGGTATGGTTCGGTCGGCACGTTGACCACGAGCGACATCTCAGTGCTGATGCACTTCCAGCCGTGGTAGACGAGGTTCGGCACCTGAACCAGGGTCGGGTTCTGGATTCCCAGGAAGAACTCGTTGATGGCGCCGTGGGTCGGCGACTCAGCTCGCGTGTCCACCAGCACAAGCTTCACCATTCCGGCTACGCAGGCGAAGTTGTCAACCTGTTTCTGGTGGTAGTGCCACGCTTTCACGACGCCTGGATACGTCGCCGATACATAAACCTGGCCGAACTTCGTGAAGAGCTCAGGGTCGTCAGCCCGCAGGATCTCCATGAGAAACCCGCGTTCGTCGGGAATGAGGCGCAGAGACTTCGTGTTTACACCCTGGATCCGCGGGTGCTTCGTAATCGTCGCCGTATACGTCGTCAATTCGCTCATGCCACCACCTGACACCGCTCGCTTCGCACCGACCAGCGAAAGCGGTTCGCACCGCCAGCGTCAGGACGCCCTTCGTTCGTCCTCGTCCCAACGACGCCGCACGATCGCGGGGGCGGTGTCGTACGGCTGTTCGACGATGCGGCGAAACGCCGCGGGCCAGCAGGGATGCACGTTCTCGATCGTGCGATCGGTGTCCCAGCGGCGCCATACGTTGTCATACCACTCCGGAACGATCTGCCCGGCGTGGCTGAAGGTGGTGATCTTGCGGTGGATCTGCTCGTCGGTCCGCGCGTAACTCATGTGGTGGCACATCACGACGTCGCTCGGCAGCACGGCCGTCTGCGGCGCCTGATACCCCCGCGCTTCCGTGAAGCTGCCCGTGCCGACGCGAACGATCACGACCGGCGTGAACGGTTCCACCGGGTCCACGCGGTAGCGGTATGACTTCCAATAGGTGAACCAGGAAACGCTCCAGCAGTCGATCTGCGGGTTCTCGCGCACGAGCGCGAACGCGCCGGCGAGCTGGGCCGGGTCGTAGATCTCGTCGGCGTCGAGGACAAAACAGTAGTCGATGCCGGCTGCCGCGAGCATCTTCAGTCCGGCGTTCCGCTGGGTCGCCTCGTCGGGCCAGTCGCCGCGAACGATGCGGATCTTGCGGGCAGGGTCGGGGAGGACGTTGATGCGCGCGATGAGCGGCGCCTGATCCGTAGCCGGCCCGTTCCACGGGCGCTCACCGATCAGGAACCAGATGGAGTCGCACGCGTCATACGCGGACTCGATCGTCGGCGCCAGCCAACCATCGTCGTCATAGATGCAACATACGGCAGCGATGCGCGCGTTCCGCTGCCGCTTGATGAACGGATCGAGCGATGGACGGGACTTCAGACGCCGGACGACCGACGAGTAGTCCTGAGCCTCGAGCGTCCGCGCGATGACCGGATCGCTCCGGAACAGATTCCAGTCCTTGCCAAGAAATGCATACGTCAGCGCCGGTCCCCATTTCTTCTGGAACGCCTGCGTGTACTGCGCGTTGCGCTGCTGCTGTTCCTCGGGCGACTCGCCGCCGCGCCACGTCGACCTGCCCTGGAAGTGCAGCACGTAGGACTGGAGGGCAAACTCCTGCGGAATACCCGCGATCCAGGCGCGCACGGCGTAGTCCCGGTCTTCCCCGCCGCCCTTGCCGAACGCTTCGTCGAAGTCGCCGACGGTTTCGTACACCGAGCGCGGGATCTTGATGCAGAAGAAGGCGACCGACGGCGTCACCTGGTACCCCTCCGCCGACGCGCGGACCTGCGCCGCAATGGCCTCGACCCCGGCTTCGTGGCCGGTATAGTCCTCGAGGTCCATGCACACCTGCGTGCCGAAGCCACCCGCGCTACCTCCAACCTGCTCGTTCGAGAGCGGCGAGAGCAGTGCGCGCCGGTCGGTGACCAGCGGCTCCAGCCAGCCGGTGGTGAACACCAGGTCGTTGTTCAGGAAGAACAGGTCCGCCTCGCGCGCGCGCGCCTCGCGGAGGAGGAAATTGCCGTTCCTCGCGAACCCCTGCGGCGCCTCGGAACGGACGAGGGTGATACGATCCGACGGGATGCCGGCGGGCAGCTCGAAATCGGCGTCGTTGTCGATGAGCACGAAATGGTCGCGATCACCGAGCGGCGTATGCGCCAAAAACGACCGGAGCGCGAGCGGCGTGTAGTGCCGCGACGCGGAGGTCGTGACCATCCCGAACAGGCGTGCCGGGCGCTGAGCGGAATCCTGCATGTCGGTTACTTGCCAGTGATGTCGCCGCGCCGACACGTCGGACGGAGGCGGTTCGGTTTTTCAGGATGTTTTCAGAGCCTGAATCGACGCCCCCATGAGGGAGCAAGGCATGAGCCAATGCCCCCTGCTGCTGAAAAGCGCGATCAGGCGATGGCGGCGCTACACGAGTGACGCACGCTGCCCGGCACGCCGCGGACATTGCGCTCGTCGAGAGCAACACGCATCGCGACCTTGGGGATCGTTCGCGTGCTTCGCTTTCCTGGCGAAAATTGTCGCAGAGCTGTCCGACGCGTGATCGAGCTCCGGCTGCGCGGCCGTTGAACAACTCGCGCGCGTCCTGCGTCCATTACGGGAAACCGGTTGCCCGCTGAATCCATGGCCACATTGTCGTTGCGGTTCTTCGGGTTCTGCCTGCTGACCCTGGCAATCGTGATTCCGAGCTGTCAGGCGCTGTTTCCACCCCGTGACGCCGACGCGGGCCGACCGTTCAAGCCGGCATTCGTGCGCGACTGATGGGGTTCCTCAGGAAGGCGCGCGCCTGGGCGCCAGCCGTCAAGACGGCGGCGCTGTTTCTGCTGCCCGCTCCGCTGGTGTTGGCGGTGGTCGCCGCCTTGATCGCAGGCGAGCTCAACCGGCTGACGCTGGCGAGCGCGGCGCTTGCGTGTCTCTGGGGCGCGGGCGTCCTGGCCTTGCAGGCGGTGGCAGGAGAGGCGCGGTACTTCCTCGGAGAGCAGACCGATCCGCCCACGATTCCGTTCAAGCTCTTGAGCGCTGGGCTGACGGCGCTCGGCGTGGCCCTCGCCGCTGTGGCCGGCGGACATGCCGCCACCGGCGCGCTCGTATTCGCCGCGCTCGGCGTGGTCGGGCACGTCGCCGTCTACGGTCGCGATCTCAGGCCACCGCGCATCCAGGTCGCCGTGGTTGACGGTGTCGACGCGGCTGCGGTCACGCAACAGCTGAAGCGGGCGTACGGCCGGCTGCGCGGCATGGATGCCGCTGCACGCGCGATCACGACGCCTGAGTTCCGCGAGCGGCTCGCACGAATCTCCGGAATCGGGCGTTCCATTCTCGGCGCGATCGAACACGATCCGACCGACGCGGCGCGTGCACGTCGCTTCCTCCACCTTTATCTCGACAGCGCCGAACGCGTGACCACCGAGTACGCACGGACGCACAGCCACGTGCGCCATCAGCCGCTCGATGAGAAGTTCCGCGAACTGCTCGTCGACATGGAGCGCACCTTCGCCGAGCAGCGACGGGCGCTCGTCGAACGCGACCTGCTTTCGCTCGACGTCGATATCGAGGTCCTGCACGCGCGGCTGACGCGCGAAGGCCCCGGCTTCCACCCCACCGCGCGCACCACGCGCGGTGGGGCCCCCCCGGCTGACCTGGAGAACCGTTCATGATGAAAACAGATACGACAATCGTTTCGGCAGTCGCGGCGGCAGCCCCGCTGCCGGCACCGGACCCGGTTGGATATGCGGCGGCACCCGCCGAGCGCAGGGCCGCGATCGAGCAGGCCATGGCAGAGATCGAGATGGACGACAGTAACTCGATCCTGTTTTTCGGCACCGCGGCGCAGGACGAGGTCACCACCATCGCCGACGAGATGCTGGAGGGCGTTCGCAACAAGAACACCGGGGCGGCCGGAGCCGCGTTGAGCGAGATGGTCACGACCCTCCGCGGTCTGCCCTTACCGGACCTCAATACGGCGAAGCAGCGGGGGCTCTTCGCGCGCGTGTTCCGCAGCGCGAGGCCGATTGTGAAGGTTCTGCAGCAATACGAACACGTGCGGTCGCAGGTCGACGCCATCAGCAATCGCCTGGATGCGCACACGAGCGCCCTGATGAAGGACATCGGCGTGCTCGATCGGCTCTACGAGAAGACACTCGAGTCGTTTGAGCGGCTCGAGGTGTACGTTGCGGCCGGCCAGGAGCGGCTGCGGCAGCTCGACACCGAGACGCTGCCGGCGCTGGCGAAGGAGGCGGCAGCCAGCGCCGACGTGGTGCAGGCGCAGCGGCTCGGCGATCTGCGCGCGAAGCGCGACGACCTCGAGCGCCGCGTGCACGATCTGAAGCTGACGCGGCAGATCACCATGCAGAGCCTTCCCTCGATTCGCATCGTCCAGCAGAACGACAAGGCGCTGGTGGGCAAGATCGCGTCGACGATGGCGAATACGATCCCGCTCTGGCGCCAGCAGCTCGCCCTGGGGCTGACCATCGCCCGGTCGACCGAGGCCGGCGAGACGCTGCAGAAGGCAACGGATCTGACGAACGAGCTCCTCACCGCGAACGCGGAAACGCTGCGCAGCTCGACGCAGACGATCCGCAGCCAGGTCGAGCGCGGGGTAGTCGACATCGCCGCCGTCAAGCGGGCCAACGATGCGCTCATCAGCACAATCGACGACGCGCTGCGGATCGCGGACGAGGGGAAGCGTCAGCGTGAAGAAGCCGAGAAGCAGCTGGTCGCCTGCGAAGCCGAGCTGAAACAGACGCTTCTGGCGGCCCGTATGCGGGCGCGGCAATCCGCTGTCTCGGCGCGCGGCATCACGCGTCCTCCGGCCTGAGGCCGGGGGCACGCAGCAACAACCCGTCTGACGTGGACGGGGATGGGCAGTTCGTGGTGGGTGTTGACTGCCCTTCCGCCCACCATCACGCACCAATCATCAAATCACCGACTCACCACGCGCGACGTGGACGGCCTCGTCGCCAACCGTACATCGGAGATCCGCTCCGGAATGCCGCCAAGGCAATATGAATCCGGCTTGGCCGACCCATGGTCACTCCCTGCATGTTGACGATGCGCTGCGTGGCATCTTTACGCACGAAACCGTGACGCATGAGATAAGCGCCGAGCGGACCGCATACGCCCCGGTCGCCGGGTCGAGCCGCACCGTACAGGCTGGGTCGCAGGCAGTCCGGCGCCGTGCGGGTGCGCGATCGCACATGAGCTTTGGAGCGGCCGCGTGCGGGGTCCAGGGCGCCGGGAAGGCTACGCGCGGTGTCTGTCGGGGGCGTCGCTGGCATAAAGAGTTACACAGTGTCACCCTGCGGGTAACACAGCTGAGCGGTTCACCGCCCGATCGCGGCGGCGGGCAGATCCACCGAAGGCACCGATTTTCCGCCACAATGCTTGATCGCTCAACGATTGCTTGACCGGTCAAGGAAATGGCCGCTCTTTTGAATGATCACCGGACAGGACAGACGGACGGATCGCATGAGCGCCTGCACGCATCGAACGGTGGCTTACCTACGCGTTGTCGACCGAGGCGCCTGCCGCGGATGTGAGCCTCCCGACGTCGCGGTTCGCGCATCTGTTGCCTCGGCACGTCGGTACCCCGCCGGTCCGCTCTTCACACGTGTGCGCGCTCCGCGCGCGGACGCTCATCGAACGCACGTTCCGGTTCGTAACGGCAACTGCGGCCACGATCTCGGCCGTAGCGTCGACAGCAGCTTTCGCCAACGAAAGGCTGGGTTGGCCAGGAACGCCGCGGCCTGGCGTCCGCGCACCGCACATTCCGCGCAATCGGCAATTGGTAGACAACCAGTGGATCACGATCAAGGAGCCCCCATGAAACCCGCTACATTGATGTTTGCCGTCACGCTCTTCATGTCCGTCGCCGCAACGGCGACCGCCAACGCCCAAGGCCTCGGGTCACTCCTCGCGCCCGGCATCGCGATTCCGGTCGTCAGCACGGACCCGGGAACGGCATTCACCGGAACCTTCATGCTGAAACGATTCGTCCCCACCGCCAACGGCGTCGCGGCGGTCGGCACCCTGACAGGGATAGCGACGCCGGTCGGCGGCACCCCCACGGCAATCCTCCAGAACGTCGTGGTGCCGACCCAAATTACGC
>DASYQV010000237.1:0-7626 GCA_036005125.1 Vicinamibacterales bacterium
CCCGTGCTGTCGCCCATCTTCTCGGCAGGCACGCCCATCTTGTCGAGCACCGTCAGCCACAGATTCGTCAGCGGCACTTCCTTCGGATACCGGATGTGGCGACCGCCCTTCAGACCTCCCGCCGCGCCTCCGACGAGCACGATCGGCAGGTTGTCGTGGAAGTGGGTGTTGCTGTCGCTGATGCCCGCGCCGTACACGAGCATCGAGTGATCGAGCAGCGACCCGTCGCCGTCCGGTGTCGCCTTCAGCTTCTCGACCAGGTGCGCGAACTGCTTCACATGATGCAGGTTGATCTGGCCGAGCCGATCGAGCTTGGCGGGATCGTTTTCGTGATGTGACAGCGGGTGATGCGAGTCGGAGACGCCGATCTCCGGATACGGCCGGCTGCTCACCTCGCGGGCGATCATGAACGTCGCCACGCGCGTCATGTCGCTCTGGTAGGCCAGCGCGAGCAGATCCATCATCAGCTTCGCGTGCTCCGCAAAGTCGCCCGGAATGCCGGCCGGCTGATCGACGACCAGCACTTCGCGGCCGCTCTGCTCTTCGGCCTTCTGGATCCGCCGCTCGACGTCCCTCACGGCATCGAGATACTCGGTCAGCTTCGTCCGGTCGCTCGCCGGCAGGCGAAGCTGAAGCCGCTCTGCCTTCTCCGAAACCGAGTCGAGAATGCTGCGGTCGCGGCGGACGCGGGCGAGGCGCGCGGCCGGGTCGGTACTCGCGGCGGTTCCAAAGAGCCGCTCGAACACCGCGCGCGGATCGGGTTCCATCGGCAGCGGTGTCGACGGGCTGCGCCACGCGATGGTGTTGGAGTACGCACAGGCGTAGGTCCCGTCGCAGGCGCCCAGCAGCTCCACCGATTCGAGCGCGAGCTCGAGCGAGGCGAGCTGCGTGTGCTCCGCCAGGTGCTGCGCCGCAATCTGGTCGGCCGACACGCCTGCCTGAACGTCGGCGGCGGAGGTGCGTTTGATGTGCACGCCGGTCAGGAAGGTGGCTGCGCTCCGCGCATGATCGCCTCCGCCCTCGCCGGGTAGTGGGTAGGCGCAGCGGCTGACAAGGCCGGTCAGGACCGTTACCTGGTCACGGTAAGGCGCCAGAGACTGCAGCGTCCGAGGCAGCTCGAATGCCGTCCCCTCGGCCTGGGGCACCCAGTACTTCATCGCCATGCCGTTCGGCACGTAGAAGATTCCGAGACGTCGAACAGGGGCCGCGGCAGTCTTGCTCAGCGCGGTCAGCGCGGGCACCATGCTGTCGAGAAACGGCAGGGCGATGGTCGCGCCGACGCCTTTCAAGAACGTCCGTCGCGGCAGGTGCATTTTCGTGATCATCATGACTCTGACGCCCTCCGCGTGCGAAACGGCGTGCTCTTCACGATTCCGAGGACGATATCGGACCAGCGATGGTCGCGCGCAGCCGAGTCCCTCACGATCCGCCGGACAGCCGGCGCATCGTAGTACTCGACGCCTCGACCGAGAGCATAGGTCAGGAGCTTTTCGACGAAGTTGGTGACGAACTGATCGCCGCGGGCGAGGAGCGCGTTGCGGAACGCCACGGGACCATCCACCTTCGTGCCGTCGGGCAACACCGCGGCCGCATCGATCGGCACGTTGTTGTCCACATCCCGCCACTGTCCGATCGGGTCGAAATGTTCCAGCGGGAATCCGAGCGGGTCCATCCTGGCGTGACAACTCGCACAGAATGCATTGGCCCGGTGCTGCTCGAGTCGCTGGCGCACGGTGGTCGGCTTGGCCTGCGACGCCTGCGGCAGGGCCGGAACATCGGGCGGCGGCGGCGGCGGCGGTGCGCCCAGGAGATTTTCGAGTATCCACTTGCCCCGCAGCACCGGAGACGTCCGGTCGGGGTAGGACGTGACCATCAGCACGCTTCCGTGGCCGAGGAGCCCGCGCCGCCTCTCGTCAGGCACCGTGACGCGGCGGAAATGGCTGCCGTATACGTTGGGGATCCCGTAGAGCTCCGCAAGACGGCTGTTGACGAACGTATAGTCGGCCTGCAGCAGGTCGAGCACACTCCGGTCCTCGCGGAACTGGCTGTCAAAGAACAGCTCCGTCTCGCGCGCGAACGCTTCCTTCAGGTTGTCGTCGAAATAGGGAAACATCGCGACGTCGGGCGTGTGCATGCGCACGTTGCGCACGAGCAGCCATTGACTCGAAAAGTTGCTCACCATGCTGGACGCCCGCGGGTCGTCCAGCATCCGCCGCAGCTGTCGCGCCAGCACGTCCGGGTCCCTGAGCTTGCCGCGTTCGGCGACCTGCAGCAGCTCCTCGTCGGGACCCCTGCTCCAGAGGAAAAACGACAACCTCGAGGCGAGCTCCACATCGCTCAACTCGTATACGGTCCCGGGTTTCAACCCGACAGGATCGCGTTCCACGCGGAAGAGGAATTCCGGATCGACCAGCAGCCGCTCCAGCGCGAACTGAATACCCTTGTCGAACGTCCCGCCGCGGCGGCCTTCCTCGTAGAAACCGAGCAACCCCTGAATGTCGGCATCCGTCACCGGCCGGCGGTAGGCCCGCCGTGCGAGCGCGCGCAGAACGTTGCCGGCGCACGGCATCTCCTCGCGAGGCGCGGACGGATGGCAGATGAAGATCCGCTGGTGGCTGGGCGTGTCGGTCGGGGCGGTGCCGTTGTACGGACCGGAAATCTGGATGTGCTCCACCCCGGGCCAGCGGCTCCTCCAGCTCCGCGGCTCGCGCTCCCCGGAATTCCCAAGCGCGCCCTCCTCAACGGAGGCATCCGCGAGAAACGCCACCGACACGACGCGCGTCCCCGCCTTGACGGGAAACCGGACCTCGAATCCATCGTCGGCGGTGGTGTCGTAGAGGTACCGCTTGAGGATATCGGGCCTGTTGGCCGGAAGCGACACGCCGGAGACGTAGGTAATGCCCTTCATCTCTTCGACGCCGCCGACGGTGAACAGCTTGATCTGTTCGCCGTCCAGACGCACTTCGAGCTTGTCGCCCTTGTCGAGCCCCGTGATGATCTCGCCCCCGCGCTTCAATCGAATCTTGACCGTGTACTCGCCGTCGAGCGGGAACGTGTGACGAACCGCAGCGCCTCCCCGCGTGCCAAAGGGCTGCAGTTCGTTCATCCGTTCCTCTTGCCGCAGGAGTTTGGATACCTGGTACCGACTGATCACCGGTCCGACCTCGGGGTCGCCAACGGCCAGCCGGCTGATTTTCGTGGCGGCCGCCACGTATCGTTCGAGCAACGCGGGCGACATCGTGAGCACGTCCGCGTTGTTGTCGAACCCGAAGCCGGAATCATCGGCCGGAAGCAGGGCGCGGCCGTCGATTTCCAGATCCAGCAGATCGCGAACCACGTTGACGTACTCGGTGCGATTCAGCCGGTGCACGGCCGGACGGCCTGGATTGGGCGACGCCGCGGCCGCGCTGTCCAGCGCGGCGACGAGGTGCCGCAGGAACTGGTCGACCGTGTCCTTGTCCGGTCGTGGCCGCCCAACCGGCGGCATCTGGCCGCTCTGGAGCTTGCGCAGCACCTTCTCCCAGATCTGCGCGTTCGCACCGACCTGAGCGGTGTCCACCGATTCGAGCACCAGACCAGCAGTCTTCAATTTCGAGTTGTGACACGCCGTGCAATAGGTATTCAGGAGCTGACGGCGCCCGGCGGACTCGCCGGTGATTGCGATGGATGCGACGGAGGGGGCGGGATGTTGGACAGCTGATCTTGGCTGACTCGCCCGCGTTGCGCCCCGCGCGGCCACAGAACCTGTCTGGGATCCGAATACGATGGCAACTCCGACAAGCACCACCAGCGTGCCCAGCGATGCCTGTGACGACATCAGCCCATCCTTTCGCCGACACTACCGACGTGACGCAATAAAATGCCCAGATAGTCTATCGCAGATTCGGCTCCCGTTACCGCGTGTTTTCCGCTATCTTCTACACGGGAGCGCCGCGGATCGGGTCCCAGGAGACACCCAAATGATGAGCGTCCACGCGCGTCGGGCTGTCGCGGTTGTTGCGATGGCGCTGGTGGTCAGCCTGCCTGCCGGTGCTGCCAACCGCGATCTTCGACTCGTGGACGCGGCCCAGCGGCAGGACTGGCGCACCGTGCGCAAGCTGGTCGACGCGAAGGTCGACGTCAACGTGCCACAGGGCGACGGCGCAACCGCGCTGCACTGGGCGGCGCACGCGGACAGCCTGGAAACAGTGGAGATGCTGCTCGGCGCCGGCGCAGCGGTCAATGCCGTCAACTCCCACGGTGTAACCCCGCTGTGGCTGGTCTGCGAGAACGGCAATCTCGCCATCGCGGAACGCCTGGTGAAGGCCGGGGCCAACGTGAACGCCGCGCTGCCCGTTCACGGGGAGACCGTGCTGATGGCCGCCGCGCTCTCGGGCAATCTCGCCTTGGCCAGACTGCTCGTCGACCGCGGCGCCGACCCGAATACGCGGGCAACGCTCTCGGGGCAGACGGCGCTGATGTGGGCCGCATCGCAACAGCACCATGAGATCGTGCGCCTCCTGATCGAGCGTGGAGCGGACGTGCGCGCCCGGTCGGCGGGCGGCTTCACCCCGCTGCTGTTTGCCGCGCAACAGGGAGACATCGAGACCGCGCGACAGCTGCTGGCCGCCGGCGTGAGCGTCAACGCCGACGGACAAGGGGAAGCGCCGTTGCTCGTCGCGATCAACAGCGCGCAGATCCCCTTCGCCTTGTCCCTGCTGCAACAGGGCGCCAATCCCAACGTCGCCTCGCGCGACGGCGAGACGGCTCTGCATGTCGCCCTTTCGATCGGCGGCCGCCGGATTGGCTTTGATCCCGATGCGGTGCTGAGGGAGCCCGCCAGCAAGCTCGACCTGATCAAGGCACTCCTCGCGCGCGGCGCGGATCCGAACGCGCGCGCCATGCGCGTGGCGCTCCGCAGCAATTACGGCGCGGGAAGCAGCGCTGACTCGAGATCCGCCGACAACTTCGGCATGGCGCGTCACCGGCGCGGTGCGACACCCTTCTTCGTGGCCGCCGAGAACGCCGACGTCGCGACCATGCGCCTGCTGCTCGACGCGGGGGCGAATCCGTCGCTCACAACCGACGACAAGACGACGCCGTTGATGGCCGCGGCGGGTCTCGGCCACGGAGGCGATCGGTACGAGCGATTCTGGTCGGCCGACCGGGCGCTCGACGCGGTCAAGTTCCTCGTGGAGCACGGTGCCGACGTGAACGCGGCCAACGAGGCTGGTTTCGCCGCGCTTCATGGGACGGCGTTCGTCGGCGCCGACGCCGCGGCCGAGTACCTCGCCCGGCACGGCGCCAACCTGAACGCCCAGGACTTCATCAAGCGCACGGCCTACCGGATTGCTCAGGGCCACAAGGGCGGTGGGATGTCGTTCGTGATGCGCCCCAGCACGGCGGAGCTGCTGGCAAAGCTCGGAGCCGACACGAACCTGGGCCCGCACTTCAACGAAACGGAGCGCGAGCTGGCGCGGCGCGTGCAGCAGTAACGAGAACAAGATTCACGTCGAGGCCGCATAACGGGCCAGGCCCATCATTTGATCTCGAAGACGTAGACACGCTCGGCACCCGCGACCCCCTCATCCGTATGCGTCGTGCCTCGCGCCGTGAACGACACTTTCGGCTTCCCCGCTGCGAAGGCGGCGACGACCGCATCGTGACGGTGCCGGTGCGCGGTAGCCCGCGTCGCGGGGGCCGGCACGAATTCCCAGACCGTCGTCCGGTCGTTGTCGAGGAGCTGCTTTCCGATGCCGGCCGGAAATGGCGGCGTCCCGTCCGTGTCCAGCACGTCCGGCCGCGGCTCGTCCTTCATCTCGAGGAAAACAGCTCTCAGGGGCGGGTCGCTGGTGCCCTCCTCGATGTGCGTCAGGCCGCGGCGGCGGAACGTTATGTCCCACGCGGGCGTGCTGACCGGCCGTCGCTCGCCCGTTGTCGAGATGATGATTCGATCACCTGGCGAGTAGTACACGACGGCGAGGTCGTATACGTGGCGGTGCAGCGGGTATTGGCGTCTGAGCCAGGCGACGTCCCAGACCTGGACGCGATCGTTGTCGAACATCTTCGTCGCGCCTTCGCGTGGGAATGGGGGTGGGAGCGCAGTGGCCTGCACGCCGAGTACCATGACGGTCGCGATCCAGCGCATGGCGGCCTCCTGAACCGGCCATCTTACGGCCTTTCATGCCTTTGCGCTGCAACTCAGGCGTGTCCGCGGCGCGCTGCGCTATACAATGGGCGCGCGGAGGAGCTATGACGATGAGGATTTCATCGAATCCGAAGGCTGGCGGCGCGACCTCGATCGTGTTGGTCGGGTTCATCGCCGCCGCTCTTGCCCCGACCCTGGCGTTTGGAGGGCAGGCTCCGCTCCGAGCCGTGACGTTCACGAGAGATATCGCCCCCATCCTGCAGCGGTCGTGCGAGAACTGCCACCGCACGAGCGGCGTCGCGCCGATGCCGCTGACGACGTACGAAGAAGTCCGTCCGTGGGCGGTCGCCATCAAGCGCAAGACCGCTGCGCGCGAGATGCCACCGTGGTTCATCGAGAAGAATATCGGGATTCAGAGATTCAAGGACGACCCCTCGCTCAGTGATGCCGAGATTGAAACCATCGCGACGTGGGTCGACAGCGGGGCCGCGCGCGGGAATCCGACCGACCTGCCTCCGCCACGCCGGTATGCGGACGCGGCCGGATGGACGATCGGCACGCCGGACCTGATCGTGTCGACACCGGTCATGCCCGTCAGGGCGCGGGGGGCCGACTGGCATGGAGAGATCGGGCCCTACCCGACCGGGTTGATGGAGGACCGCTACGTGCAGGCGGTCGAGTTCAAGGAGGTGCGGGTCGAGGGGCCAGCCAACCAGAGGGTGAGCGGCAAGACGGGCGACCTGAATTACTTCAGCATCCATCACTCGGGGCTGCACGAAGTCGATCCGGACGGCATCGTACGGACCTCCAGCGATGGGCTCGGCGGCGGGTTCTATCTCGTGCACGAGCTGGGCGACAATCCGACGATCTATCCAGCGGATACGGGGGTTGTGCTGAAGGGCGGCTCGGCGTTCCGCTACACGATGCACCTGCACTCGGTTGGTCAGGAGGTGAGCGTGCGCCTCGACTCGGCCTTCAAGCTTCATCCGAAAGGCTGGACGCCGAAGTACATGCAGGCGGGTTTCGTCACCATGGGCCTGCTGCGCGACGAGCTGGACATTCCAGGCAACACGGACAACGTGCGCTTCGAGAGCTTCTATCGGGTGCCGAGACCAGGGATCTTGACGACGTACGAACCTCACATGCACGCCAGCGGGAAACGCATGTGCGTGGAGGCGAGCTATCCGGACGGGCGCCGCGAGATGCTGAACTGCGCCGCGTATAACCATAACTGGGTGAAGGTCTATTCGTACCAAGAGGACGTGGCGCCGCTCCTGCCGCAGGGGACGGTGTTGCACATCATCGGGTGGTACAACAACACGGCCTCCAATCCGCGGGTCGTGGATCCGCGGAACTGGAAGGGATGGGGGAATCGCTCGATCGACGACATGTTCCATTTCACGCCGAGGGTCACGTGGCTCACTGAGGAGCAGTTCAAGGAAAAGGTCGCCGAACGCGCGAAGAAGCGGGTCACCAGCACCGCCGCGCAGCCCCAGTAA
>DASYQV010000238.1:0-4106 GCA_036005125.1 Vicinamibacterales bacterium
TGACGAATGGGAAGGCCATTACACCGCTATCTGCAGAGCGTCGCCTTCGGTGCGCACCCGGTACGTTTTGACAGGCGATGGCGGCGGCGGCGCGAGCACTTCACCCGTTCGAACGTCGAATTGCCCTTGATGGCACGGGCAGATCACGGTCGCGTCCTCGAGCTCACCTTCGGCGAGCGAACACTGTTCGTGCGTGCAGGTGTCGTCGAAGGCGTACAACGTTCCGTGGACGTTCGCAACGGCGACGTGCGTACCCTTCACGTCGAATGCTGCAACTGCACCGACTGGCACGTCCACGACTTTTCCAACGGTTACGAATTCGGGATCCATGTGGCGAACTCCTTGATCATGCGGATAGCGAGAATATGTGGAGCTCCTCCACGACGGCCGTCGTCTGCTTGATCACTTCTCGTCGATTCTCCCCCACACAAGGCGTCAGCCGTTGTTTCCGCTGCTCATCCCGGCCTGTGAAGACCGCGACGGGCATCGCTCACCCTCATCCGATGGCCAGGAAGGTAACGGTGATGTCGAGAGACGACCGGCACCATGTGGTTGTGCCAATCCTTCGATAGGTTGATTCGTCGACGCAAGTCAGGGAGCCTCAGTTTGACGCCCGCACCCAACCCCACTCGTAGCGCCCACGACACTGACTCGAAGCGTCTGTTGCGGAACATGTGATCCTCCCCTGCCTACACAGAGTGCGTCCAGGCCAAGGAGGTGACATCAGCGGAACCCACCCCATCGATCCGCAACCAAAACACCTGGACGTGGAACATCTGAGACGCCGTCCGATGTGATGACACACGCGGTGTCCTGTTGCGCCACCTCATGTATTCGCGCAGAGAGCTGCGACGCATACCTACGGATCACTTCGGCAGGCGCTTCAGCCGGCAAGCAGACCAGCAGTAGGTTCCTGCGCTGCCAGATCTCGGAATAGTCGGTACGCGTCCCATGCAGCATCGTCACCGCGAAGTGGGGAACCTGATCCCCTCGTTCAAGCATTGGCTCACGGTCTCCGTGCAGATTGGTTTGGGTGCATCGAGGAGGCGTCCCCGAACACATAGAGTATTGGGGCGCGGAAAGGTGACGTGCGAGGCAGTCCGTTACCTTTTGCCCAACGGCGACTCCATTACCTGGAGGGACACCACATGGATACCCGGCTTCAGAATCCAACTCAGGTCATGCGAATCGCCGTAGGGCTGATGGCTACGCTGGCTGGCCTCGACAAGTTCTTCAACATCTTGGTCGGCGATACATTTCGTAAAAGCAGGCCGGTGGCTGCCGCCGCCAAGGTCATGGTCAATGTCCGACTCACAAGGCCCAGCACCAGCATGCTCGCGCCTCCGGCGGTCAATGACACGACAAGCGTGGGTCGCCGGCCGATGCGGTCCGACAGCGTGCCTCCGAGCGGACCGCCGCCGATCGCGCCGAGGCCGTACACTGAGAGCACCGCGCCTGCCTGAGTCGGCGTCAGGCCACGCACTTCCGTGAGGTAAATCGCCAGAAACACCAGGACGAATCCGCCAACGCGATTCACCAGCGTGCCTGCGAACACCACCCAGAATGGACGCGGCAGCCCTCGAAAGTCTGGCACCAGATGCCGAGCAAACGTCCGCGGCCGCACAAGGCATTCTGGCTCATGATGGCGGATGCACCCGCTTCGGTGGCGCGATGGAGTTCGAAGTCGACGACGTCATCACGATCGGAATCCCAGGCATCCGACGATCTATCACTAATCGCCGAGGGCTTCGCCGATCACGCGCGCAGCCTCTGCGCGCCGTGGCGCTCGACGGCGCCGGAGCCTCAGACGCGCGGCTGCGCCGCGCAACGTTCCCGCAGACAGCACGATCGCCGTCGCCAACGCCGCGAGCACGAAGCCCCTGTCCAGCACCGCTTGAATGAGCGCGATGGTGCCGCCGGCAGGCAGTATGTACGCCGCGAGCATCGCGGCCAGACCGGCCGCCGCCGTCGTCAGCACGCCGATGCCGTTGCGGTAGTAGCGCTCCGCGACGAGGCCGGCGACCGCCGCCATCCATCCGACGAGGATGATGAGCGAGTACCAGTTGGTGATGGGCGGACGTCCTTCCAGCATCATGCCGAACAACAGTCCGGTCGTATGGAGCACCGTCGCGACGATGACGAGGATCGTCGCCGACTGCCGGAGCATCGTCGAGCGCCTGACCCATGACGCGCAGATCAGGATGAATGCGACGAGGTAAATGGCCGCAGCCCTGACGAACGGCTGGAAGTGCGTGAAGAAGTACTCGGAGCGCGCCTTGCTCACCTCCGCGCTGAACCCTCTGGCGGTGAGCCACTGGTTGTACTTCGCGACTTCGCGGTCGAAGTCCGCCGCTTTGCCGTGCGCGACGGCCGAGCTCATTGCCGCAAAACGCAAGAGCGGCGGGGGCAGCTGACCGGTACGGGTGCCGTCAACCACCGCCATTCCGACGTTCTGCCACTTGTAAGCTCTGACCGGATCGGTCGGCGGAATCATCGAGATCAGCGCGGTGCGCGATACGCCGACGTAGGGCTCGGCGAACTCGCGAATCCGCTTCGCAACGGCTGGATCGAGCTGCTGCTTGTTTCCACGCTCGCGCACGACGGCCGGCTCGAGGCCCGCCCGCAGATCGGTCTGATATCGGGCGAGGCGCGCGGCGAAGTCGTACGCGATCGGTTTCCCGCCTGCCTCGCGCTGCAGCGTGCTGTTCGGCTGCAGGCTGTTCTTCAACCGCTCGTACGTCGTCAGCGCATTCTGCAGCTTCAGGCATTCCCGTTCCCACGGCGCGCGATCGGCGGCCTTGATGCTCGCGATGCGCCGCGTCTGGGTGGTGAGGTCCTCGAGCCTCGGTTCGAGTTCCTTGTACGTGTAGTAAACGACGCCGGAGCTCGCCTCCGGCTTCCGATGAAGCGCCGAACTCACCTGCGGCTCTCGCACGAGGAAGATCTTTCGCTTGTCAGCCGCATCGGGCTTCATCAGCAGCTCGACCAGCCAGACGGTCGCATCGAGCGTGCCCTTCTCGAGCGGCACGGCAACGGTGCCGCGAATCTGCAGCAGCGCAAGGCGCGCCACGGAATCGAGCGGCTGCAGGCGGCCGTTCAGCAGCACCGGCAGACGTCCGAACGCCGCCACGTCGAACCCGCCGGTCGATCCAACCGGCCGCACGATGGCCGTAACGAGATACACCAGGAAAATGCCGGATACGATCAGTGGCAGGAACCGCTTCATCTCACGCTCCGCGTCTAGGACTGCTTCTCTGAGATGTCCACCCGGAGGACGTCGTTGCCATATGCGGCCTTGATCGTCAGCTCCTTCGACACGCCGTTGGCGCTCACGCGGACGGTGCTCTCGCCCGCGCGCTTCACCACCATCGTGATTTCAGTTCCCTGAACGGGCGCGATCGTCACCATCTCTGAATCCGACGCGGTCCATGTCGGAGTGACCGGCACTGTTGCGCCATTGGCATCGCGGCCCTGAACCCTGGCCTCGACCGTACACGTTTTCGCGTCGCCCATCTTCGTGTAGGTAGGCGGCGACACCCACGGGTCGCCTCCGTAATTTCCCGAAACGAGACGAGGTTCGAGCTTGAAGGCGAACGTCATGTTCGCGAGGGCTTTCGGCGCACCTGCCGCGTCGCCGCTCTGCGCCCGCTGCCGCGCCGCCCCGATTCCCCGCCGCATGGCGAGGAGCGTGGTCCGAACTTCGTTTTCGTTGAGGAGCATCTTTCCGCCCGCAAGCGCGTCCCTGAGGCCTCGAATCAGGACGTCCACGTCGACGTCAATCGATGCGGCCCGAAGCTGGTTCGCGAGATTCGCGCCCAGGGAATAATTGATCTTCTCCTTTTCGGTCTTCAGCGCGGGCGCGTCCTGCGCGACGGCCAGTCCCGAGATCAGCGTCAAGGCGAGTGCCGTCAAGCATCGAAATGTCATTGGAGCTCCTGTTCACAGCCAGAGAAAGTCGCGCTGCAGGGAGACAAAAGACCTCTCCTTGGTTTCAAAACTCACGGAGGGCGCGTTCAAAGCACCGATCTGCCGCTCTGTTCGGCGGCAGTAATGCGAAAGCGCTGCCGCACCGAATGCAGCCTGCGTGGAAAGTTCGTCGCTGCAGA
>DASYQV010000239.1:0-3777 GCA_036005125.1 Vicinamibacterales bacterium
CCGCTGCTCTGCTCTGCCTGCTTTTCGGCGCCTCCGCATACGCCGAGGTCACCCGGGTCACCATCACGTCGCGCGACATCGTCGCTGGTGGTCAGTCGTTCGGTGCCACAGGTCAGTACGAGAAGCTCAGTGGCACGATAGAGTTCGCGCTCGATCCCACCGATCGGCACAACATCGGTATCGTCGATCTGGAGCATGCGCCGCGCGAGAAAGACGGACGGGTGCACTTCACGTCGGATCTGTACGTGATCCGCCCCGTCGACGCGAACCGCGGCAATGGCGTGCTCTTCTTCGAGATCTCGAACCGTGGTCGGAAGGGGCTGCTCGGGCGCTTCACCCGCGCCGCAGGCTCGACCGATCCGACGACCGCAGCAGATTTCGGCGATGGTTTCCTGATGCGCGAGGGATACACCCTCGTCTGGGTTGGATGGGAATTCGACGTCGCCTCGTCCCTGCTGCGCGCCCAGGTGCCTGCGGCGCTGCCCGGGGGCCGGCCGCTCGTGGCGCCTCTCGTTGTCCCATTCGTCGTCGACAAACCCGTCGCCACGGCGACGCTCACGGACGCGCCGCGATACCCTCCCGCCGACGTTCGCAGCACGACCGATGCGCTGACGGTGCGCGACCGCTTCTGGGATCGCCCTGTCGTCGTTCCGCGCGAACGGTGGCATTTCGCTGAAGGCTCCGACGCGCCGACGCTGTCGCTCGAGGGCGGGTTCGAGCCAGGACGCATTTACGAGGTCACGTACCGCGCCAACGGCGCCGTCGTCGCGGGCGTCGGCTTCGCGGCTCTGCGCGATGCGGCGGCGGCGTTTCGCTATCGAACGGACCTGCCCGTGCGCGGCCGGTCGGCATACGTCTTCGGTGCGTCCCAGAGCGGCCGGTATCTGCGGCAGTTCCTCCATGAGGGCTTCAACGCCGACGAACGCGACCGGCGCGCGTTCGACGCGGTGTGGGCGCACATTGCCGGCGCCGCACGGGGGTCGTTCAACGAGCGACTCGCCATGCCGACCAGCCTGAGCATCTTCACCGCAACCCGATTTCCATTCACCGATCTCGCTCAGCAGGATGCCGACGGCACACGCGGCGGGATCCTCGAGAGCACCGGGCCCGACCTCCGGCCGAAAGTGTTCTACACGAACACGTCGGTCGAGTACTGGGGCCTGGGGCGCGGGGCGGCGTTGACCCACACGACGATCGACGGCAGGAGCGACGCGCAGCTTCCCGACAACGTCCGCGTCTACCTCCTGGCCGGCACCCAGCACGGCGAGGCGGCATTTCCGCCAACGACCAGCACCGGCCAGCAGTTGAACAATCCCACGCCTCAAGGGGATGTGATGCGCGCGCTCCTCCGCGGGCTGCACCGCTGGGTTCGCGACGGCGCGAAGCCGCCCGACAGCCGTTATCCGCGCCTGAGCGACGGGACACTCACGGCGGCCTCGTCCGTCCGCTTCCCCTCAATTCCCGGCGTCACCGACCCGCGCACCATCAGCGGGCCTGGACGCGTGAGCGGCGGCTCGGTGAAAATGTTCCCGTTCCTGGTGCCGCAGGTTGACGAGGACGGCAACGAGCGCGCCGGCATCCGCGTCCCGGAGGTGGCGGTGCCGCTCGCCACAACCACCGGGTGGAACTTCCGCGCGAAAGCGGTGGGGAATCCCGGAAACATCTACAACCTGCTCGGAGCCTACATCCCATTTCCCGCGAGCCGTGCCGAGCGCGAGGCACGTGGCGACCCACGTCGATCGATTGCCGAGCGCTATCAGGACCGCGACGACTACCTGCAGCGCGTCAAGAGCGCGGCCCAGGAACTGGTGCAGGGAGGATATCTGCTCGACGAGGACGTCACCCGGGTGATGGACCGTGCGGCGGCGCACTGGCAGTACGCGACGCGAAACCGGGCCAGCTCCGCACCTTAGCAGGCATCAGGAATCAGGAATCAGGCCTCAGGAATCAGGGCTGTCTCAGTTCTCAGGCATCAGGTACCAGATCTGTCTCTCGCACGTATGCGAGTACCGGCAGCCGGAGGCCTTCAGGCCTCCCGATGCCCGACGACAGACGAGAAGGATTGATGACGCCAAAAAGCCTCTACCTTGGATTATGCGTCGCTGGCACGATCCTCCCCTACTGGGAGTTCGCGCCGTTTCTGCGCGACCACGGCCTGAACCTCCGCCTTTTCGTCGAGCAGCTCTTCGCCAGTCCCGTGAGCGGCTTTTTCGGCATGGACGTGATCGTCTCGTCGGTCGTGCTGTGGACGCTCGTGTTGAGCGAGGGCCGTCGGTTGGGGATGAAGAACCTCTGGGCCCCGATTGCGGCCAATGTGGCGGTTGGCGTGTCGCTCGGCTTGCCCTTGTTTCTCTACATGCGCGAAGCGCATCGCCCTTGAGCGGGCATCAGGATCGGGCATCTGGATCAGGCATCGCGCTGGTGCCTGAGACCTGATGCCTGATGCCTGATGCCTACTGAGTAGCGGGCTATCGCTGCGATGTCGTCTCGGTGCGAGTCGTCGATCGCTCCACCTGCGCCTGATAGACCAGCGTCGGGAACTTTTCCCGAAGGTCGGTGGCATTCGGCATGAGCTGGATCATGAGCAGATGGACCAGTCGTGCCTCGGGCTCGATGCGGTAGATCGTCCCATAGGCTCCGGCCCACCCGTACGCACCCTTCGGCTCGAGGCCGTTGGCGCCGACGCGATCGGTCGTCTCGAAGCCGAGACCGAAGCCGAGGCCCGTGGTCGAGTGCAGCGTGCCCACCTGGTTGGTGTTCATCAGCGCGACCGTGCGCGGCGCAAGGATGCGGGCGCCGCCGAGCGTCCCGCCGTTGCGAATCATCTCGAGGAATCGTCCGTAGTCGCGCGCCGTCGACAGGAGACCGGCGCCGCCCGCAAAGCTCCGGCGAGGACCATCGACATAATGGCCCTGCCCTTTCGGCCCCTCCGGCGCGCGCAGGATGCGCCCGTCGCTGCCGCTCCCGTAGACGGCCGCCAGACGATCGCGTTGTGCGGCGGACAGGAAGAACCGCGTGTCCCGCATTCCGAGCGGCTCGGTGATCCGCGTGCGCACGAACTCGTCGAGCGTCGTCCCGGATGCGCGCTCGACGACGCAGCCGAGGATGTCGGTGTTGTAGCCGTAGACCCACTCCTCACCCGGCTGTGCGACGAAGGGCAGCGTGCCGAGCCGCTCCATCGTGTCGCAGATCCCCTCGTTCTTGTCCGCGGTGTACCAGCCGTTTCCGGCGGCAGGCCCCAGGCCTTTGGCGGCGTACAACTCGGCCACGTCGGGCTGGGTTCCATAGGAAATACCGGCCGTGTGCGTCAGCAGATGCTGGATGGTGATCGGCCGCTTCGCGGGAACGAATGTCACCCTCCCGTCACTTCGCACCGCCACCGTCGTCGACGCAAAGGACGGGATGAACCGGCTCACAGGCGTGCTCAGGCCGACCTTTCCCTCTTCGACGAGCGCAAGCACCGCCACGCTCGTGATGGCCTTGGTCTGCGACGCGATGCGGAAGATCGTGTCGGTGGTCATCCGGCGCCCGGCTTCCTTGTCGCTCCATCCGAACGCTTTCTCGTAGACCGGCTGCCCGTCCTGGAGCACCAGGGCCACAGCGCCCGCGATGCGGTTTTCGTCGACGTACTGCTGCAGCAGCCGATCGATGCGTGTCAGGCGCTCGGTGGAGAAGCCAGACCGCCCGTTGTTCTGGGCCCAGAGGCCGCCCCCCAGGAGCACGACGATCGAGAGAAGCAAGAACGCTCTCCTCATGTGATTCCTCGCTTTCATGGCG
>DASYQV010000240.1:0-16187 GCA_036005125.1 Vicinamibacterales bacterium
TCGGCGGCTCGTTGGGGCAGCAGCAGCGGATCCCATCGCGATTGGCGCTTGTCGGTGAGGTTCTCGGCATTGACGAAGAGCCGAAGGCGGCCGAAGCGCAGCTCAGCGAGCGCGCCCATGATGACGTACCCAGGCGCGACGCTCCGATAGGGATTCTCTTCGAGCCGCTGTCGACCGGTATAGTAGCCTTCGATCCCGACGCGGCCCCGGCCTTCGAGCTCAACGATCGCGACGGCGGCGAGGCTGTGTCGCGGAGTCAGCGGCACGTCCACACGCAGGCCCCGTTCGGATTCCCGTGATCGGACGTAGGTGTACGTGGCGGCGATTTCAAGTGGCTCGCGTTCCAGCGTGCCGAGCACCTCGAGGCCGCGATTGGTTGTCGGCTGCGTCTGGTTCGACAACAGAAACACACTCGACCGCTCGACGTGGATCGGGTCGCGGACGCGCGATTCGAAAAAAGAGATGTTCATCGATGCCGGGCCGATCGTCCGACCCACGTCGACCGACATACTCCGGGCCCGTTCCGCCACCAGCGAGCCCGGTACGTGTAAGCGCGACAATCCCACGGCTTCCGTTTCTTCGGTAAGTACCGTCGGTCCAAAAAACCCCGTCCCCCCTGACAGCCGTGTTGCCCATTCACCCAGCCGGAGAAGCGCCGACGCTCGAGGGCTGACGAACGTGCCGTATGCGCTGTGATGATCGAGACGAGCGCTTCCGGCCACCGCCAGCCATCGTGTGACATCGATCTCGTCTTGCGCGAAGATGCCGGGAATCGTGAACGTGTACGCAAAGTGCGGCAGGTCGCGGGGCGAGTAGCTCGCGCGTTCGAGCGCAGTGCCCACCACCCAGGTATGCCGACCGGCCGTGCTCCGCGCGGCGAGCTCGCCAAACCCGGTCTGACGGGTGTCGTGTTCACGCACGTCACCAAATTGCTGGTTGTGCCGCTGGCGATTGAGCGCCCCGCGCGCGGTCACCACAACGCGGTCACGAACCAGGAACTGGCCGACCGCGCCGCCATCAAGTCGCGCGGTCTCGACCGCTTCTCGGTATGGGAACCCCACAACCGATGGCGTAGCATTGGACAGCGTGCCGCCGGCGCGGTCCTCGTAGGTCGCACCAAGTGTCGCAAAGAAGGTGCGTCCGCGACCGTCATCCCAGAACAGTCGTGGACGGACGACGCCGCGGGAGTAGCTCGGCAGGTCGGCCCACGCGTCACCATTGACATCGGTTTGTTCGTGCCAATGACCACCACCAAGCACAGACATGCTCCACTGTCCGGTGAGCGGCATCTCGCCGTAGAAGACCGTGTCGGTACCGCCGCGCGTGGTGCGATTGACCAACAACTCCCGAGCGGGTGCTTTGCCTGGGCGCCGGGAGATGAGATTGATCACTCCCCCGACAGCGCCGGCTCCGTACAGGGCCGAGGCGACTCCCTTGATCACCTCGACCTGACCTAAATCCATCGGCGGGATTTGCAGGAGTCCCAGCCCCTGCACTTGATCACCGAACAGGGGCAGGCCATCCGCCAACACGCGCGTATATCGGCCGCGCATTCCCTGAATGCGGATGCTGGCGGCACCAAGCGTCGGTGATGTGGTCTGAACGCGGATGCCGCCCATCTCGTTCAGCGTCATCGCGATATCACCCGGCGTCATCATCAGCTTTTCTTCGAGCTCTTTGCGCGAGAGCACCTCGATTCTCATCGCTTCATCCTGGAGTCGCCTGTCGGTGCGCGTGGCCGAGACCGTGACCTGTTCCTCCACCCGTAATTGACGCTTCAGGTCGATAACGACCTGCAGTTCCTGTCCGGACTGCAGCTGAACGGACGCGGTCGAGGGCGCAAAACCTTCCTTGGTGACCACGATGTCCAGTGCGCCCGCCGGAACGCTGACGACGACACGACCCTCGGCATCGGTCCTGTACACGATTCGGTTCACGGTCACGTCGGCATCTGCAAGGGGCTGACCGTCACTGCGCACCTCGATGCGAAGAGGCGCCATCTGCGCGAACGCGACGGAATCGCACAGAACGGATAACAGGGCGGCTCGAAGCAACAGCCTGATCATCAAATCCCCGCCGGCAGCCTCTCACCCCACGACGCGGACATCACCACGTGTGTCATCGGTTGCATACACCTCCGCTGCGATACCCGATACCGATGCCTAGCCCAGCGCGCGTTGGGCGGCCTGACGCACGCGCCATGCCTGCCAGAGATGGCGTCTCTCGTGCGCCGTGATGACGTGCAGACCCGTGGCGAGACTGAAGCGCAGGCCTCGTATGAAAGGGTTCGGAAACCGGACCGCCGCGAGGTCGAGATTCGCGTACGCCCGCAGGAACTCGCGCACCTCGTTTTGCGAAGCCGTAAAACCGGCGAACGCATCCCCGAGAGAGGGTGCCGTGCGCGGTCGGATGGCTTGCGGTGCATTTACCTTGAAACGAGGCCGTACGGGCGGTTCGAGCGACCTGACGAACCAGCGTCCGACAACGCCAGGCACCGCCGGACGGCGGCGGAGCCGGCCCTGCTCGCGCGCACGCGCGGCTGGTCCGTGCATGGCGCGAAGATACACGCTGTTCGCCGTCGCCAGGTGATCGAGGCACTCCGCGACGCTCCACGAACCCGGCTCGGCCCGCCAGCCGGCCTGTGCCTCACTCAGGCCGCGCACGAGGGCCTGCGCATCACGCTCGGCAGCATCGAGCTGATCGTCGAGCGACTTGATATCCGTGAGCTCAACATCCATGGCTAAAACGATACCTGTTCCGGGCGTCGGGTCGAGCGCGTGGTGGAATTCTAAAGTGAATTCGGGGTCTACTCCCGGAGCGTACAACGTCTTTGACTTTCGCGCGCCGTGATGCCAGCATGCGTCCGCGTCGAGCGGACCCTATTACATAGGAGTCAGGTGGTAGGAGTCAGGAGGTAGAGTGACAATTGCACGAGTCGCTCTACCTCCTGACTCCTGCCTCCTAACTCCTGAATCTGATACGAAAGGAGGCGTGAACGGACGTGCATCGAAGAGCATTCGTCGGCTCATTGCCGCTGATGCCGTTTGCGCTCGAGGCTGCACTCGCCGCCCAGGCACAGGCCGAGAAGCCCGCGTTTCCCATCATCGACACCCACATCCACATCTTCGACAAGACGCGGCCGGAAGGAGCTCCCTATCCACGTGATGTGCCGGGAGGCGGGGAGCCGCCCCAGGGTTTGATCGCATTGCCGAACCGGTACAAAGGAATCGTCACGCCCTTCGGCGTCGTTGGGGCCGTCATCGTCGAAGCGAGCCCACGGCTGGAGGACAACCAGTGGGTTCTCGATGTGAGCGCCAATCACCCGATCATTGTCGGCCTCGTCGGCCGGATCGATCCTGGCGACGCCGGGTTCCCCAGGAACCTGGATCGGTTCGTCAAAAACAAGCTGTTCATCGGCATCCGTCAAGGGCAGCTCCATCTCGGCCTCGACAGCCCCGACTACATGGCGAACCTGAAGCGCCTGGCCGATGCCGACTGCAGTCTCGACGTGGACACGCCGCGACAGGGCATGAGCGCCACCGAGGTGCTGGTCAAGGTGCTGGACAAGGTGCCGTCGCTGCGGCTCGTGATGGATCACCTGCCTGACGTGCGATTCCCGGACGCCGCGTCCAAGGAAAGATATCTCGGCTATCTCCGGGAGCTCGGCAAGCGCCCGAACGTGTATATCAAGCTGTCCGAGGTGGTGCGGCGGTACGAGGGGAAGGTATCAACCGATCTCACGATGTACAGGTCCTGGCTGGACGAGTTGTGGGACATCTTCGGCGAAGATCGCATCATGTTCGGCAGCGACTGGCCGCAGAGCGAAAACCTCGAGTTCAACTCGTATCCGAACGTCTTCGGCGTGGCACGCGCGTACGTGCTGAGCAAGAAGCCGGCGGCGATGGAGAAAGTGTTCTGGAAGAACTCCGTCAAGCCGTACCGCTGGATTCAACGTGAGCCCGCGCAGCGGCGCGCCTGAACCGCCAGGGGCCTCCCGGGAGAACTGGACATACGTCAACCGAAGACTGCCAAGATCGCGCTCCTCGTGGCCGTCCTTGCGATCGTCGTCCTGCTCCTGGCCCGCATGTAGTGTGCAAGGACGGCCAATCACGAATCATGAATATCATGAATCAAGAAATCAAGAATCATGAATCATGGTGCGGACCGCCCTCCCGTCGCACACTGTCGTCCTCTGGTGTACTATCTCGTGTCCGCGGGCAGCGCGGTCGAAGGATGACAGGAAGACTATGAAAGCCACGCGTGGATGTGCTGCAGCGCTTCTCGTCGCATTCGCTCTGGCCTCGCGTCCTGGCGCGCAGTCGCCGGCCGCGCCGGACAACATCCCGGATTTCTCGGGCATCTGGGACGGGACCGCGCGCGCGCGTCCGGTGAACAGCGACAATGTGCCGTGGACGAGGGGCAAGAATTTTCCCGAGGTGAACGAG
Organism: Vicinamibacterales bacterium; assembly: GCA_036005125.1. Taxonomy (GTDB): domain Bacteria; phylum Acidobacteriota; class Vicinamibacteria; order Vicinamibacterales; family UBA2999; genus DASYQV01. The sequence goes on from DASYQV010000240.1 coordinate 4,446, forward strand.
CGGGCACTGGCATACATGAAGGTGTTCGATGAAGCCATCGCGCCCAAGTACGATTGCCAGCCGGCCACGCCTCCAGCGATCGAATACGACCCCTACATGATGGAAGTCGTGCAGTGGCCGGACCGCGTCCTCTTCCGCTACGAAAAGGACGATCAGCTTCGGACGGTGTGGCTCGACGGCCGCAAGCCAACATCGCTCGATTTCAGCCTTCAGGGATTTTCCGTGGGGCACTACGAGGGCAACGCCCTCATCGTCGAGACGACGAACTTCGTGTTCGATATCACGGGGTTCGACGATTACAATGGCATTCCGTCCTCGTCGCAGAAGCGGGTCCGCGAGCGGTACTGGCGCGACGGCAGCGATCTGCGGGTGACCGTCACGGTCGAGGATCCGATGTTCCTGAGAAAGCCGGCCGAATACACCACGCGGTGGATTCCGGGACCGAAAGGTTACAGATTATCGGCGTTCAACTGCGATCCGGAGTCGGCGCGCGCGTCGGTGAAGTTCATGCCGGCGAAGTACAAGTAGCAAGGCGCCAAGGAGCACGGTCATGACAGTGCAGCGGTATCTCTCAGCGGCGGCGGTGAGCATTGCCGCGGCTCTCGTTCTCTCCGCGGCGTCGACGCTCGCCCATCATGCCACCACGGCGTTCTACGATTCGTCGAAGAAGGTGGAGGCGCAGGGGAAGGTCACGAAGTTCGTGTTCATGAACCCGCACGCGTATCTCTACATTGACGCGCCCAACGCGTCGGGCACGATCGTCAACTGGCAGATCGAGCTTGGAGCCCCGATCTCGCTGAAGCGGACGGGCTGGACGCCGGAGACGATCCAGGTGGGAGCCGAGCTCAAGGTGGTCGGCGCGCCGTCGAGGGCCGAGGGTACCTACGGGATTTGCTGCGCGCGGATCACGCGGCCCGACGGCACCCCGATCGTTGCCGGGGGTCGCGTGACGGAGGAGCGGCCGGAGGAGCAGAAAGAGAAGAAATAGAATTTGATCATCGGCTCATATCAGATTTGATCATTTACATCGGATCATCTCTCATTGGATCATCTATCGGATCATCTGGATTGGTTCATTGGGGCGATCCCGACATGATCCAATAGATGATTCGATAGATGATCCGATGGCGAGATGATCACATTCGATGATCCAATCTGATATAGCGAGATGATCAAATTCCGAGCACCTCGCGAATCGCCGCCGCGGTCACGGGAGAGCTGACGATGTTCATCCCCCGCTGAATGCCGTCGGCAATCTTCAGCGGCGTCCATCCCTTCTTGTTCGGCCGGTTCCACGCATCGACGCTGCCATACTGGCGAGCGAGGAAGCGGACCACCGAGGGCACGTGCTTGTAGGCAGCGCCGTGCATCGCGGTCTCGCCGTTCTTGTCCACGGCATTGATATCAAGACCGGCTTCGAGCGCGGCTTTCACGGCCTCGAGGACTTCCGGTTCAGTGCCGGGATCTTCACCGGGCGAGCTCGTTCCCACTCCCGCAGCGACCATCAGCCCCGTCGTGCCGTCGTCGTTGGTCAGCTTCGGATCCGCGCCAAGCGTGACGAGAAGCCTCATGAGATCGGCGTCCGCCGTTCGCGCCGCAAGCAGATATGGCGTGGCGCCGATGGCGTTCATGTTCGTGATTCCCATGCTCGGCCGCTTCGTCACGCGGGCGTTGAGGTCGGCGCGATGGGCCACCGCCTTCCTCACGAACTCGAGCGCATCCAGGTTGCCCGATCCCTGCGGCGCGGGATTGTTGCTCCCGGCCACGCCCGTCTTGCGCACCCATGAAATCTGGTGCAGCACCGTCCAGCCCTTCGGAGCCGCGCTGACGTCTGCTCCGCGGTCCAGGAGCAGCGCGGCGAGCTCGTAATGCGCGTTTTCCACCGCCAGCAGCAGGGCGTTCAGCCCCGCGTTGGGCTCCGGGGGAGTCCCCTCGGCAGCGCCGGGCCGCCGCAGCGGCAACGCGTCCTTGAGGTCGGCCCCGGCACGAAGCAGTGCATCGACCGAACCGATTCGTCCCTCCCGTGCGGCAAACAGCAGCGGCGTGAAACCGCCGTTCGAACGCGCGTGGAGCCCGGCGCCACGCTCGAGCAGGAGCGTGACGACCGGCACGTGCCCTTCGGCCGCGGCCCACATCAAGGCCGTCTGCCCGCGCCAGCTTTCCTTTGCGTTGACGTCCGCTCCACGATCGAGCAGCACTCGTACGGCGTCCGTTTTTCCCGATCGTGCCGCCGCCATCAACGGCGTCTCGCCGTGAGGGTTGGCCCCGTTCGCATCGGCGCCGGCTCTGAGGAGCACCTCGATCATGGCTGCGTTGCCGCTGACCGAGGCCAGCCAGAGCGGTGTCGCGCCATAGCGATTGGCTGCCTTGACGCCGGCCCCGCCGCGAATCAGCAGGTCGGCGATCTCCACGTTGTCGTTGTGGACCGCCCAGTGCAGCGCCGCCGTTCCGTCGGGCTCGGCTTCGTTCACGTTGGCGTGCTTCTGAAGCAGGGTCCGAACCGCTGCGCCGTCGCCACGCTTCACCGCGTCCACCAGAGGCAATCCGGCGCCGGCGGCAAGCGAAGCCGCAACGAGCAGGAGCGCGACGGCGCAGCACGATCTGAGGCCGAGAGCGTTCATGATTTACAGCTCTGAGAGCGTCCCCGTACTGTCGGCAAAGCTGTCGAGGTGAACACCAATCCTGTCGAGCAGCGTCAGGTGAAGATTCGCCAACGGCATCGGCTGCGCATACCTGACGTGACGGCCGCCCTTCACCGAGCCGGCGCGTCCTGCCACGACAATCGGCAGATTGGTGTGATCGTGCACGTCGGGATTCCCCATCCCGCTTCCAAGCAGGATGAGCGAGTTGTCCAGCAGCGTCCCCTCACCGTCCGGCGTGGCGTGCAGCCTGCCGACGAAATACGCGAACAGGGACGCGTGATAGGCATTGATCTTCGCGAGCTTGGCCAGCTTTTCCGGGTCGTTCGCATGGTGCGATACCGGATGATGCGGCTCGGGCACGCCGACCTGCGGATAGGTTCTCGTGCTCGTCTCCCGGGCGAGCTGGAAGGTGATGACGCGCGTCTGATCGGATCGCAGCGCGAGCACCTGCAGGTCGAACATCAACTTCACATGGTCTTCCCACGCCGCAGGCACGCTCGCCGGGCGCGAGCCCTCGACGTCGATCGACGTGTCGGCCTGCCGTTCGGCGCTCTGGATGCGGCGCTCGACCTCGCGCACCGAGTCGAGGTACTGATCGACCCTGGTCCGGTCGCCTGCTCCAAGCTCCCGCTGCAGCCGCGCCAGGTCGTTCCGCATCCAATCGAGGATGCTGTTGTTCTTCCGGAGCTCGGCGCGGCGCTGGCTGGCGGTGCCTCCGTCCCCGAACAGCCGTTCGAACACAATCCGCGGGTCGGCCTCCGTGGGGAGCGGCGTGTTCGCGGACGACCACGACAGGTTGTTCTGATACGCGCATGCGTAGCCGTTGTCGCAATTGCCGACCTGGGCAATGAGATCGGTACCGAGCTCGAGCGATGGGATCGGCGTGTGCCTCCCGATCTGTTGCGCGGCAATCTGATCGACCGTGATCCCGAGCTGGTAGTCGGTGCCTTCTGTGCGCTTGGCGCGCGCGCAGCTCAGAAACGCGCAGTTGGCGGAGGCATGGTTCCCCGTGGTGTACGCGTTTCTGTTCTCGAGGTTCGTCAGCACCGTCAGATGGTCCCGATACGGCATGAGCGACGCGAGCGACGGCGAGAGCTCCGATATCCGGCCGTCGAGTGCGGGCGTCCATGCCGCGGCGTTCATGCCCATCGGAATGTAGATGAATCCGAGACGTCGCACCGGTGCAGCCGCGGTCTGCGTCAACGCCGAGAGCGCGGGCACCATCGCGTCGAGCAGGGGCAACGCGAGGCTCACACCGAGGCCCTTGAGGACTGTTCGCCGCGGGAGCGCTTTCCTCGTCACAATCATTGCGATCTCCTCATCTGGAACGGCGTGCTCTCGACAATGCCAAGAACGAGGGACGTGAACCGGTACGCATCCGCGCGCGACCCGCGCGTGATGGCGCGAACGGCCGGCGCATCGTAGGGCTCGAGCCCACGGCCAAGCGCATAGGTCAACAGTTTTTCCGTGATCGTCGAGACGAACAGCTCCGGCCGCGCGAGAAGCGCCTGTCGGAGCCCGGTCACACCATCGAACGTCGATCCGTCGGGAAGGCCTCCCGACGCGTCGACAGGCGTCCCCGCCTCGCTGCGTGTCCGCCAGCGGCCGATCGCGTCGAAGTTCTCCATCGACAGACCGATCGGGTCCATCAACTGGTGACAGCTCGCGCACGCAGGGTTCGCGCGGTGCTGGGCCATGCGTTCCCGCATCGAGGGCGCCTTGCCCTCGGTGTTGTTCTCTTTGAGCGAGGGAACGTTGGGCGGAGGCGGCGGAGGTGGCGCGCCGAGAATGTTCTCGAGCACCCACTTGCCGCGCAGCACCGGCGAGGTTCGATTCGCGTACGACGAGATCGTGAGAATGCTCCCATGGCCCAGCAGCCCCGTGCGGACGCTGCCGGGCTCCAGCTCGACGCGGCGGAACCGGCTCCCGTAGACACCAGGAATTCCGTAGTGGTACGCAAGCCGTTCGTTGATGAACGTGTAGTTTGCGCCGAGCAGGTCGAGCACGCTGCGATCCTCCGCGACGATGCTTTGAACGAGCAGCTCGGTTTCACGCCGGAACGACTGTCGAAGGTTGTCGTCGAACTCCGGGAACGCGCGCGCATCCGGTGTCGCGGTCGCGAGGTTGCGTAAGAAGAGCCACTGCCCCGCAAAATTCGTCACGAGCGCGTCAGAGCGCGGATCGACGAGCATCCGCTTCACCTGCCGCTCGAGCGTGGCCCGGTCGCGCAGCCTGTTCCGGATTGCGAGATCGAGCAGCTCCTCGTCCGGCACGCTGCTCCAGAGGAAGAACGACAACCGCGATGCCAGTTCCACGTCGCTGATGCGGTACGCGGTGTTCGGCGCCACGCCGCGAGGCTCTCGCTCGATGCGGAACAGGAACTCCGTGCTGGCGAGCAGCGTCCGGAGGGCCAGCTCGATACCCGTTTCGAATCCGGCTTCGGAGCGAGCCTCCTTGTAGGACGCGAGCGGCATCTGAATGTCGGCATCCGTCACCGGCCGCCGGAACGCACGACGCGCCAGCGTCGAAACGATGGTCTTCGCACACGCATCGTCTTGCGACGGGCTGGCGGGGTGACAGACGAAAATCCGGCGGCGGGTCGGCGTGTCGCCCGCACCTCCCGGATCGAACGGACCGGTGATCGACACCGAGTGCACGGCCGGCTGCACCCGCGGGTGCCGATCCATGTTGAAGAAGGCCTTGTATGGCTGCCGCTCCGTCTCCACCAGAGCGGACGTCTTCCTCGGGAAAGCGACGCCCAGGACGTGAGGTCCAGCGGCGACCACAATGCGGACCTTCAGATGTCGATCGGCGAACTCGTCCGCATAGTACGTGCCCATCCGAGTCCGCTTCGGCGTGACCGTGAACTGCTCCACGCGAGCCCCATCCAGCGTGAGCTCGATCTCGTGTGCTTCCGTCAGACCTTCCACGTTCTCGTTGCGGTCGCGCTGCAACCGGATCTGGATGTCGTACTCGCCGTCGCGCGGAAACGAATAGTGGACGAGCGTGCCGCCGCGGGTGCCGAGCGGCAGGCCCTCGAGATGCTCCTCCTGTGTGAGGTCGACGGGAACGAGCGCAACGTACGTAGCGGGCGCGCGAACGGGACTTCCAACGGCGAGCCGGCTGATCTTCTGCGCAGCCGCGAGGTAGCGCTCGAGCAGCGTCGGCGACAGCCCCGCGACGCCCACGTTGTCGAAGCCGTGGCTCGCGTCGTCTGCGGGGAGAAGCGAACGGACGTCGACGACGAGCCCGAGCAGGTCGCGGATGGCGTTCTGATATTCGGTCTGACTGAGGCGCCGGAACGTATCGACCCTGCCGGGATTGGGCGCCGCCGCGGCGGCCTCGTCGAGCGAGTTCTCGAGATGCTCAACCAGCGAGGCGTAGGTGCTGTCATCGGGACGAGGGCGGCCCGGCGGCGGCATCATCCGCGTGCGAAGCTTCCGCACGACCTTCTCCCAGATATCCGGCTGCGCGCCGACGTTCGCAGTATCGTCCGGTGCCAGCGCGAGACCCGCCGTCTTCGTCCGATCGTTGTGGCAGCTCACGCAATAGCGGGCGATGACGGCCTTCTCCCACCCCAGCGGTCCGCCACCGGCGGACCGCGAAACCAGTGCTGGCTGGGTCGCGGTCGCAAGCGACCGCGACATGGAAACCGCGCGTTGGGGACCCCGTTGGGCGAACACTGCGGCCGGTGGCGCGGCGGCCCGCTGTGGGCGGCCCGCGTCGAGGGAACCAGCCAAGGACTGCGTCCACGATGGTTCATTCGCGAAGACGGAGGTGAGGGTCCTTGGCTGGTTAATCAGTATCTCTTTGGCGCGCTGCGCGCGCCCTGTGGTGGCCCACGCCACGATCACGCAACCCGTGAGCGCGAGAAGCGGCCGGCTGGTCATCATGCTCTCCTCAACCGGGTTGGACGCCGCGCGGGATAGAAGGCCCTCAATTCTACTTGAAATGGACGTACGCAGGCGGCGTTGGACGTACGTAGGCCGGGCCTTCAGACCCGGCCGGGTGCACTGGGCCGCATCTAAAGATGCGCCTACGTACGAAAGATGCGGCGTACCGTGACAGCCGTTCCGTTGAAGGCGGCGGTGCCGCTGAGCGTATCGAGACGATGATCGCTCGTCACATCGTTGATGCTCGCCCCGGCGTGCTCGCGCGCAATGCTGAGGCGGACTCCATCACGATCGTGTCCCCAGCCGTGCGGAAGGCTGACGACGCCAGGGAGTACTGTATCGGTCACTTCAACGGCCACCACCACCGTTCCCGTTTGCGACCCGAGCTCGGCGAGGTCGCCGTTGGCGAGGTTGCGCGCCGCGGCATCCTCCGGGTGGATCAGCAGGGTACAAACCCGTGGGCCCTTCACCAGGCGATGAGAGTTGTGCATCCAGGAGTTGTTGCTGCGAAGCTGCCGGCGTCCGATCAACAGAAGCTCGCCCGTCACGTCGCGGTCGGCTCTGACGAAAAGCCGGTCGCGCGCCTCCTGCACGAAATCGCCGGGAGCGATGTCCACCTTGCCGTCGGCCGTGGCGATGCGGGCAACGAGCCGCCCGGGCTCGAGCGGACCGAGATCCATGCCGTGCGGATGCTCGCGCAGCTTTGCCAGCGTCAGACGATAAGGCCCGATGCGCAGCAGCACATCGACGAGCCGCTCGGGGCGCAACGTGCGCGCGGCACGGACGGCCAGCGGGCGCAACAGATGCGGCGCGAATATGCGCGCCCCCAGGTCGGCGACGATCTCCCAGTCGTCGCGCTCGGTCGGCTGACGTTCAATCACCGGCTGCGAGTACTTCGCCACGTTGCGCACCGAGAACGCGTAGAGCGCGAGATCGTAGTGGGCGCGTGAGAGCGGCGACGCCGGTGGAAGAAGAACGTGCGCGTGCCGCGTGGTCTCGTTGAGATATGGATCGATCGAGACGACATGCTCGAGCGTGCCGAGTGCCCGATCGAGCCGCGATCCGTTTGGCGCGGACAGCACGGGGTTGCCGGCAATGGTGACGAGCGCACGAATGCGCCCTGTGCCACCCGTTTCGATTTCGTCTGCCAGCGCAGCGACGGGAAGCTCGCCGCCGAACTCGGGCAGCTCACGCGCGCGGCTGCGCCATCGACCGTACGTCCCGCGGAGGCCCACCCGTGACAGAAGCGCGACGACGTCGACGGCCGGCGTCGTCAGCATCATGCCGCCTTCCTCGTCGAGATGGCCGGTGACGAGATTGAGCGCCTGCGCAAGCCATGACGCGAGCGTTCCGTCCGGCTGCGTGCACAGGCCGACACGCCCATAACAGGCAGCCCGCTTCGCTCGTGCGAAGTCGGCGGCGAGCCGGCGCGTCGTGTCTGGCCCGACGCCCGTGCTGCGGGCGACGCGCTCCGGCGACAGGCGGCGCACGAACGCGGCGAGCGCATCAAGGTTCGCGACCCGGTTCTCGAAACGCCCGAGGCTCACCAGACCCTCGGAGAAGACAACGTGCAGCATCGCCCCGAGCAGCAGGGCGTCGGTTCCGGGCCGGATCGCGACGTGCTCGTCGGCGGCATTCGCCGTTTCGGTGCGCCGCGGATCGACAACCACCACGCGACCGCCACGCGCTCGGATGGCCCGCAGGCGGCGGCCCATGTCGGGAGCGGTCATCAGGCTGCCGTTCGATACAACAGGGTTCGCGCCGAACACGAGCAACACGTCGGTTCGCTCGAGATCGGGCACCGGTATCAGCCCCAGGTGGCCGAACATGCGCAGGGCGACGAGCATCTGGGGCAACTGGTCGGCAGAGCTCGCGGAATAGACGTTCTTCGTGCGGAGCGCGCGTGCGAAGGGGAGCGCGTGGGTCATCAAGCCGAGGCCGTGCGCGACCGGATTGCCGTAATAGATCGCGACCGCGTCGCGCCCATGCTGCCGCCGCGTGCGAACGAAACCGTCGGCCGCCCGATCGAGCGCGTCGTCCCACGAGACCTCGCGCCAGCGCGAGCCTTCGCGGATGAGGGGTGTGCGGATGCGATCGGGATCGTGGTGAAGATCGGCGAGCGCTGCCGCCTTCGGACAGATGTACCCGCGGCTGAAGGGATCGTCAGGATCGCCGCGGACCGATCGGACCTGCCCATCCTCGACGTCAACCAGGATGCCGCACGTCGCTTCGCACAGCGGGCAGGTCGCGATGTGGATCATTCTTGATTCATGATTCATGATTCTTGATTTGGTTTCAAATACCTCGGCTCGACCCGATACCAATCAAGAATCATGAATCAAGAATCATGAATGACAACGTCCTGCTTCCTAACGACGTGCCACTGTCGGGAACCTCTCGTTCCCCGGTTCGAGCTGCACGCCGAACGTGTTGAGGGCAATCGAGGTCGCTCGATAGGAGCTCGAGGTGAACACGCCGCTCATGATCAGGGTCGTATCGTATTTCTCCCCAAGCGCCGCCCAGGTCTTGTCCGAGACCATCGCGTCGCGGTACAGCTCGTCCACCGCGCGCAGGATCGTCCGCTCGAACGGCTCCCACCCCGGGGCGTCCGGCCCCTGAGCGATCTTCACGGGGTCGAGCCCATGCTCGCGGGCGCGTCCGACGTTGCCAACGTGCTGCGCCCACTCGTACTCGGCGCGGCAGTCCCAGCCGATCCTCAGAATGAACATCTCGCGATGCCGCGGCGTGAGCTTCGACACACGGTTGATGAAGTTGGCCCTCGCGCCGCGCTTCGCGTTGAGCTGCGGATGCTTGGCGAACGTGCGGCCGACGGCAATGCCCTCACCCGGATTCGGCTGGACCCGTGCAACGGTCAGCGGCGGCTCGCGCGCAGGAACGACCACGCGATATTTCACGTCCGTCGGCAGCCGATCGGGGGTCCCTTCATCCGGTTGCACCCCGAGCGAGTTGTACAACATGGACAAGACGATGACATGGTTCGCTGTTTCGACGGCGTCCATCAGGTGGAGGAGGTCGTAGTTCGCGGAGAGCGCGTTCCACGTCGCGTCGGTCACCGATGAATTCCGATACAACTGATCCGCGAGCCGCAGGAGGTTGGCTTCGAATCCTTCCCAGCCCGCGGCATCGGGGCCCTCGGCAATGCGGCGAATCTCCGCCGGCGTGAGACCGGCGGCCCGCGCGCGCGGCGCGTGCACCGCCCACAGGGGCTGGTTCCCGGCAAGCCACGCGGCACGCAGCATGAGGATCTCTCGATGGCGCGGCGACAGCGTCGACTCGTCGGACACGTAAATCGTGTAGGGCATCACCGCATCGACGAGCGCCGGAAGGTGAAGCAGCGTCCGCAGCACATTGTCCGCACGGTTGTCGCGTGAGTACTTCATCACCAGTTGACGCTGCGCATCGGTCCACTGGGATTCAGGCAACGGCTGAACTCGCGGCTTGCCCGGCGCGCGCGGCTGCCGGCTGCCAGGCGGGTCCACGTTGGCCTGCGCACCGGCCAGAATGGGGAGAATCGAAAACGCCACGAGGCACGCGACCCACAGAAGATGCTTCATTCGCATGGCTTTCCCCTCACTGATACCGTGCACATCACATCGGACCAGTCAGGCTTCTGCCCTGGATATCCCGGCAGGGTTCCTGACTGGTCCTCCAGTATCTCTTGGCGCGCTTCGCGCGCCGGGTCGGTGAATTATGTTCGCCTCGGAGCGGTTGTCAACCACAGAAGGCCGCCGACGAGAACACCGCGCGGACCGGGTGCTGGCGGAGCGCGCGGAGACGGTTTCAACGCCGAGCCAAAGAGAACGCGTCAAATTCGACGGCGCCGGGGACGAGCGCGCGTAGACGATTTAAACACTGAGCATGCAGAGATTTCGAAATAAAACTCTGCGACCTCGGCGATCTCTGCGTTTGAATCCGTCCCGGCGTTCTCCGCTTCGCACGCATTCTTCAAGTCGAGCGGTGGTCGAGGGCGCGGAGACGATTTAAACGCCGAGAACGCCGAGGACGCGGAGATCTTCTGGAGAACACTCAGCCACCTCAGCGATCTCGGCGTTGAGATCCGTGTCCGCGGCCTCTGCCTCTGCTGGCTCCTCGACTCAGCTCCGCTGGACAGGCACAAACCAGGGAAAGGATAATCACCTCGCGAATCCGGCCAGTCACGTGCCGGGTCGGCGCCTGCACCCCACCGCGCAAGCGTGCGCGTTGGGGACCCCGGCCGCCGCTCCGGCATTTCATCAGGCAAGGAGCCATATGAAGTCTTCCGTTTGCGCGTTCTGCGTGCTCGCCGTTCTCGTCACCGCAGCAGGTTCCATCTCAGCACAAGGCAAGAACCCGGTCGTCGTGATCTCGACGAACCTCGGCGACATCACGCTCGAGCTCGATCGGGCCAAGGCGCCTCTCAGCGTCGAGAACTTCCTGACGTACGTGAAGGACGGTTTCTACAGCGGGACGATTTTCCACCGCGTGATCAAAGGGTTCATGATCCAGGGCGGCGGGATGACGGCGGACATGAAGGAGAAGAAGACGCGGCCGCCCATCAAGAACGAGGCGGCCAACGGCCTCAAGAACGAACGCGGCACGATCGCGATGGCCCGAACGACGGTCGTCGACAGCGCAACGGCGCAGTTCTTCATCAATACCGGAACGAAGAACGACTTCCTGAATAACGGGGCCCGCGACTTCGGCTACGCCGTCTTCGGCAAGGTCACGTCCGGCATGGACGTCGTCGACAAAATCGAATCGGTCAAGACCGCCCAGGGCGACGTGCCGGTCGAGCCGGTGATCATCAAGAGCATCCGCTTGAAGTCCTGACCGCTGGCCGTCAGCGCGGGTATACTCCGTTCCACACGAGAGAGGACTGAGGGTATGAACAGGGCTTCGGCTTGCGTCCTGGTGTGCGTCGCGTTGGGAGCCGATTTCACGGCCTCGCGCGGCACAGCTCTCGCGGTCACCGGCGTCGTGTCCGCGCAAGGCGCGGCGGGATCCAACGGGTGGTACACCGTCAAGCAGGCCGAGCGCGGAAAGATCGCCTACGAAGAGAGTTGCAGCACCTGCCACGGCGCATCGCTGCGCGGAGGGGCCAACGAGTTCGCGGCGCCCGCGCTCGCGGGTCCTTTCTTCTACGAGAAGTGGAACGGCCGGCCTTTGGAGGATCTTTTTCGCTACGCCGCCGAGAACATGCCCCCCGA
>DASYQV010000241.1:0-11125 GCA_036005125.1 Vicinamibacterales bacterium
GACACTTTCCTTGAACAGGACGTGCCCCGCCCCTACTGAATCCCAATGGTCGAGAATCTTAGCCGTTCAAGAACCCATTGGTAAATAGAATCATTCGATTGCGTCCATCTCCCTCGCTCATGGCGCAAGCCGCAGCTGCCCGCGGATGCGATCGAAGGCGCTGAGCACCTCGGAAACCAGCCGCGGCAGCCGCGTCATCTTGGGGTAAATCCAGCCGGTCTCGCGGATCACGGCGTGCCCGGTGATCCGGCTCCAGAACAGCTTTCCGCTTCCGGCCTCTACGGCGACCGCGAGGTAGGGAAGGATGGAGATCCCCAGGCCGGTGCGCACCATGGCCTTGATGATCTCCACGTTTTCCGTTTCCATGACGATGTGTGGCTCCAGGTGCTCGGTCACGAACATTTCATCGAGCACGCGCCGGGTGTTCGAGCCGCTCTCGAAGAGTACGAACGGTTGCCCTTTGAGGTCGCTGATCGTCAGTTTGCGGCGCCGCGCGAGCGGATGCTTGCGGTCGGTCACGATCAACAGCTCCTCCTTGATGACAGGGACTGACACGAGGTCGGGGGCATCGACCGGGAGCGTCAGCATACCGATATCGGCTGAGCCGGTGCGCAGCTGCGCTATGCAGCGTTCGGCGCTCCCCGTCGTGACTTTCAGGTCCAGCATCGGGTGCGCTCGCTTGATCTCGGCGAGGACCGGCGGGAAGACATAGAGGCAGACGGTCATTCCGCCTACCAGACGCAGTGTTCCCCGTAGCGACTCCTGGCGGTCGCTGATCTCCGAGACCGTGTCGTGCAAGTCCTGGAAAACGCGATGGCTGAGCTGGAGGAGCGCGTCTCCGGCTGACGTGATGCGAACGCGACGGCCTACGCGATGGAAGACCGCCTCCCCCAGCTCCTCTTCGAGCAGCAGCACCTGTCGGCTGATAGCGGACTGCGACACGTGGAGCTTCTCGCCAGCGGCGGTAAACGAGCCGGTTTCAGCGATAGCCCTGAGGATTTCCAGTTGCCGCAGGTCCATGCGCCTGGAAGGTTACATAACGCAGGCGCATGGATTCAAGGGGAGCGATGCGCTGATCCGGTCGTTCCGGTTCCGGGTCTGCATTCGCGTTCCGGTTCGCTGTTCGGTTCCCAACGCAGAACCCGGAATGGGGAACGACTGATCCTTACGGCGTTACTGTCCGCTCTTCTTCTTCAGCAGCGAACAGGCTCCGACCGCGCCCGTCGGGTCGAGCGCCGCGGCGGCCAGGTCGATGTGCTGCACGATGCCGTCGGAGTCGAGCACGAAGGTGACGCGGCGCGCAAATCCGGTCGCCTCATCGAGGAGGCCGATTTTGCGGATGTAGTCCTTCTTCGCGTCGCTGAGGATGGGGAAGTCAACCCCCGTCTGCTCGCGGAAGGCCTTGTTGGCCCAGGTACTGTCGACGCTCACACCAAACACCGCTGCGTTGGCGGCGTTGAATCCTGCGGCATTCTCACGATACCGCTGCATCTCGGTGGTTCATCCCGGTGAGAAGGCGGCCGGGAAGAATGCGAGCACGACAGGCTGCTTGCCCTTGTAATCGCTGAGCTTCACCTGCTTCGGCACCGTCTTCCCTTCGGGTCCGGTGTCGAGATATGGCAGCGTGAAGTCCGGCATTGGCTCGCCGACCTTGACCGTCGGCGGCGGAGGCGGCGGAACCGCCTGCGGACCCTTCGCTGGAGGAGACGGCTGCTGGGCGAGCGCCAACAGCAAGCCGGCGGATAGGAATAGATTCATGCGCGGACTATATACCCAAGCGCGCCCGGCAGATCAGAAAAGTCACCGACATACGTCGCCGGATCTCTAGACCCGGACGCACGCCAAGCCCCATCTGAACGCGCTGCGCCGCATCTAAACATGCGGCCTCCGATCCGAGGACGAATGAAACCGAGACGCGGGGATGCGGGATTGGTACAGGCAACGGCGAGGGCGGAGGCGGGCGGATCAGCCGCGGCGCTGGTGGAAGCGCGCGCGGCTCACGAGGCCTTGGCGGCTGCGAGCGAAGACGTCGTCACGACCGAAGGCGTGTGCGAGCAGAGTCTCTCCGGCGACACTGTGTGATTCCGCCGGTGGCCGGCCATCTCGCAGTGAACGCCCTTCTCTTCGACGTAGGTCAGTTCGCGGCTGGTCGCTAACTCCCGATACCGACCTATCACGCATCCGCACGTCAGCGTTCGAAACCCGAGGAGCCGCACGAGACTCATTGACCAACCTCCGATCCCGGCGATAGCAACATCCGTACCGATGAGCTGTGTTTCGAACGCATGACGACGGGCGCGAAAAGGCGACCGCAGCGATGAAGAATGTGCAGAAAACGGAGACTTTTCGTGCGACATCGCGCGGCACTTTGTGCCCCCGCCGCACGCCCGTGCGTCGGATTCCGGGCAGGTTGGATGTCGGTTTCAAGATGTTGGACAGACGAGACGCGTCCATGAAGGGCCGGAGTTCGATTGCCGCCGACGCCGCTCGGGAAATGAGCGGAGACCGCGGAGACGGTTTCAAACGCAAAGCCAGAGGAGGATCCGTCTCACCCGATTCCTTGGATTCACGAACTGCGCAGGTACGCTTGACGGACTGATTTGATAACTCTATAAGGGGCGGCGGAGCGGATCGCCCCGTGAGGAGGGGCTGTGCAGCCTCGCGCGGTTGAGTGGCGAGCCCTTGACTGATTGGCCCAGCGTCTTTTCGGCGCGCTCCGCGCGCCTAGACCGTTATGGATCGCCGCGAGGGTTCTGCTGGCGTGTGCGGCGACCGTCGAGGCGCAGACGTTGACGAGCACCGTGAGCGGGGTGATTCGCGATACGCAGGGCGGCGTCCTTCCCGGCGTGACGGTCATGTTGACCGGCCGCACCGGCACCCGCACCGCGCTGACCGACGCGGCAGGTGCCTACCGGTTCCAGGCCCGACTGTCTCGGGCATCAGGCATGCTGAGGCCTCTCATCATCGCGCTCGTCGTCATCGCCTCGGACACGGTGCCCGCGCACCAGCGACCGGATGTCGGTGCGCGTCTGCTGCATGAGCCGGCGGTGCGCGCGGCGCTGCAATCGGCAAAAGACAACGAGGCGCAGACGATCGCCGACCAGATCCGGCTGTGCGAGATCCCGGCGCCCCCCTTCAAGGAGGCCGAGCGGGGAAAGGCCTACGCGGACCTCTTCCGGACGGCTGGTCTGAAGCACGTGCGAATCGACAAAGCGGGCAACGTACTCGGCGAACGGCCAGGTCAGGCCGCGCGTCCGCACCTGGTGTTCAGCGCGCACCTCGACACCATCTTTCCCGAAGGGACGAACGTCAAGGTGAAGCGCGAGGGCACTGTGCTGAGGGGTCCCGGAATTGGCGACGATTGCCGCGGCCTCGCCGTCGTGCTCGGCGTCATTCGCGCGTTGGAGAAGGGCAGGGTCCAGACCCCCGGGACGATCACGTTCGTCGGCACGGTCGGCGAGGAGGGGCTGGGCGATCTGCGCGGAGTGAAGGAACTGTTCCGCGAGACGCTCAAGAACCAGATCGACCGCTTCGTGTCGGTCGATGGTACGGGCCTCGGGACCACCCACGCTGCGGTGGGAAGCCGTCGGTACAGGGTGACATTCAGAGGATCAGGCGGCCACAGCTACGGCTCGTTCGGTGTGGCCAATCCGATCCACGCGCTCGGCAGGGCGATCGACGCCGTCGCTGACTTCCAGGTACAGCAGGAGCCGAGGACAACCTTCAGCGTTGGCCGCATCGGCGGCGGGACCTCGGTGAATGCGATTCCGACAGAGGCGTGGATGGAGATCGATCTGCGCTCGGCGGATCCGGCGGCGCTGCGGTCACTCGATGCCAGGTTCCACAAGGCAGTTGATCAGGCGCTCGCCCAGGAAAACGAGCGCTGGTCCCACCAGGGACGGCTCACCGTGCAGACGGAGCTCGTCGGCGAGCGGCCTGCGGGCCGGACCCCACCCACGGCGCCAATCGTCGACGCCGCCGTTTCCGTGAGCAAAGCTCTTGGATTGCCGGTCTGGCTCGATGCGGGATCGACCGACGCGAATATTCCAATGAGCTTGAATATTCCGGCAATCGCGATCGACGGAGGCGGTGAGGGTTCGGGTGCGCACACGCCTGACGAGGCCTTCGATACGGCGAATTCCTCGCTTGGCACTCAGCGCGCCGTGCTGCTCGCGATTGCGCTCGCCCAGCCGTGACGAATCAGCCACAAAGGGCACAGCGCGGCATGGCCGCAACCAAAATGCCGCGCTGTGACCCAGGCCCTGTCACGAAGGCCACAGCCACGAAGGCCACGAAGCTCACGAAGTTTGTTCCTTTTTTTCGTGACCTTCGTGGCTATTGCCTCGTGCCATCGTGGCCTCACCTTCGGCGGCTCCTCCGCTCCGCAGCTGGCGATAGCGTTCGAGCTCTACTGCCCGTTGTCTGGCGGCCGCAGCCCGCGCTCGAACGATGCGGACGGCCAATGCGAGGTGCAGCGCTCCGATGACGACTGCCTCGACGGTCGAGACGCCGGGGAGCGCCATCGGCATGAGGTTCAAAGCCGTCGCGCTCAGGAAGAGAATCGAGAACAAGGGATCCACTCCACCGCCAGGGAGTGTCGGTCCGACGGCCATCGCTGTTGTCTCCCAACGAGGTGAGAGCTCGTCAGTGGACGTGCGTTCCTCGTAGAACACCTGCAGGTAGCGGCCGATGCGTTCGACGCCGACGTGGAGCGCGTGGATGGTTTCGAAGCCCGCGGCCAGCACCGCCAACGACAGCAGCGCCCCCACCGGAAGCTGCGAAAACAGCATCAAAACGAGCGTCGTCGCGGACCAGCCGATGAACGTCACCGGCACCATCGTCATGCGTACGGTGCCGCGCGTGGCAATCGTTTGACGTAGCACGAGGTATTCGGAATCGGGCAAAGACACGGGTCCTCCGGGCCATGACCTCAGCTGGCATCGGTTTTGGACTATGCCCAGCCGCACGTCGGCTGAGGTGACGTAATTGAGTACGCCCAGGGGAAATTTGGCTCGTACATTACCGTCAGATTCCCCTTGCACCTTTAAGATTGTTTGCTACAATGCCGATACTTCCTGTAACACTAGATTTCCCAAAGGGTTGCCCGTGAACCGGACTCGGCTGTTCAAGATTGGTCGGTTGATTTGTCTGTTGGCGACAATGGCCGTGTTCGGCCTTCCGGCGCATGTCGGAGCCGCAACAGCAGGACAGTCCGGCACGACCCCGCTGTCGGCACCCAAGTCGAAGCTCACCCTCAAGAAGAGTTATTCAGCAAAATCGGCGCGCGCTCGCAGGGCCAAGGTCGCCCGCGCTCGCCTGGCCAATCGCGGCCGGGAAACGACCGAAGCGCAGGTGCCGCGTTTCAAGCTCGATGAGCACGGTTCGCTCGTGCCGGACATCCGGGCGGCAGCGGCGATCATTTACAACCCTCAGAATGGTCAGGTCCTCTGGGAGTCGAACTCGCAGAACCCGCGCTCGATTGCCAGCATCACCAAGGTCATGACGGCGGCGGTGTTCCTGGAGAGCGATCCCGATCTGACGCAGGAAGTCGTTGTCCAGCGCAGCGACGTCTACGCCGCGTCCACCACCTATCTGCGGGCCGGCTACAAGGTCACCACCGGGGATCTTCTGCACCTGCTGCTCATCGCGTCGGACAACGGGGCCGCCCGCGCGCTGGCCCGCGTGTCGCCCTACGGATTCGACGGCTTCATCGATCGGATGAACGACAAGGCCGTGGAGCTCCATCTCGACAGCACGAGGTATGCCGACCCATCGGGTCTGCTTCCGACGAACATGTCGTCGGCCTATGACCTGGCGAAGTTGATCACCTACGTGTCGGGTGACGACCGGATCGCGAGCATCATGCGGCAGCAGTACTACAGCCTCAGCGTGGGACGACGCATCATCACGGTGCACAGCACGAATCAGCTCGTGATGCGCGGCGATGTCGATGTCCAGGCCGGCAAGACCGGGTTCATCAGAACAGCCGGCTACTGCCTCGCCACGTTGCTGCGGCTCCCGCAGGGTGGTCCGCAGGTGGCTGTCGTGGTGCTCGGCGCCCCGACGAATGCGGGCCGGTTCTGGGAAACGCGACACCTGTTCAACTGGCTCTCCGGGAAGGCCCAGGAAGTGTTCGGCACGCCCGGCACGGTGGCAGCGGCCCAGCCCCAGCAATAGTCACTCGTGATTCGTGATTTTCAAATCACGAATCGCGAATACTAACAACGTACCCTCTCGCCAGCCGTGGCTCTCCGGAGTCGCGGCTTTTTTATTTGTGATTTGTGAATTGTGATTTGCGATTTGATTCGTAATTCAAATCACGAATCACGAATGAATGGCGATCATGCCGAGTAGCCTCTCTGAATCGCGGCGGCATCGAGCGGCAGCGTCGCGACCGAATCGACCATCGGCATGACAGGTCTCGTCGCGCGCCGGCCGTCGTAGGCTTTCAGATACTTGTGGCAGACATCGCAGGCATAGACGCGGTACTGGCCATCCGGCGTCGCAAACGAGGTGATACGCGAGCGGTCGCTGTTGAGACAGAAGGGACAGGTCAGCGGTTCGAACTTCCAGCGGAGCGTGCAGCGGCTGCAAATCAGGTGTCGTTCGGCAGCCGGAGTGATCACGGAGAGATCAGGGTCGCCTCCGCACAATGCGCAGTAGCCGTGAGTCCAGAACGACAGGTCGGCGCGCTGCAGGACCTCGGCGCACCGGGAGAGGAACGGACGCATGGCAAGCGTCAGCACTTGATCGAGCATGCCGCCCTCGTCCCCAGCGCCGCCCGAGGGCGACATCGCCCCGACCGCCGCCGATGCCGTCGCTCCTCGACTCGCGCTCGGGGCGCCCTGAGCAACGTCGAAGGGCGCGTGGCGGTCGGCGACACGGCGGTACCACTCACCAGCGACCGTGAGCAGCTTCATGTCGCGGCCGATCGTCTGGACGCTGGCGTAGTCGACGTCGTCGAGCGCGCCATGCCGGCGCAGCACGTCGGCGGTTTGACGGACGAGCAGCCGGAGGTCGGTGAGATCGATGGGGATCTCCTCGAACCGCACGAGCGGCCGCCCCTCCGCTTCGTGGCGCGACATTTTTTCCCGGGTCAGCTCGAACCAGGGAAGCGGGATCCGCGGTTGAACCCGCCGGTGGAGCTCGAGGAGCGCCAGGTGCATGTCGACTGCATCCTCCAACTCCGGGTGCTGCGCCTTGATTGCGCGCAGCGCGGTGACCTCGCGAGATTCCGCGCGGGCGCTGCGAACGGGCCGGTGAGTCGGGTCCGACATCCGACCGATTTTACACGCGGAGACGTGGCCGCATCTTTAGAGAGATGCAGGCGCCGGGTCCAAGACCCGGCCTACGGATGTCTGTGTACGTAGGCCGCATCTTTAGATGCGGCCCACTGGCAGGCGGCGGGTCTAGAGACCCAGCGTCTACGCTGTTTTTTCCAGTTCCGCGATCTCCGGACCTGCGCCCGGTGTATGTTGGGATCACTTGCCGATGAGGATCCTGATGGTGGGGTCTGAGGCCGTGCCCTATGTCAAAACAGGCGGCCTGGCCGACGTGCTCGGTGCCCTCCCGCGAGCGCTCGTTCGACTCGGACACGATGTCGATGTCGTCATCCCGCGCTACCGATCGATTCGCGTTGCCGAGCCTATGGGACAGCTGACGGTTCCTGTGGGCCCGCAGTCGGTTGACGCACGGGTTCTCGCTACGCACGATGATGGGGTCCGGTTCGTTTTCATCGACCAGCCCCGATACTTCGATCGCGAATTCCCATACGGCGTTGGCAACGAAGACTATCCGGATAACGCGGAACGGTTCGCGTTCCTGTGTCGCGCCGCGCTCATGTGGGCCGCAAGCACGGGCTCTGCCTACGCTGCAGTACACGCCCACGACTGGCAGGCCGGCCTCGTGCCGGTGCTGCTCGCCCTCGAATTCGCGGGTCACCCGACGCTTGCTGGCGCTGGCACCGTCTTTACCATTCACAACCTGGCGTATCAGGGACTGTTCAGCGCCGACTGGCTTCCCCGACTGGGTCTCGGCTGGGAGCTCATGCACGTGAACGCCTTGGAGTACTGGGGCCGCGTCAGCTATCTCAAGGGCGGTATTACCTATAGCCGCCTCATCACCACCGTGAGCCCCCGCTACGCCCGGGAAATCCAGACGCCGGCGTTGGGCTTTGGCTTCGACGGGATTCTGCGGCAGCATTCGGCCGATCTAGTGGGTATCCTCAACGGGATCGATTACGATCAGTGGGATCCGGAACGAGACGTGCACCTTCCTGAGTCATTCAGCGTGTCCAATCTGAGTGGGAAACGCGCAGCCAAGCGGGTGCTGCTCGAGACATACGGCCTGGCTGTGGACGACTCGACACTCAACCGGCCGCTCGTTGGGTTGGTGTCACGACTGGTCGATCAGAAGGGATTCGATCTTCTGGCTGCCGTCGCCGACGAACTGCCTCGACTGGACGCCTCATTCGTCCTGCTCGGCTCAGGCGAACGTCGGTACGAAGATCTCTGGCGGGCATTGGCCAGCCGGTATCCGGATCGGATTGGCGCGAGGATGGGCTTCGACGAGCCGCTGGCTCATCTGATCGAGGGAGGGTCGGATCTCTTCTTGATGCCGTCCCGCTTCGAGCCGTGTGGGTTGAATCAGATGTACAGCCTCCGCTATGCAACCGTTCCGGTGGTGCGGGCGACCGGGGGGCTGGTCGACACGGTACGAAACTACGATCCGCGGACGGGCATGGGGAACGGATTCATGTTCGAAGAGTACTCGCCGCTGGCACTGCTGGCCACGCTGCGACGGGCGCTCGAGGTTTACGCGCACAAAGACATCTGGCGCGGCATCCAGCTCGCCGGCATGAGGGAAGACAACTCGTGGGATGCGCGGGCACGCGACTACGTGCGCGCGTACGAAAACGCGGCAGCATAGGCGGATCCGTTATGCGGACGAAAGCGGGAGGGTTCTGCTCGTTGTGGGACCGCATGACCGTCTAGGCGCGCGCGGCGCGCCAGGAGATAGTGGAATCAGCCAAGCCGCTCTGCGGTGAGTCAGGCAGGGCACGCTTGGCTGTTCAGACAGGGGACAGAGAGCATGGCATCGGACAAAGTGATGACGTTCACCGACACCAACTTCGAGACCGAAACCCGCGCTGGAGTCGTGCTCGTCGACTTCTGGGCTGAATGGTGCGGTCCGTGTCGCCGGCTGGCGCCCACGGTCGACGCGCTCGCGGCGGATTTCGACGGACGGGTGAAGGTCGGCAAGCTGAACGTGGATGACAACCCCAACGTCGCGGGACGGTTTCAGATCCGCGGCATCCCGACGCTGCTGCTGTTCAAGAACGGCCAGCTCGAGGAGACGGTTGTCGGTCTGGCTGGCAAGGAAGACCTCGCGCGGATGATCGAGCGTCATCTCGACCGTCCGGTGGAGACCGAGCCTCAGGAAGTCGCCAGAGCCCAGAAATAATCCTCATGTCTGGCGATCGCAAGGTCATCATCCTCGGATCCGGTCCGGCGGGGCTGACCGCTGCGCTCTACACGGCGCGCGCGAACCTGGCGCCGTTACTCGTCGAGGGGCTCGAGGCGGGCGGGCAGCTGATGCTGACCACGATGGTCGAGAACTGGCCGGGGTTTGCCGACGGCATCATGGGTCCGGACCTGATGGCGGCGATGCGCCAGCAGGCGGCGCGCTTCGGCACCGAGATGGTGCAGGGCGACGTGACGAACGTCGATCTGCAGCATCGCCCGTTCTCGCTCATGCTGTCCGACGGTCGCGTGCTGACGTGCGACACCCTGATCATTGCCACGGGCGCCTCGGCGCGCTGGCTCGAGATCGGCTCCGACCGCAAGCTCGCCGGCCGCGGCGTATCGACCTGCGCCACGTGCGACGGCTATTTTTTCCGCGGGCGTCCGATTGCCGTGGTGGGCGGTGGCGATTCGGCCATGGAAGAGGCCATCTACCTGACGAAGTTCGCGTCCAAGGTCTCGGTGGTCCATCGCCGCTCGTCGCTTCGTGCGTCGAAGATCATGCAGGACAAGGCATACGCCAACCCGAAGATCGACTTCATCTGGAACGGCGAGGTCATCGAGGTCAAGGATCTCGACAAAGGCGAGGTCAGCTCGATTGTCGTCCGCGACCTTACGACGGGTGCCGTACAAGAGTTGCCGGTCGACGGGCTCTTCATTGCGATCGGCCACACGCCGAACACGCATCTCTTCAGGGGCCAGCTCCAGCTCGATGCGCAGGGCTACATCATCACGCACGACGGCACACGGACGAGCGTGCCCGGCGTCTTTGCCGCTGGCGACGTGCAGGATCACGTCTATCGGCAAGCGATCACCGCTGCCGGTTCAGGGTGCATGGCGGCAATCGACGCGGAGCGCTATCTGGAGGGTCTGCCGCAGCACATGGGCGAAGCGCAGACCGTTGCGTGAGCCGTTGGCTCACGCCACGGTCGCGAGGTCAAAGGTCAAAGGTCAAAAGGCAAAGGTCAGGTCACGTCAACCCTGCGCTTGGGACCTGAAACCTAGTGCCTCGACCGCGACATAGTGCTCCGCCGTTTGCAGCGAAACACGCGCCTTGGCCGTGGTGACACGCCGGATGTGGGACGATCAGCCGAGTCGACGATAGAGCTTCGGCGGCGTCGATGATGAGGGGGCGCTGCCCATGCCGTGCGCGGATGATCGCGTCCCGCGTGCGTGTTGGACCCGCGAACGCGCGAGAAACTCTGCACGTCGGGCACGCCCGACGTCGTGGAAAAAAGAAAGCGTGCAAGACCGGCGCGGAAACAGCGTGGACGACACGGGAAATGTCGCGGAGGCGACCGGCAACAGCACCGGGGAGCCCGGCAACACACCGGACGACGTGGGCAACGTGACGAGTGCCATCTCCCACAGCCGCGGCGCGTGAAGAAGCGTACCAACTACGACCTGGTAACGGCCAGCAGGGGCCCGGTAACGCGCCGGAGGACGTCGGCAACGTGCCACGTGGCATCTCCCACACCCGCGCCGCGTCAAGGAACGTACCAACTACGATCGGGTAACGGCCAACAGGTGCCCGGCAACGCGACAGAAGACGTCGGCAACGTGCCGAGTGCCATCTCCCACACCCGCACCAGCGTCGAGCAACG
>DASYQV010000242.1:0-7496 GCA_036005125.1 Vicinamibacterales bacterium
CAGGAAGTCGTCAGCGAGGCCACGAATCAGCTCTCCGAATCGTGCCTGAACTGCCACGTGGTCTACCGCGACAAGCCGGGCGGAACGCCGGCGGATCCATCCAACAAGGCGGCCCGGTGTGTGAAATAGGCCTCAGGGATCTGGGCTGTCTCAGTCATCAGGCAGACTGAGGCCTGAGACAGCCCTGAGGCCTGAGGCCTGATCCCTGGGGCCTGGATCAATCGATGATCGCCTGCATGACCGCGTTCTCGAAGTCGCGGTTCAATGCGGCGTTGAGCCCCTGCTGAATCAGGAGGATGCCGGTCAGCTGTTCCTTCGGGTCAACCCAGAAGTGCGTGCCGAAGGCGCCGTCCCATCCGAAGCTGCCGGCTGATTGACGACGGTTCGCCTCGATCGGGTTCATGACGACCTCGACGGTCAGTCCGAACCCCATGCCGCGCCGCCTGCCTATCAGACGCTCGAGGGGGTCACTGGTGCCTGACTGCGAATAGAGATCCCCTACATGATTGGAGGCCATCAGCGCGATCGTTCTCGGACTGAGCAGCCGCTTTCCGTTCAGCTCGCCGCCATTGACGAGCATCTGCGCGAACTGCAGGTAGTCCTCCGCTGTGGACCAGAGCCCGCCGCCGCCGGAAAAGTAGGTCTTCGACAGCAGCCACGCCGGCGCATCGGTCTTCTTCAAGCCGTTCGGCGTCCGGCCGTAGAGCGTGACGACGCGGGCCATTCTGTCGTCGGTCGGAAAGAATGCCGTGTCTTTCATTCCGAGCGGGTCGAAGATGCGCTGCTTCAGGAACACGTCGAGCGTTTGGCCCGAGGCGACCTCGACGATGCGACCGAGCGTGTCGATGCCGGCGAGCCCGCTGTAGCGCCATTGCGATCCCGGCTGGAAGTCGAGCGGCGCCAGCGCGAGCTTCGGCATGTGCGCGGCCAGATTGCTGGACGTGTCGCGTGGCGCAATCCGGTTGGCTTCCCGTGTGCCGGCGCCCCCGCTCACGAGACCGGATGTGTGCGTCGCCAGATCGCGAACCGTGATATCACGCGTCGCCGGCACCGTGTAAATCTCCGGCGGTGCAGGCGGTCCCTCTCCAAGCGCGGCGGCGCCCCGTCCACCCGTGGGTGGTATCTCGATCGCCACCTTGGCGTTCTTGAACTCGGGAATGAATTTCGAGACCGGATCCGACAGCCGGACCTTCCCTTCCTCCAGCATGATCATGATGGCGACGCCGATCACCGGCTTGGTCATCGACGCCATGCGGAAGATGCCGTCCTTGCGCATCGGCGCGGTGCGCTCGATATCCATGAGGCCCTGGGCCTCGAAGTGCGCCACGCGGCCCCGGCGCGACACCACGGTCACGGCGCCGGCAATTTCTTTCGCGTCGATATATCGCTGCACCACCTGGTTGATGCGGTGCAGCCGCTCGGTGGAGAGGCCGACGTCTTCGGCCCGCCCCGACGGTACCGCCGCCAGGGTCAGCGCCAGCGCGACGAAGGCCAGGAGGATGCGCGCGACACGCGCCCGAACGAGAGACGTGGGTGTGAGCTTCACGGGCACTCCTTCCGGTTGGGCGTAATGCCTTGTGGACCGGGTCAATTGCGGCGTAGGGCCGGGAAATCCGGCACATTATAAACACGTTTGCCGACGGTCTCCCGTTGATCGCGCGGGCGATACCCGGCCGCGCGTGTACACTGGGCCGGCAATCGAGGACGAATGGAGGAAGCGATGATCACCGGAACCGGGCTCTCCCGTATCCATCAGATATCGATGCGGACGCACGACGTCGAACGCGCGGTCCGATTCTACCGGGACACGCTGGGCCTGCCCTTCCTCTTTGCGGCCCCGCCACGCCTGGCCTTCTTCGATTGCGCCGGCGTGCGGCTGATGCTGTCCACTCCGGAGCCGGGGTTCGATCACCCTGGCTCGATTGTCTACTTCGGGGTCGATGACATCCGGCAGATGTACGAAGCGCTGAGATCGCGCGGCGTCACGTTTCATTCGGAACCGCACAAGATTGCCACGCTCGCGGATCGTGAAGTCTGGCTGGCGGACTTCGATGATACCGAGGGCAACAGGCTGGCGCTGATGTCCGAACCGCGACTCTCGTAGAAAGACAATCGGACGCTGGGCCGCATCTGAAGATGCGGCCTACGTACGTCTGAGGCTCGCCCCCGGATCGGCCCGGCGGGCCGGTGATCTCCGGCCCGATTCAACCGGGACGCGATCGTGCCGATTACTCCGAACAGAAAACTGTGACCCTGCGGAGACGTGACGGCCTGCCCGCGGCTGCACGATCCACACAATGAGCCAGCCTACCCCTCGGTCCGACTTGGCCCTCATGTTGAGCGGGGGCGGCGCGCGCGCCGCCTATCAGGTGGGCTTTCTGCGCCTGCTCGCACGGGAGTTCCCGGACGTCGTTCCCGGCATTCTGACCGGCGTGTCGGCCGGCGGGATCAACGCGGCCTACCTCGCGGCGCGGCAGGAGCCGTTCGCCGACAAGGTCGAGAACCTTGCCGAGGTCTGGAGCAATCTCCGTATCCAGAATGTGTTCAGGGTCGACCTGCGCGATCTCGCATCCCGCAGCGTGCGGTGGGGCGGCCGACTGCTGTCTGGCGGCCGATCTCCCCGGCCTCCCGCCCGGAGCCTGGTCGACACGGCGCCGCTTCGCGAGTTGCTCGAGCGAGTCCTGGAAACCAACGGCGGCGGCATCGAAGGGATCTCGAGAAGCCTGCGGGCCGGCTCGCTGCACGCCATCGCTCTGACCGCATCGAGCTACACGACAGGCCAGTCGATGACGTGGGTGCAGACGCGCGCGGACTGCGGCATCCAGACATGGGAGCGTCCGCAGCGCAGAAGCGCCGGATGTGCGCTTCGCATCGATCACGTGCTCGCCTCGTCAGCCCTCCCGTTCCTTTTTCCGGCCGTCGAAGTCGGCGGCGCGTGGTACGGCGATGGCGGCATCCGGCTGACGGCGCCCCTCTCGCCGGCGGTCCATCTGGGCGCGACGCGAATCATCGCCGTTTCAACACGCTACGCCCCGTCACCCGAGGAGGCGGACCGCCCGACGATCTGCGGGTATCCTCCGCCGGCGCAGGTGGCCGGCGTGCTCTACAACGCGGTCTTCCTCGACCAGCTCGACAACGACGCGCTCCAGATGCAGCAGATCAACCGTCTCATCTCGAACCTGCCGGAAGCGAAGCGCGAAGGCCTCCGGCACATCGATCTCCTCGTGCTGCGGCCGTCAGTGGATCTGGGACAGCTGGCGAACGAATACGAGCCCGAGCTCCCGCGCGCGTTCCGGTTTCTCGAGCGCGGACTCGGTACGCGCCAGACGCGGTCGAACGATATGTTGAGCCTCGTGATGTTCCAGCGTGACTACATCAAGAGGCTCATCGAGCTCGGGGAGGCAGACGCTTCCTCAAAACTTCCCGAGATCCGCCGGTTCCTCCGCGGGTATCGCTCGCCCGCCTTCCACGCTGCCGTGCGGTAGAGTCCCGGGTCACACGCAAGCGGGCGTCGACGGCTTGGCGGGCCTCGCTTACATCAGGAATCAGCGCAGTCCCATGTTCTCCGCGGCGAATGCCCACAGGTCGGCTCGCTCGGCAATGAGTCTGTCGGTCGGCCTGTAGCCATGGGATCCCTGCACCTCGACGCGGATCAACACCGGCTTCTGACAGCCCTGAGCCGCCTGCAGCACGGCCGCGAACTTGAACGAATGACTCGGCACCACCCGGTCGTCATGATCGGCCGTCGTAATCAGCGTCGCCGGATAGCACACGCCGGGCTTGATGTTCTGTAGCGGCGAGTACTTGATCAGGAATGGGAACTGCGCGGGATTCGACGCAGACCCATACTCGGTCGTCCACAACCGGCCGCCGGTGAACTTGTCATAGCGCAGCATGTCCATGACACCCACTGCTGGCAGCGCGACAGCAAAGAGATCCGGACGCTGTTCCATCACGGCGCCGACGAGCAGTCCTCCATTGGATCCACCGATGATGCCCAGCCTCGCGGGCGACGTGTACTTCTCCTTCACGAGGTACTCGGCGACGGCGATGAAGTCGTCGAACACGTTCTGCTTCTTCTCGAGCATCCCGGCCTTGTGCCACGACTCGCCGTACTCCGCACCGCCCCGGATGCTGGCGGTCACCCATATCCCGCCCCGCTCGAGCCACGCCGGAACGTCCTGTCGGTAGGTCGGCAGCGTGCTGACCGAGAACCCGCCGTATCCGTAGAGCATGGTCGGGTTCCTGCCATCGCGCGGCACGTTCTTCTTCGCCGTCACGAAGAATGGGACCCGCGTGCCGTCGCGCGAGATGGCGAAGAGCGCCTTCGTTTCGAAGAGGCTGGTGTTCACGGGTGGTGTCGCGGCTTCGAATGCCTCACTCTTTCTCGTCGTCGGATTGAAGATGTACACGGTCGACGGCATGAGCGGCGAGGTGAAGCTGTACCACACATCGGGCGCGTCCTCGCGGCCTCTGATCGCACCCACGGTCCCCGCCCCCGGCATCGCGATGTCGCCCTGCGGCGTGCCATCCAGATCGAAGAGCGCCAGCCGGCTCTGGACGTCCACCAGATACTGCGCCACGATGCGACCGCCGATCACCGCGACAGTCTCGATCGCCTCCTTGCGTTCGGGGACGATCGCCTTCCACGCAGCCAGAGCGGGATTATCGAGATTGATGGCGAGGACTTTGCGGTTGGGCGCGTCCTTGTCCGAGCGAACATACACCGTGCTGCCCTTGTTGCCGATCGGCGCGTACTCCGCATCGTCGGCTTCCACGACGGCCTTGACGGGTGCGTTGATCTTCGGAGCCCGCGGATTGCCGAGGTCTGCGAAGTACAAGCGATTCCGGTTTTCGGCGCCCTCGAACATCGTGATGAGGAGATAGCGTCCATCCTCGGTCACGTTACCGTTCACAATCCAGGCGGGAAGATCCTTTCGATCGTAGATAAGCACGTCCTGCGATTGCGGAGTGCCGATCCGGTGGTAGTAGATCGCCTGTCCCGAGAGTGCGGCCTCGAACACTTTGTTCTTCGGTGGCTCGGGATAGCGGGAGTAATAGAAGCCCTTGCTATCGCTCGTCCAGGAGATGTCGGAGAAGCGCATCCATCTGACCTCATCCGACAGATCTCTGCCGGAGGCGATATCGCGCACGCGGAGCGTGAGCCAGTCCGCGCCTCCTTCAGCAAGACCATAGACCAGGAGCTTCGCGTCCGGCGACGGCTTCCACTGCGCAAGCGAGATCGAGCCGTCGGAAGAGATGACGTTCGGGTCGATGACGAGCGAGGGCGGCGCCGCGACGCCGGTGCGTACGAAAACGGGGGACTGTCTCTGCAGGCCGGTGTTCCGTTGGTAAAACAATCGCCCGCCTTCGACAACCGGGACACTGACCCGCGGATAGTTCCAGAGCTCGGTCAGCCTCTTGTTGAAGTGCTCGCGTAACGGTAGAGCCCTGAGATAGGGCTCGGTGACCTTGTTGGACGCCGCCACCCAGTCAGCCACTTCCTTCGAGTCGAGCGTCTCCATCCACCGATACGGATCCGGCACCTTCGTTCCGCCGTAGTCGTCGACGACGTCCACCTTCCGGGCCGTCGGATACGAGAGCCGCGACTCCCGCGAATCGACCGTCTCGCAGGCTGGCGCAAGCACCGCAACCAGCATGATCACTCGGAGAGCTTTCATGATCTGTCCTCTCGATCGCAGAAGCAGGCCTTTAGCCCGTTATGCGGTCTATCACATGATCTGCACGGCCGCGCCGTCGGGATCCTTCACGTGGAATCCGAACTCGATGTTCTGCTCAGGCGTAAGGCCGTGCTGCTTCAGAACCTGCGTGACCGCGTCTCTGTTGAACCCTTCCACGCTGAAGGCGAAGTGATCGATCAGGCCGGGAGGCTTCTGCTGCCGGAGCGACACCATTACCTTGCCAAGGCCGGTAGCCCGGGCTCCCAATCGAAGGATTCGATTGGCTTTGTCCTCGCTCACCGGTGTCAGACCAAAGAGGCGTTGGTAGAACTCAGCCGAGCGTTGGAGATCGCTCACCAGCACCGACGTGTGATCGATGCCGGTGGCTTTGAGCCCGCCGCTTTGGGCGGCAGAAGCCGTTGATGTGGCGGCTGGCGCCACAAGCAGAGAGAGACTCTGAATCAGCTGACGCCTTGTGAGGGCGCCGCGCTCGAAGCGATTCACCAGTGCCGTGATGATGGCGTCCATCGACATCCTCCCTTCGTCCGTTATGCGGCTGCCAACGAGAATTTTGTACCCGTTGTGGGACCGTATAACGGACCAGGCGCGCGGAGCGCGCCAAAACGATACTGGGTCTAACCAGGCGAGGGCTCTGCCGGGACGGGGTCCCCAACGCGCGTCTTTCATGTCGCGGTCGCTCGCGACCGCGACCGGCCAGCGCTGGTTTCGCGGTCCGCTGGGGGCGGACCGCCGGGGTGGAAGATATCAAGGCCAGAGCCCGGCAGAGCCCTTGACTGGTTAGAATCAAACTCTGTCTCTCATCCGAATACTGGTTGTCGTAACGCTTGCCGAGGCCCTGTCCGGTTGCTCGACCGGCCCCGAGGTCACCCGCTTTCAGGCTCGGCCCGCGGCACCTACCGTGCCGATTCAGCCCGGCGAACATCCGCTCCGCCTGGGTCTTCTGCGCGACGGGCTTCTGTACATTCCCAAGAACATCGCGTCACGAACGTCGATGCCGTTGTTCGTGATGTTGCACGGCGGCGGCGACCGGGCGGAAGGCATGCGGTTCATGTTTCCGCTGGCGGAGGAGCTCGGCGTCGTAGTCGTCGCTCCCGATGCGCGAGACAACACATGGGACGGAATCGACAGCCGCATCGGACCCGATGTCGTGTTCATCGACGCCGCGCTGCGGCACACGTTCGAGCGGGTTGCTGTCGATCCGCAGCGACTCGCCATCGGCGGCGCTTCTGACGGCGCATCGTACGCCTTGTCGCTCGGTCTCGCGAACGGCGATCTGTTCACGCACCTGATCGCCTTCGCGCCCGGGTCCATCTTCACGCCCGCGCCGCCGGTGGGCCAGCCGCTGATCTTCATTGCCCACGGCACACGAGATCAGGTTCTGCCGATCGATCTCACGAGCCGGCGGATGGTGCCGCGGCTGCGCAACGCCGGGTACAGCGTCACCTACCGTGAGTTCGACGGCGTCCACGCTGTGCCCAAGCCCATCGCCCGCGAAGCGCTGGAGTGGCTGACCCGATGAACGATCGGCGCGTTCTTTCATGCTGCCGTCGATGATGCCGTCGGCTCGGGTGGACACGGCGCGTTGCTGTAGCCAGACCTGAACGGCTTCACATCGCCCGTGGACGGGTCAAACCTGTGCCGCCAGATACAGGCCGTGTCATTGGCCAGCAGGTGAATCGACACCGACGGCTCGTCCGACACCGTCTTCACGTAGTGGATGTCGTCCAGCGGCGGAAGAAGCGAGTAGAACTCGCCCGTGTCCATCGTGTGGGTGCGCGAGACCTCGAGCACCGC
>DASYQV010000243.1:0-1707 GCA_036005125.1 Vicinamibacterales bacterium
AGTCGAGGCTGTGCAGACCGTTGTAGAGCCAGCGCTCCACGCGATTGAGGCGGTGGAGCTGGGAGACGATCTGACTTGTCGCCGGGTCGATGTAGTACCACGTCCCGGCAGGATCGCCGAACTTCACGCGCAGGACCGGCAGCGGCGTCTGTCGTCCCCGGGAATAGTAGTAAGAATCGTAGTCCGCCAGCGTCGTGGCTTCAACGATCGGTACATCGGGAACCGCTTCTTTCAGGCGCGCGACCAGCGACTCGGTGCTGAATGGCTGCCGGCGCACCTCGAGCGTGTCCGCCGCGACCAGCAGGCGATCCGGTTCAACCGATCCGCTGACGGAATAGGGTTGGTGAAGGCGCTCGGCCCGTTGGCCCTCGGCCGCCGCGTCGGGCGCCTGCCGGACAATGTAGTAGTGCTCGTCCTGGATCCGCGCCAACTCTATTTCCTTGATCGCGCGACCGTTGAGCACCCGCGCCCACTCCGTCGGATCGGGAGCCGGGAATCTCGTGAGCTCCATGGGCCCGCCCGTGAAGACTTCGCGCGAGATAGGCAGACCCGTGGCGTTGGTCCACTCGAACGGCTCGAGCGACAGCAGGCCGCTGAACGCCCACGTCAGCGTGAACACGCCGAAGAACGCGCCGGTGATGTAGTGCCAGCGCATCCAGCCGGCGTACGGGATGGCTTTCGCGAGACGGAAGGGCCTGGTCTTTCTGAACTGCGTGACGGCGAGAATCAATCCGAACATGGCGAGCACGCATACGGCTTCGGACGTCCACACCATGAACCGGTACCAGAACAACTGGCGCTTGCGCAGCCCCTCGAAGTACATCCAATGGGGAATCGTGCCGATCCAGGCCAGCATCCGGCTGCGCCGGGTTGTCATCATCGCGACGTCGCCTGATTCGGACTGGACGTACAGCTCCGTGCCCTTCCCGTCGTCGACGGTGAACTTGTGCAGTGGCAGGGCGCGCCCCTGCGTGAGCGTCCATTGATCGGTGCTGGTGAGCGTCCGCACGTACGTCACCCGCTCTTCGGGCACGCGCGCGAACCGGCTGGCGATCGTGCGTATCTGCGCGGGGCTGACCTCGTCCAGCACGTCGCCGGTGTCGGCAAAGACCGTGATACCGCCCACACGGTACGCCGGCCGGTCCATGACCGTGCGGAGCAGCACGCGTCCTCCGCCTCCCAGTCTTCGGGTCGGACGGCCGTTACTGTCGACGGCGGACGAGTCCGTGCTCGACACAGCCACCGTTGCAGCTTCCGCGGGACTCAGCCGGACGCGTGAGAGGTCCAGGTTCGGGAGGCGGTCCCGGCGCATCTGCGCGGTCACCTCTGGCATGCCACCCGCGTACATCATCACGATTCCCGTGGCGAACCAGATGACCGCGAGCAGGCTCAGCACAATGCCGAGATATCGATGCGCAAGGATCAGAAGCTTGCGAAGTAGGCTCATGACAATTCCTCAATGCGGCGCGGGCACCATTATGACGGATCAACGGCTCGCTGTACACACGCAGGCTGGCGCCGCATCTAAGGAGGCTGACGTAAATTACCTTGTCATCGCTCGCAAAGATGGCGGAGAGCGCGGAGACGATGTCGCGCAGAGGACGCTGAGGGGCGGAGTCACGCGGAGAGAAATGACACGGATCTCCCGCCGGTGGGCGCGCTGCGCGCGGCATCGATCGGGCGGCAGCACGGAAACACAAACGGCAA
>DASYQV010000244.1:0-10935 GCA_036005125.1 Vicinamibacterales bacterium
CGTGCCGAGCACGTGACACTGCTGGCACCGCAGCAGCTCGAAGAGCTCCTTCCCGGACGCATTCACGTTCGACGCGCGGAGCACCTCGTGCGTCTGGAACGGCACGATCTGATTCGGGATGGCCTCGAAGTAATGAATCACGTCATTCAAACGGCCATCGTCGAGGCCAAAGGTCGGCATCCGTACGTTCAGCCAGGGACGAATCGTGATTGGACCCCGCAGGAACGCGTACAACCAGTCGGGCTGCACTTTGGCGCCCTCCGGCGTGAGGAGCGGCGGTGCGAGCGTTTCCTCGGCAACCAGACTCTTGTAGTCGCCGCCGTTACCCTCGATCGTATGGCACCCCACGCAATTCCGGCGGTTCGTCAGGTTCCGGCCGATTCGCAGGAAGTCGGTTCGCGCTGTGGCCGTCGGCAGCGCGGCGGCCGGCTGCACCTGCCGCTGAAAGCTCATGATGGCGGTCACGAGCAGATCCTGCTCGTGGTCGCTCAGGTGGAAGTCGGGCATCCGCAGCTTCTCTTCCGGCTTCAGCACGCGTCCCTGGTCGTAGCTGCGGGGATCGTGGAGCTTCTGCCGAAACCACGCGAGCTTCGTGTGCGGGAGGTCGACGAACGCGAAGTCGAGCCGCGTGACGAGCTTGCTCGCCTCCTCCGACAGCTCGACGCCAATCGCCTGCGCCTTCTCGAACCCGCGGATCTCGTGACAACTGAAGCAGCCGTACCGCCCGATGACGCGCTCGCCGAGATCGAGCTGCCGCTGCTCCGGCGACATAGACGCGAGCTTTGCCTTCGCATCGGCGACCGGCATCACGGTGCGGAGATAGTCGAAGAGGACATCATCGACCGCCTTCGGATCGACTTTCGTTTTCGGGGCTGTGCCGGTCGCACCTTTGAGGCTGAAAACATACGTCGCGACGTCCGCGGCTTCACGATCCGTGAGCCGCAGGTTCGGCATGTAGGTCTCGGGGCTGAAGTGCTTCGGATCGCGGACCCAGTTGTAGATCCAGGAGTAGGTTGTTTTCGAGCCGACCGACTGAAGCGGTTGGCCGAACGTCCGGCGCGGACCTGCCGCCGACCGATCCTTCTCCTCGGTCACGTGGCATCCGAGGCAGCCGACCGATTCCACCACCTTCTTGCCCGCTTCAGCGTCCCCCTGAGGCGGCGACGCAACTGCCGGCGTGTATTCCTCGGACTTGTCGAACAGGTAGGTGACGACCGACGCGATTTCAACCTCGTTGCGCGGCGTATCCTGCGGTGAACTGGAATTCGAGTTGTACCAGATCTGCGGCATCCAGGTGGCCGGCTTGATCGCGCGAGGCTCGCGGACCCAGTTGTTCACCCACTCCGGCGTCAGCTTGGATTTGATGCGCGTGAGGTTCGGCCCAGGCTTCCTCAGACCCTCGAAACCGCGCGTCTTGTGACAGGCGTAGCAGCCGGCACGCTCGAAGGTCGAGTATGCAAGCGTCAACGCGTTCGCGTTCGGAACGAACACCTCCTGGCGGTGGCACTTGGCACAGGAGGCCTCTGTCATGCCGAGCGGCAGCATCGGGTAATCCCAGAAGTGGGTTTGCTCCCAGTGGTGGTTTTTCTCCCACTCGTGCGCCTGCTTCTCGTCGCGCGGCGTGTGCGCCGAGTCGCGGAACGTCACCGACTGGCCCATGCCCTCGTGACACACGGTGCACCCGATGCGGTTCAGCGGGTGTGGCGAGTCGCTGCCGAGGTACACGTTCAGATTCGGATGCGTTCGATACGGCTGGGGATATTTCTCGTAGCCCTTCCGGTCGATGGACAGATGGCAGGTGGTGCACCGATCCATCTTCGGCACGCGCGTGAAGTTCACGTCGTCGACGACGTTGGGGAGCACGACCTGCTGCACCTTCAGCGTCGGCGCCATGAAGTCGGTCATTGGCGCGTCGCGGAGCAGGGTTTTGCTCAGGCTCGGCGCGATGACGTTCAACCGCGTCTGGAGCCGCCGCTGCTCCGTGTACATGTCGTCGATCTGCTTCCGGAGCGCGGCCACCCGTCCGGTGTACTTGCCCGTCTCCGCCTGCAGCTTCGCCCGCTCGGCGGTTGTTCGTTCCACGATTTGATTCAGCTCGTCGACACGCGCGGACCGTGCGGAGAGCTCCTTGCCCCGCTCGTCCGAGGCCTGGCCCGCTTTGCGCTGCACCTCGTATGCGTAGCGGTCCACATCGTAGCTCGCCTTGGCGAACTGGTAATCCTGCGTTTCGCGATACAGGCGCGCGCTGAGGGCGTCGATCTGCGACTGCAGCTCCTTCACCTTCTGCGCGTTCGCATCGACATTCTTCTGCGCTTCGGCGAGCTGCTGGTCGAGCTGTCCCCTTTTTTTCGCATCGACCCCGCGCTCGGCCGCGGCGAGTTGCGCGCGCGTGACCTCCATCTCGAGCTGCGTGAACCGCCGCTGCGTGTTCTTCCATTCGCGGTCGAAGTCGTCCCAGACCATCCAGACGACGCACACGAAGAGGAAGATGCTGGACGCCGCAAACACGACGTTCAGGAAGTCGACGTTGTACGCGTGGCCGACTGACTTTTTTTCTGCCATGGCCGTCAGATGTTGAAGAAGAACTCAGGAATCCCCACGATGTACTTGAGGTTGAAGATCCACCGGAGCAGCATCTTCGCCGGCAGCGACATCATCATCAGGAAGAGGAACACGCCGACGTAGAACCGGCCCGGCCCCATCTTCGCGTAATAGTCCTTGAACACCGTACGGGCCAGGAGGACCGGCAGCACGAACACGTACGCGAGCACCAGCAGGATGCCGAAGATTTCACGCGTCAGCCAGAACGAGGGCACGCCGGTCCGGAGCCCGCGGACCCAGATGTACTCGGACAGGTTGACGTTGGTGAGCGCCTCGAGCTTGTGCGTGTCCCAGTACTCGAACGGTCCGAAGAAGTTCCAGTTCGGACCCCGCAGGAACGTGCCCAGCACGATGAGCGAGCACCAGAGGACCACGAACCCGAGCATGAACAGGAAGATTTCGGCCTTGCGCTCGGCAACCGTGTAGTAGCCGTTCCCCTTCTGGTTCTTGTCGATGTAGGGAATCGCAATCAGTCCGATGATGATGAACGTGGGCAGCACGACACCCGCGAGCCACGGATCGAAGTAGACCAGCATCTCCTGGAGGCCCAGGAAGTACCACGGCGCCTTCGACGGGTTGGGCGTCGCCGACTGGCTGGCCGGCTGCTCGAGCGGCGCCTTGAGCACGATCGACCAGACGATCAGCACCACGGAGCACAGAATGAGCGAGATCAGTTCCGTGTAGACCAGATCGGGCCACACCCACACGCGATCCGACTCCTGCTTTTCGACCGGCCCTTCCCCGCGCGCGATGCGCTGGTCGTTGATGACGCCCTGGCGGATGGAATACCAGGTGAAGAACACGATCAGGAAGATCAGGCCGACGATCGGCACGTTGTCGGGCTTGAGGATGATGAGCTGAAAATTCGGATCGAAGTAACCGAAGACGAGGAAGAGCGCGAGGAATCCCAGGAGGCCGTACCCGACTGCCTTGGAGGCGAATTGCTCGCGCTTCCAGATGATTAGGAGCAGCGCCGCGACTGAGAGGATGAAGAACAGCCTCGGGTTGGCGAGACCGTTGATGAAATCCCTAACCACTCGCATATCGGCCTCCGATTAGAGTGGGCCCGAGATGCCACCGTCCTTGCGGACGCGCCAGAAGTGCACGGCCATCAGCAGCCCAATGATGAGCGGCAGCCCGACGCAGTGCAGCACGTAGAAGCGGAGCAGCGCACCCTCGCCCACGAACGTGCCGCCGAGCAGCGCAAAACGCGCGTCAGACGCCGAGTGCACGAGCTTGACGTCCCCGAGTGCCAGCAGCGACGCGCCCGGCCCCTCGTGGCCCAGGAACGGGGTCGCACGCGCCATGTTCGAGCCGACCGTGATGGCCCAGATCGCCAGCTGGTCCCACGGCAACAGGTACCCGGTGAACGACAGCAGCAGCGTGAGGACGAGCATGATGACGCCGACCGACCAGTTGAACTCGCGCGGCGGCTTGTAGGAGCCGGTCATGAACACGCGGAACATGTGGAGCCAGACGGTGACGACCATGGCGTGCGCGCCCCACCGGTGCATCTCGCGCATGATGCCGAGCGGCACGTGCTCGCGCAGTCCCACGATGTCCGTATAGGCGTACTCCAGCGTGGGCCGGTAATAGAACATCAGCAGCAGTCCGGTGAACGTTAGGACCAGGAAGAGGAAGAAACTCAGGCCGCCCATGCACCACGTGTAGCGGAGCTTCACGCCGGACTTCCGGATGCGGACCGGGTGCAGGTGCAGGAAAACGTTGGTCAGCATCACCAGCACGCGGGTCCGGTCGGTCGTCGGCCGGTCGTGCCGGAAGATCGACTTCCAGACCTGTGTCTCGGTCAGGTAGTTCCAGAACCGGACGGGGGCGCTTTCCTGGGGCTCGATTGTCTTGGTCGGGGCCATATATGCGGCTCTCTCTATTCGTGATTCATGATTCGTGATTCATGATTGTGAACCACCGGTAATCACGAATCACGAATGCCTATTCCCTCTACACCGCGAGAAACGACTCCGGATCGGCCCACTGTCCCAGCTCGTTCTGGAACTTGCGGCTCTTGTCGACGAGGATCTGCCCATCGTCGGCGAGCACCACACGCGCGCGCTCGAGGGGACGCGGCGCCGGTCCCTCGAAGTTGATCCCCGTCGGCCGGAACCCGCTGCCGTGGCACGGGCACTTGAACTTGTTTTCCGCCGAGAGGTAATTCGGCGTACAGCCAAGGTGCGTGCACGTGCTGATCAGCACGTAGAAACCGCTGACGTTGTGAACGATGTCCTGGTTCGTGCGTATGATCCAGACGCCCATCGTCTCCTTGAAGCGCTCGTCGACTCCCATCCCGTATTCGGCGGGAAATCCGACCTTGAACTGCGCCGGAGGCTCGTTGATGACGTTGGGGAACATGAACCGGCCGGTCGCGGCGAGCGCGGCCACCGAGGCGGCCGTGAAAGCGCCCCAGGCGACGCCAATCCAGACGCGGCGCGACATCAGCGGGGATGTGTCGTCCTCGTCGGCGGCTGCCGCCGCAGCGGCCGGCTTCTTCACCGGCGTGCCGACCACAGGCGAGGTCACCTTGCCCGCGAGATCCGCGGGCGGAACGGCAGGGGCCGCGGGACGAGGCGGCACCGCGGGACGCGCATGAGCGCCGGCCGCGGGAGCCGTGCCGGTTGGCGCCGCCGGGCGCGCCCCAGCACCTGCTGGCGCCGCGGGACGCGGTGCACCCACCACCGCTGTGCCAGCTGGAGCCGCGGGACGGGGCGCAGTACCGGCCGGCGTCGCAGGACGCGCCGCAGTGCTTGCCGGCGTCGCAGGACGCGCCGCAGTGCTTGCTGGCGCCGGGGGACGCGCCGCAGTGCTTGCTGGTGCCGCGGGACGCGGCGCAGTGCCGGCTGGCGCCGCGGGACGCGGCGCAGTGCCCGCCGGTGCCGCCCCTGGCGTCGTGCCCGCTCCCTCGCTCTCCTCATCGGCGGGAATGTTCGGATCGGTAACGCCGGATTTCGGTTCCTCAGCCATGCCTCTACTCATTTTCGATTCTTGATTCTTGATTCTCGATTCGTGACTTGCCCTTCATCACGATTCCCCAATCATGAATCACGAATCATGAATCACGAATGACCTTGAGCGCTTCGAGCGCGGCCTGACGGACGCGCAGGTTCCGGTCCTCGCGGCTGATCGACTCGACCTCAGGCCTCAGCGACGCTTCCCGGAGCGAGGCGAGCGCCTGCAGGCTGCTGATCATCACCTCGCCCGCCGGGTCGATGTCGGCGCCGGCCTGGGCAGCGCCCTCGACCGCCTGCGCGAGATATCCGCGGTCGAGCATCTGCTTCAACACCGGCACGCCCTCGCGGTTGCCGTGTCGCGCCAGCGCGATTGCTGCATTCCAGCGAACGTCTGCAACGGGATCCTCGAGCGCGGTGCGGAGTGTGACCAGCTGCGCATCACCCGGCAACGCACCGAGCGCGTAGGCGACCATCTTCCGGATCCCCGCATCGGTTGAGTAATACAGCGGTTGCAGCCGCGGGACCACGCTCGAATCCCCCGACGAGCCCAGCGCCCAGATAGCGGTGATGCGAGCTTCGCTGCCATCGGTCGCCGACCATCCGTTCAACTGGGAGAACCAGTCGGGAGTCCACGGCTTGTCAGGCTGCTCGAGCGAATTGGTCAGCGCCACGATCGCCTCGGGAGGCAACGGAGGATCGAGCCGACCAATCGCAAGCGCCAGGTAACGCCGGACGCGAGGATCCCCGTCCTTCGCCTCCTCGAATGCCTTGACGAGCTCCGGCGCGAGCCGGCGATCGGCGCGCACCTTCGGGTCGGCCATCAACTGCGACAGCTCGTACGCCGCAGGCCACTGCCGTTCGGTGCCGCCGTGCCGAAGCTCCGCAAGATACTCCTGCGCCGTGCGGTTGTCGGTTAGCAGCATGCGAAAGCCGACATAAATTGCAGCAGTAACCGCGACGACGGCTAGCGGTATCAGGAAGAACTGAACGGCGAGAGCAGGCACGACCACCAGCGGGCCTCGAGCTGGCGGCTGGCGCTCGACGAGTTTATCCATGCCGAGTGGGGTCGAATCGACCTAGGGACACAGGCGAAAGTTGCGGCATTTTTTACTACCGTCACCAGGGCAAGTCAACAGGTAGTGCGCCTCGAGCGACCTCCGCGCCCTGAACGCCGTGCGCGCGTCGCATGCTGTGTAGCCTATCAGAAATTCTCGAGCGGGCGCTGTTACAGATGAGGAAGCGTAAGTCCCTGTTGCTTCTGATACTTGCCCTTCTTGTCCGCGTACGAGACCTCGCACGTTTCGTCGCTCTGGAAGAACAGGACCTGAGCGATGCCCTCGTTCGCATAGATTCGCGCCGGCAGCGGCGTCGTGTTGGAGATCTCCAGCGTCACGAACCCCTCCCACTCCGGCTCGAACGGCGTCACGTTCACAATCAGACCGCATCGCGCGTAGGTCGACTTTCCAACGCAGATCGTCAGCACGTCCCGCGGGATGCGGAAATACTCCACCGTCCTGGCCAGCACGAACGAGTTGGGAGGGACGATGCAGATGTCGGTCCGGATGTCGACAAACGACCGGGCGTCGAAGTTCTTCGGATCGACGACGGTGCTGTTGATGTTCGTGAAGACCTTGAACTCGTCGGCGACGCGGATGTCGTAGCCGTAGGACGAGAGCCCATACGACACGACCCCGGCCCGCACCTGGCGATCTTCGAACGGTTCGATCATCCCGCGTTCGAGCGCCATTCTCCTGATCCATCTGTCGGCTTTGATCGAGGGCATCAGCGTTTCTCAGGGCTCGGGGCTCGAGGCTTGTGGCTCAGGGCCGGTCATCTTCTGGTCAGGAACATCAACAACAGCGTCAGCACGATGCTGGCGAGAATCGAGCTGGCCAGCGGAAAGTAAAACGTGAAGCTGCCCCGGCGGATCGTGATGTCTCCGGGAAGCCGTCCGATCGGAAGCCCGAGGGTGATGAGCAGGCCGATCAGAGCAATGACCAGACCGAGGATGATGAGAATCCGCCCCATCGACGTCTCACGAGAATCAGGACCTGAGCCTGAAGCCGGAAGCCCGGAGCCCCGGCCCGATCACACGAGCTCCAGTCCCCGGAAGAAGTACCCCACCTCGAACGCTGCCGTCTCTGTGGCGTCGGAGCCATGCGTGGCATTGCGTTCGATGGAGGTGCCGAACTCTTTACGAAGCGTTCGTGCGTCGGCCTTCGTGGGGTCGGTAGCGCCCATCAAGGTGCGCCACTTGCCGATCGCGTCGGGCGCATCGAGGGCCAGCACCACCGATGGACCCGACGACATGAAATCGGTGAGCGAGGTGAAAAACGGGCGCTCCCGGTGAACGGCGTAGAAGCCTTCGGCTTCGCGCTTGGTCAGGCGCTGCAGCCGCATCGCGCGGATCGTGAAGCCGGCATCTTCGATTCGCGCGAGAATCTGGCCAACCAGACGCCGTTCGACGGCGTCCGGTTTGATGATGGCGAGCGTCCGCTGCATATCCGCCGATTATAGTCCCGCTTACGATCGGTCCTTGTACGCGCGGAAGCACGTACTGAAATGTTGGCACGTTTTTCGAAGGCAAAAAGCACGAGGAGGCTGCGATGCCACAGCAGACGTCTCGAGCCACTGACCCCGATCTCGCAAAGGGCGCCGTCGAAGGACCGCCTCCCGACAGTGCGCATGGAAATCCCAACGCCCCGGCACTCAACGAGGACGGTCTCCCCAATGACGAGGTGGCGATCGCAGAGGACGTGATTGGCGCGAACGAGGATGAGTCGCAGGGGTAACTTCGGAAGCGGAAAAATTAAAAGTGGAAAGTGGACAAGTGAAAAGGGGCGCGTTCGGCGGCCCCAC
This sequence comes from Vicinamibacterales bacterium, assembly GCA_036005125.1. Taxonomy (GTDB): domain Bacteria; phylum Acidobacteriota; class Vicinamibacteria; order Vicinamibacterales; family UBA2999; genus DASYQV01. The sequence goes on from DASYQV010000244.1 coordinate 8,424, forward strand.
TTTCCACTTTCCACTTTTTCAACTTTTTACTTAGCGCAGTGACTCCATGATCTCGTCGAGCGCTTCCTTCCCCGGGCGGGTCCGCTCGAGAGGCAGGAACGCCAGCGGCTCGCCGGTCATGTTCAGCAGCGTGCAGAAGTCGTCTTTGTCGGGCTCGATATACAGCAGGCCCGTCGCGTACTCGCCGCGGCGCGCGGTTTCCATCAGCAGCTTCATCGCCGTGATCTTGTCGGTCGGATCGTAATCCTCGCCCACGTTCTTCAGATAGATCTTCGACCCGTCGTGCAGCGCCACTTCCTTGGTGCGGCCCGGCTCCTGTTCGACGGCGATATCCTCGAAGAAAGGCACGAAATTCAGCTCGTGCACCGGCTCGTCGTGGTCCTTCACGTACGCGTAGCTCTTGGTGGAGCCGTCGTGGTCGTTGAACGTCACGCAGGGCGAGAGGACGTCGAGCATGACCGTGCCGCGATGCGAGAGCGCCGCCTTGAGCAGTGCCAAGAGCTGTTTCTTGTCGCCGGAGAACGACCGGGCTACGAAGCTGGCGCCGAGCTCAATCGCGAGCGCGCACATGTCGATCGGCGGCAGGTCGTTGACCACGCCCGTCTTCAACTTGGAACCGAGGTCCGCGGTCGGCGAAAACTGCCCCTTGGTCAGGCCGTAGCAGCCGTTGTCCTCGATGATGTAGATGATCGGCAGGTTGCGGCGCATCAGGTGCACGAACTGCCCGATCCCAATCGCCCCCGTGTCGCCGTCACCGCTGACCCCGATCGCGACGAGCCGGCTGTTGGCGAGCATCGCGCCGGTCGCCACCGACGGCATCCGCCCGTGCACGGAGTTGAACCCGTGCGATTTCGACAGGAAATACGCGGGACTCTTGCTCGAGCAGCCGATTCCCGACAGCTTGATCACCTGCTTGGAGTCAATTCCCATCTCGTAGCAGGCGTCGATGATCCGCTCTGAAATCGCATTGTGGCCGCACCCCGCGCAGAGCGTCGTCTTGCTGCCCTTGTAATCAGCCGGCTCGAGGCCGATGCGGTTGATCTTCTTTGGACTCGGAGTCGCCGTGCTCATGATTGTCTCGTCCCTGGTCGGGTCGCGCAGCGACGCGACCGAGGCGCGCGCAGCGCGCCAAAAAGATACTGTCACCAGGCGAAGGCTCTGCCACGGACATCACCAGAGCCTTCGACTGGTTTATTCGCCGCGGCCGGCAATGCCGAATTCGTCCTGCGCGGCGAGACCGCTCCCCACCATCGAATGTTTATACTCGGCGGGAATCGGCGGCCGCAGCCTTTCCTGCACGAGGATTCCGTCCGTGATGCTGCGCGCGTCGATCGGCAGTCCGTTGTAGTGCAGCACGCTGCGGAGCTTCGCGATGCGCGCCGGCTCGAGCTCCAGCCGCATCAGCGCCGCCATCTGGGCGTCGCGGTTCTGCTCGACGACGTACACACGGTCGTGCTTGTCGAAAAACTCGTTGAGCGCCGGGGTGAACGGGTACGCGCGAAGCCGGTAGTAGGATGTCTCGATCTGCCGCTCCTGGCGGAGCTGGTCGCGGCTCTCCTCGACGGAGAAGTGGCTCGTGCCGTAGGCGATGATGCCGATCTTGGCCTTCGGGTTCCACTGGATCTCGGGTTGCGGAACCAGCTTGCGGGCCGTTTCGAACTTCTTCAACAGACGGTCCATGTTGTTGCCGTAGTCGTCCGCGCGCTCGCTGTACTGGCCCTTCGCGTTGTGACCCGACCCGCGCGCGAAATAGGACGGCATCCCGTCGCCCGGCACCGTCCGGTACGGAATCCCGTCGTCGTCGACGTCGACGTACCTGCCCCACTGCGCCCCAAGCTGCCGCAGCCGCGCCTCGTCGAGCACCTTGCCGCGGTTGATCGCCTTGGTCGGATACGGAAACGGATCCGACATCCACATGTTCATGCCGAGGTCGAGGTCGGACATGACGAAGACGGGCGTCTGGAGCTGCTCGGCGAGATCGAACGCCTCCATCGCCATCGAATAGCACTCCCAGACCGAGCACGGCAGCAGCAGTGGATGCTTCGTGTCGCCGTGCGACAGCACCGCCGTCGTGAGGATGTCGCCTTGAGCCGTTCGCGTCGGAAGCCCCGTGGACGGCCCCACCCGCTGAACGTCGAAGATGACCGCCGGAATCTCCGCGTAGTAACCGAGACCCGTGAACTCCGACATCAGCGAGATGCCAGGACCCGCGGTCGACGTCATGGCACGGGCGCCCGCCCAGCCGGCCCCGACGACCATGCCGAGCGCGGCAATCTCGTCCTCCGCCTGCACGATCGCGAACGTCGCCCTGCCGTCCTTGTCGATCCGGTACTTCTTCATGTAGGTGATCATCGTCTCGCACAGCGAGGACGAGGGCGTGATCGGGTACCACGCGACGACCGTGCAGCCGGCCATCATGCACCCGACGGCGGCCGCGGCGTTGCCCTCGATGAGGATCATCCCCTGCGTCTTGTTCATCCGCTCGACGTGGAACGGGTCGTTCTTGGGAAGG